>CAZOZM010000095.1:0-1072 GCA_964584255.1 uncultured Lachnoclostridium sp. | reverse complement strand
GTAATCCCTGCACCTGCTTTCATCTGCTCCACAAGAAAGTCCATTCTCTCATAACACTGCTTATTCACCTCATGCAGATGCTCATTTAACTTTCCATCCATAAGCAGACGGATATACTCTCCCCTGCGATGATTTTTTAAATACTCCCACCGCATAAGCCCATACCTGCCAATCTCATAATGCGTGCCCTCCGGCAGTTTCAAATCCGGATAATACAATCCGTCCTCTCCAAGCGTATAACTGATTCCATTTTCTCCAATGATGTGTTTCTCCATAATCTGCTCCTTATCTGCCACCTCTATCACTCCTGTAATGATGGCTGTGTCTGTTGTTTTCTCGTTCCTTCACTTCCTGTTGCTTCCTCTGCAATCTTGCTTTTAAGCTGTCTTCTTCTGCCTTATTTCCGGTCTGTTGTTCCCACTTTACAACTGCCGACTGATAATCGGTATACTCCGCTTTACAAGCTCTATATTCAGCTAGAAACTCCTTCACATTCTTGTATCCATAACCCTGCACAATACTTGGCAGATACCGCTTCATATTGGATATCTGTGTCTTTAGCTGTTCTACCTGCTCCTGCAACTCCTTACGCTGTTTTGCCTTAAAGATGCCCTTCGCTCCGGCAAGCTCCTTTTCCACGCTGGCAAGCTGTTGCTCTCTATCATAAATAGCAGCATTCTGCTTCTCCAGCTTATTATAAATATCCGCAATCCTTGGATACTTTGAAGCAAGTGCTGACTTCTTCGGCATTTCCGGCACAGGCTCGCTCTTGACTTTTACAAACGAATTTACCCTCTTAACAGGTGTCTGCTCCGGCTCTATCTTTACAACCGTTTCTATACCCTTATCTGCCTTTTGCGAAGCCATCTTGAACACCTTGCCAATGAGAAGCTCCAACGCATAAATAGCAGTCATAATCAGGCTTTTTAGTACTCCACCTATACCTCTATGGATAAAATGTTCCGTGCATGGCTCGCCGAAGCCAAGAAGCTGGAGAATGGCGAAAGCACCAAAGAGGAATATGATGACTGGCGTTACAAGTATCCGGAACTGGATACCCACCAAATCCATG
>CAZOZM010000094.1:0-1073 GCA_964584255.1 uncultured Lachnoclostridium sp. | reverse complement strand
GGATCACATTTCGCCAATCCAGCTCCTGCATAAGCCGCCAAAGCAACCGGAGGAGTAATTGCAGACAGACAAGCAAAGTAAAATACAAATAAATGAGCAGTTAATAACGGCAGACCCAGTTTAATCAGAGACGGTGCTAAAATGGATGCTGCGATAACATACGCAGAGGTGGTCGGAAGACCCATACCAAGAACTACACAAGCTAAAGCAGTAAATACCAGAGACGGGAAGAGCAGTCCGCCTGCTGCCTTAATCATCATATCGCCAAATACAACGCCGATACCGGTTAAGGAAACCATTGCTACTACAATACCTGCACAGGCACATCCCATAACAATTGAAATTGCACTAAAGCCAGCCTTTACCATAGAGGAAGGAATATCCTTAAGGGTAAAACGTTTCTGCTTAAAGTCGAAGAACATAACAACCGGAACACTGACGGTTGCGATCAAAGCAGAGTACAGAGGAGATAACTGTGCTCCTAACAGACAATAAACCAGTGTTGCAATAATAACAATGTAAATCCAGCCAGATTTTAATACCTGCTTGGTCTGCGGAATCTCTTTCGGATCTACCATTTCGATATCTGCAATCTCAGACTGAGAAACGACTGCTGTCGCACAGCCGACAAAGTACAGAAGAGCCGGAACCACTGCTGCAGTTACAATCGCAATATATGGCTCATTGGTAAATGCTACCATCAGGAATGCACCCGCACCCATAACTGGAGGAAGAATCTGTCCGCCTGTAGATGCTACAGACTCTACACCTGCTGCAAATGGAGAACGATAACCTCTTGACTTCATTAACGGAATGGTAAAAGTACCGGTACCTACTACGTTTGCTACTGCAGAGCCATTAATTGTTCCCATTAATGCAGATGCTACTACCGCTGAAAGTGCTGGGCCAGAACGAATTTTTCCAGTTAAGGAAAAGGCTAAATCGTTAATAAACTGGCTGCAGCCGGATTTTTCCAGAAATGCACCAAACATAACGAACATAAAGATTACGGTTGCTGATACAGACATGGTTGTACCAAAAATACCATCCAAATCGGTAGATAAGAACTGGAA
>CAZOZM010000093.1:0-1097 GCA_964584255.1 uncultured Lachnoclostridium sp. | reverse complement strand
CAAATTCATCGCCCGCCGAGCCTGTCGGGTCGAGTCTGTACCATTTAAGCGTGCCTGTCCAGCTCTTATTCTTGGAAAAATCAAAGTAGTATTCCGCAAAATCACCCGTTTCGGAAGCTTTCGCCGAAGAAGCCTTCGCTTCGTTCCAGGTTTGGTCGTCCTCGGTTGTGAAATACATTACCATCGACTTGCCCTCGGGTATCTTCGCCGTAACCTTAACAAGGTTTGCCGCCGAAAGGTCGAGAGCATTTCCGTTGCCGAACGCAAGGTAGTTGTCGGGCGAGTTGGTTTTACCGCTGATAGAGCCGTCGTCGTTCTTTGCGAAATTGTCAATTTTGGAAGGGCTGATTGCACCGGGGTGCGTTGCCGGAATTACCGTAAGCACCGTGTCGTATGCCGATGTGTCAATCTCAACCTTGGGCTTTACATAGTCGCCGTTCTTTCTCAACAGAATTTTGTGCTGAGGGTACATTCTGTTTATTCTCTTCAGCTGGTTTTCCGTGGGAATTGTGTTGAGCGAGCTGTCCGCCTTTTCGTCGGTGAACACCTCACGCAGGCTGTCGAGGTAGCCAAAACCGTTCAAACCCTCGCACGGCATAACATATGTTCCCTCGCCGTACTCGTTCCAGGTTGCAATCATATAAAGATTTTCCTGCCAGCTGTCCTTTTCGGCGTACTTTGGCGAAAACTCATCTCTTGCCCAGGTAGCCACCGATTTCATATCCTCGGCTGTCATAAGAGGCGTGCGATTTCCGCTCCAGCCGACACTGTTGAATCCGACTGCAATCGTCGGAATGGTATAGGCGTGAGTGTCGGCGGCATTTGAGAGGTTTGCATTCTTGTTTACTTCAAGCTTGTAGCCCTCCGCACCCCAGTTGTACGCCGAGGTTGCGTCAAAGCCTGCTTTATAGAGTGTTTCGCTTGATGCGGCATTGCTTCCGACATAAATCATACCGTCAAAGCCAAGCTTCTTTACCTCTTCCTCGAGGTAATCGAACGCCTCACGGCAAACCTCAACGCTGTTGAAGCCTTTTGAGCCGTAAACCTTGTCGGGCGTGAAAACATACAGAAGCAGACGGTTGTCTATTGTCATATAG
>CAZOZM010000092.1:0-1102 GCA_964584255.1 uncultured Lachnoclostridium sp. | reverse complement strand
CTTTTAACTTCCGATGCAAGTTTTTGCAGAAGATATGAACAGAAAGAGGCAGCAGCAGTATCTTATTAGTAAAATGTGACAGCATGCGCAGAAATGAGGATTATTATGAAAATTGAAAAAGTAAATGAACACCAGATTCGCTGCACTCTTACCAGAGAAGATTTAGCGGATAGGGAATTAAAAATAAGTGAATTAGCATATGGCACCGAAAAGGCAAAAAGTCTTTTTCGTGATATGATGCAGCAGGCAGCCTATGAATTTGGTTTTGAAGCGGAAGACATTCCTTTGATGATAGAAGCGATTCCATTGAATCCTGAGTGCATTGTACTCATTATTACCAAAGTAGAGGACCCGGAAGAACTGGATACTCGTTTTGCCAAGTTTGCGCCTTCCGTACATGAAGGTGATGACGAAGAAGATGATGACATTTTAGATTCTTTTGCTGAATCCACAGACGAAATGATGGATATGCTTCGCAGAATAGAACACCAGAACAAATCCACTGGTTCCGCAGAATCGGCAGATGCTTCCTTTGCGCCGGAATCTTCAGGCAGCACTCCTCAGGTCTGTGATTTAACCCGTATTGTTTCCTTTGCTTCTATTTCGGATGCCATAAGACTGGCTCGAATCATTGCTCCTTTTTACCGCGGTGACAGCAGTCTGTATAAAGACAAATATAGTAATCGATACGTTTTGGCAATCTCTCCTGGCGGCATGATTCTGTCAGAATGGGAAACGGTATCTTACATTCTGTATGAATACAGCAGAGCAGAAGCTTCTTCCGTCGGATTAAAATTTCATATGGCAGAACACTACGATACCATAATCGCAGACACAGCCATTGCTTCCCTTGCGAAAATCTAAGCAATTCCTGTTAGATTCCCGCAGCAGACAAGCAATTTTCTTTCACAAAAAAAGCAGGCCCGGCTAACCGGACTTGCTTTTATTTTATAAAATCCACCTTGTTCTTGTGTTTAGGCGTTTGCAAAACGCCACAAGCCGCATAATTATAGCACTTTTGTTTGTAAAAATAAAATAACTCCTCACTGGATAATAATCTCTCGGAATCTTTAAGCCAGTAAAATCAAGGCTTTCAGATTCC
>CAZOZM010000091.1:0-1130 GCA_964584255.1 uncultured Lachnoclostridium sp. | reverse complement strand
AAGGGAACGGTTTTACATGCCGAGGCGGAAACAGTTTCTCAGAATCGGACTTACAGACGCATTACAAGGAATGATTGATGACAAGTACGATGTATTGTGCATTTCATTAATCCCTGGAGCAGGCAAGACAAGTATTGAGAAGTTCTTCATCTGCCTTGTTGTCGGATGGTTTCCAAGCGACTTTAATCTTTTTTATTCTCACAGCAGCGACATTACACGAATGTTCTACGATGGAGCATTAGACATCGTAACAAACACGGACGAGTACGCATGGAACGAAATTTTCCCTAGCCTGTCGGTAACAAGAACCGATGCCAAGATGGAACAATTCAATCTGGGTAAGTACAAACCGTTCCCAAGTATGCAGTGTACTTCTGTTGGAAGTAAGAATGCGGGTAAGGTTCGTGCATCTAAGTTCCTTCTTGTTGATGATATGATAGGCGGTATCGAAGAAGCTCTAAATCCCATGACGCTTGAGAAATTGTGGAATAAGTATGCGGTGGATGCACGACAACGAAAAATACAAGATACTGACGGAAAAAACTGTAAAGAAATTCACATCGCTACACGTTGGTCTGTTAAGGATGTTATCGGACGGTTACAGGACATGTATCGAGGGAATCCAAGGGTAAAGGTTATAGCGGTACCTGACACAGACCCGGTAACAGGTGAAAGCAATTTCGATTATGAATTTGGCGGTTTCACGAAAGAGTTTTTTGCGGACCAACAGTTGTTAATGGACGATATTTCCTACAAATGCCTCTATAAGCAGGAACCAGTTGAACGTGAAGGGTTATTGTTCCCAGATGACAAGATACGCAGATACCTTAACCTACCGCATGGAGAACCGGAGATTGTTACGGCACAATGCGACACCAAAGGAAAAGGAACAGACTACTTTGTCTTGCCAGTCCTTCAAAAGTATGGAGATGATTACTATTGCATAGACTGTGTATGTGACAATACGGCAGATTACGAAGAACAATACAGGAATGCTGCAAGAGTGCTTATAGAGAACAAGGTACAAGAATGCGAGTTTGAGCGTAATGCAGGTGGTGACAGGGTGGCAATGGAAGTCAACAAGAGAGTGGAGGCAGCGGGGTGGTTGTGTAACATTACAGACACTCCAA
>CAZOZM010000090.1:0-1151 GCA_964584255.1 uncultured Lachnoclostridium sp. | reverse complement strand
ATTTGGTATTTATGTCCGTTGTGAAATGGATTGTACTCTGCTACAATTCCTACGCTGCTCATGTTTTGCATAGACATGCCGCTCCTTTTTCTTCTGTTTTTATTATTCTTCTATATTCCATTTGTATGTGCTCGCATTCTCAAAACGCAAGATTCGCCAGCGGAAATGCAATCAGTCCTGCCAAAATCCCATGGGTAACCTTTCGCTTAAAAATGTCCATCGTGCTTATGCCCGAACCCGCTGTCATTGAGGCACTTTGCCCTATAACCGAAAGTCCCCCAAAGGAAACCAGCACAGTTACGCAAAAAATTTTCAAAACCATCGGTGCATTGCAAGCTCCAACCATGCTCGCTCCTGCCGTCATTTCCAAAAGCCCTTTTATAAACGAAGCCATCATTTCATTTTCGATTAGCTGGCGAAAGCCCACCTGATCCAGCAGGTTCATTCCTATCATAAAGAGCATGAGATATGCCAATATAATCCCCATGGCTCGCAATCCCGATAAAATCGATGCGGAAAAAAGTTCAGAAGTTCGCATCGCTCCGCCAGCCGTGTGCAGCCTGGCCGCCTCATGTGCGTCAGCCGCTGAGCTCCGTCGGCCAGTCGTGCAAACTCCGCCCGTCTGGCATGACCAGCTCTGCGACCAGATAATTCCATTTAATAGCGCACTTATATAGTGGGCAATCAGCACCACGATCGATGCCCTCTGGCTGTCTAAAAAGATACCTATGGTTCCCGTCAAAAATGCTGGTCCTGTCACCATCGCATACGCAAGAACCCGACACCCTTCGTCCCTACCCAAAACCTTCTGCCCGACAAAGTCCGCAGTAGTCTTCGCACCCATGGGATAACCCGACAGAATCGCAATAACAAGCGGATAAATCCTCGGTGAAATGTTATGAATCGCCTCCGTATTCTTCACAAAATCCGAAAATATAAAAAACGGCAGCAGCATTGGCACTATCGAATTGATCCAAATGATTATGGCAGATTTTGCACCGTTGGTAGTTACGCCAGGAAAACAAATCATCGCCCCCGCAAACAATGCGGCGAGCAAAAATATTCCATTGTTTTTAGTTTTCTCAACATTTTTAATCTTCATGTGAAAGCATATGCGAGATTATGTCTCAGTATTCTTATAGTATACTTGA
>CAZOZM010000089.1:0-1168 GCA_964584255.1 uncultured Lachnoclostridium sp. | reverse complement strand
ATATGTTATTATGTTCGTGTATAATTGTTTTTCGAAAAAAGAGAATGGATGTTGATATTTATGCGTACAGAAAAATGGAAACTGGAAAACTTTACAATAAATTATCCTTTGGAAGAACTTGCTCCTATGGAAAAAATTCTTTTTGTGGACATTGAAACAACAGGTTTTACCGCCAGAAGTTCCTGCCTATATCTGATTGGAACAGCCTACTATTCATCTGGCTGCTGGTACATCCTTCAATGGTTTGCAGATACTTATGAGGAAGAAAAGGAAGTCCTAAATGCCTTCTTTTCCTTTGCCTCTTCCTACACGCATCTGGTTCATTTTAATGGCAACAATTTTGATTTGCCTTATCTGCTCCAGAAATGTGCACAATATGAACTTCCATACAATTTTGATTCCTTTGAGGGAATTGATTTATACAAACGAGTATCTCCTTACAAGTTTTTCTTAAATGTGCCAAATTGTAAGCAGAAAACCTTAGAAACCTTTATGGGAATCAACAGACAGGACAAATACAATGGTGGCGAACTGATTACGGTCTATCACCGTTATGTGAAACAGCCGGTCGATTCTGATTATCGTATGCTCCTGCTTCATAACAGCGACGATATGAAGGGAATGCTCCAATTAACTTCCCTTTTGGCATACTATGATTTATTTAACGAACCGCTTCGTGCCAAAAAAGTGCAGGCAAATTTCTATCAGGATTATCATGGCAATAACCGACATGAACTTTTGATGAAAATTGAATTATCCCATCCGCTTCCCAAAACACTTTCTACCTTTTCCAATGGCTGCTATTTTTCTGCCGAAGGAAAGGAAGGCATTTTGAAAGTACCGCTTTATGATGAGGAAATGAAATATTTCTATTCCAATTACAAGGATTATTATTACCTTCCAATGGAAGACGTTGCCATTCACAAATCTGTTGCTACCTTTGTGGACAAGGCACATCGTACCCAGGCTTCTGCCTCAAACTGTTATACCAGAAAATATTCCTCCTATCTTCCACAATGGGATATTCTGATTGAACCATTCTTCAAAAGGGAGTACAAAAGCAAGGAACTTTTCTTTGAATTAACTGACGAAAGAAAAAAAGATCGGAAACTTTTCGCTCAATATGCAAGCTACATTCTGAACAAAATGGCAAATACCTATTGATACC
>CAZOZM010000088.1:0-1217 GCA_964584255.1 uncultured Lachnoclostridium sp. | reverse complement strand
GTGCATATGGTTGTCAAAGTACGGTTTATGGGACTTATAAAATGTTATCTTATAAACAGAAACAGGGCAAGAGCAGGGCAAAGAGAACTGCCTGAAAGGACAGATAAGTTATTACACGTATGGAGGAGAAGCATATGAACAGGAAAAATATGGTATTTGTTGTTACAACAATAGCACTTATTATGGTGATTTTATTCTGTACATCCCAGACGGTTATGAGTCAGGAGAAAGCTGATATGAGAAGCCAGAAGCAGTACTATGCGGCGATGGAACAGGAATATTTATTGGAACTGAAACAGTTGTTAGCGGATTTTGGATACAATAATAGCGGTGTTACGATTCGTAGGGTATCGGATGAAGCAGGAAACAGAAACTATACCGTCATGATTCATCATAAGAAAATCAGTCATTTAAGCATACAGGAGCAGGAAGTATTACAGGAAGAACTGACGAAGACAGAATTTGTGGATGAGAATTGCAGCTTTGCGTATGAATTTTTGTCGGTATAATCTTCCACATACTTTTGAGAAAGAGAAGAATGACATTTCAGTGGTTTGGGATTATAATAAGGATTGGACTGCAGACTTTTGACTGAGGTGCTGCAGCAGGAAAAGCAGTAAGAGATTGAAATGGAGAAATATATGAGAAATAATCCAAGACCACAGGAAATATACAGACATTTTAAGGGCAATCTGTATCAGATTTGTACGCTTGCAAAACATAGCGAAACCGGTGAGATGATGGTTGTATACCAGGCATTGTATGATGATTTTCAGGTTTATGTAAGACCTCTCACTATGTTTATGGAGGAAGTGGATAGAACCAAATATCCCGAAGTATCACAGAAATATCGTTTTGAACTGCGAAGTGCAGCAGCGGCAGAAGAAAAACAGAAGACAGAAGCTGATGTGATGGGAAAACTGGAAGAAACACAAAAAACACAGGAAACACAGTTGCAGGAAGATTGGAAGATACAGACCAAATCACAGCAGAATGCGCCGGGAAGTTTTGCTTTAGAAAAGGAAGAACAGGAAGAATTGAATATAGATCCTCTGGTGTTGGAATTTCTGGATGCAGATTCTTATGAAAGAAAATTAGAGATTCTGAGTACGCTTCATTGCCGCATCGACCATGAAATGATAAATATTATGGCTGTTGCAGTTGATATCGAGGTGAAAGAAGGCGATATTGAAGAACGGTATGAAGAACTGAAAAAT
>CAZOZM010000087.1:0-1250 GCA_964584255.1 uncultured Lachnoclostridium sp. | reverse complement strand
GTACTTATGGATGCTGATACGGGAAGGGTTTTGTATGGCAAAAATGAAAAAGAAGTATTGCCCATGGCAAGCACAACGAAAATTATGACCTGCATTTTGACCTTGGAATATGGCAATCTGGAACAAGAGGTAGAGGTTTCTTCTTATGCGGCAAGTATGCCGAAAGTGAAATTAGCCATGAAACAGGGAGAAAAATACCGACTGAGAGATTTGTTGTATTCGCTGATGTTAGAGTCCCACAATGATTCGGCGGTAGCCATTGCGGAAGCAGTGGGCGGCAGTGTGGAAGAATTTGCAGTTATGATGAATCAGAAGGCAAGAGATATTGGCTGCTATGACACTTGTTTTATTACACCCAATGGTCTGGATGCCAGTCGGAATGATACCGGACAGAAACATGCTACCACAGCAACTGATTTGGCAAGAATTATGGCATACTGCATCAAAGAATCTCCTGCAAAAGAGCAGTTTCTTCAGATTACTCAGACAAGAGAGTACAGCTTTACGGATAGCAGTGGGAACAGAAATTTCCATTGCACCAATCACAACCTTTTTCTGGATATGATGGACGAAGCGGTTTCTGGTAAAACAGGTTTTACCAATCAGGCGGGTTATTGCTATGTAGGAGCTGTGGAAAGTGAAGGCAGGACCTTTACCGTAGCTTTACTTGCCTGTGGGTGGCCAAATCATAAAACCTATAAATGGAGTGATATGAAAAAACTGGCGGCCTACGGAATGGAGAAATATTTTTATTGTGATATCTATGAAAAGAAGCAGTTTGACAAAATTCTGGTAAAAGAGGGAATTACAGGAGAAAAGGCAACACCTTATGAGATGGCATACATAGAGGCGACTCTGGAGCAGCCAATAGAAGAATCTCTGCCCTACCTGTTATGCGAAGAAGATACCATAGAAGTAAAGACAAATTTCGTCAAGGAACTGACGGCACCGGTGAAGGCAGGAGAGAAGGTTGGAGAGGTATCTTATTATCTGAATGGCAATTTAATAGAAACATACACAGTTGTTGCTGCAAATTCGGTTGAAAGAGTGGATTTTGCGTGGATTATGCAATATATTCTGACATTATATTTGTCAAAACTGACGAGATAAATGATGGGGAAAAGCAGAAAAGTTAATGAGTCGCTAAATTTACAAATTTTTTAATTTTTTGCTAGTCGATTTGAAGAATCTATGCTATACTACAATCGTGCGCTATGTACACTGTGGTTTGTGACGAACAAATCATGGGA
>CAZOZM010000086.1:0-1251 GCA_964584255.1 uncultured Lachnoclostridium sp. | reverse complement strand
CTCATAGACAGTACCACAAATCTCTTTCTCACCCACAGTCTGTGTATCTGCCGTGCCCCATGTTACGCGTTTTCTTTCCTTTTCACCATTTGAATAAGTCACTTCTACGGTTTCAGGAAGTACCGGTGTCTCTCCCTTTGCCACTTCCACTGTTACTTCTTCCACTGACGCAATAACCACTTCCTCCGGCTTTCCAAAGGCTGCCTGCAATACCTCTAACTCTTCCTTAGACACTTCAAGAATCTCAGAAACACCCTGATATTCGCTTGCATCCTTTGCATCCATCACAGCTTCCTCGCTATAGTAAATCAAATCATCTGAGGTATATGCAAATACCTTATCTGCGTCCTCTGCATCCCTTGCATAAATGGCAAATCCCTCTCCGGTACGAATAATCTGTGGTGCTTCCATGCGCTTCGAACCAGCTTGTGCATACAATATTCCGTTATCACCATTGAGTGCATACCACTCTTCCTTGTCATAGCTATATTCCAAATGCAGACTATCGGACTCCTCATTCTTCCAATCTACCGTATAAGGTCTGATATAAAACTTCATTCTTCTTTCTCCTTCTGTTTTATTTCTTTCATTCATCCGGGAATGCCCTTCCCTGTCGCTTTATTTTAATAACACGGCTACTGCCTTCATATCTTCTGAGGTAGGAACCTTCAATGTATGTCCTTCCATACGTACTTCAACCTCATTATCCGAATAAACATCTGCAACGTCTGTCGGACAATCTTTCGGAAGCTCGATTTCAATATAGTCAGGCTTCTCTCCGTAGAACATATGAATCAAAGCATAGGCTTCTCCGTTTTCCCCGATTCTGACTACGCCCTGCCAGCCCTGTGGATGTCTTTCACTTGTAATCTTTGGACCATAACGATGCGTATATCCTTCTTTGATTATTGGTGCAATCTTTTGGTAGAATGCCATACCGTCATCAATCGCCTTCCACTGCGCATCGCTCAATTCTGTCACATCACCGGACAGACACATTCTTCCAAGGAAGGTATTCGCTATCGAATATGCAATCCTCTTTACGCTGTCTGTCTTGCGAATCACAGCCCATATCTGACTCTGTCTCGGCAAAATCGCACGATGTAGATTTGCCGCAATAATCGGTATCTCCTCACATTCATGCGCATCTGAGAATGATGCCATTGAACAAAGACTCATCATCAATGGTTCTAACTTATGTCCGCCGGAAGCACAATTTTCTAAGATAATTCCCGGAACCTCCTTTGCTAC
>CAZOZM010000085.1:0-1255 GCA_964584255.1 uncultured Lachnoclostridium sp. | reverse complement strand
TGCCTGAGCAATCAAAAGGCACAAACGAATTTATACCCTTTGATTGCCCCTCCCCAAGGGGAGAGGACTTTGTGTTTATTTTAATCTAATAATAACGATTAGATATCACGACCAACAAGACCATTTAAGCAAGCACCAATATTAGCACCTGTACAGCCAGCTGTTGTTCCAAGTGTTACATTATTAGCTTCACAATCAGCAAATCTATTGTTTAACTCTACTGCAGCACCGGCAATCTTACCTGTGTCACGACCACCATTAACAGTAGTATTTTCAACTTTACAGTTAATCATATCAACATCTGTGTTAGTAGCATCATTGTGATTTACATTGTAAGATACACCTACAATACCACCAATCTTATCTCCACAAAGATCATCGTTCAAATGTGTACCTGTTACAGTAGAATTTTTAACAGTAACGTTTTTGATCTGACCATACTGCTGATAACCAGCGAGTACACCTACATTGTGAGAACCATTTACTGTAGCATTATCAAATACTACATTGTTAACATAACCGTTTAACCAGCCAAAGAAACCTACACCACTAATAGCATTAATTCTGTGACCATCGTTAACGGTAAGATTTTTAATTGTATGACCATTACCGTTGAAAGTACCAGCAAAGATTGTAGTACGATCGTTACCGATAGGTGTCCAATCAATACCTGCTAAATCAACATCTGCTGTTAAAGCAACAGTTTTTCCTAAGAAAGTATTTTTCTGTTCATTAACCTGAGCTGCAAACCACTGTAAACCAGTAGCATTAGAAATCAAGTATTCGCCAGCAGCATTCTGTACAACGCCATTTGCGATAGGTGTAGTAATAGTAGTATTTCTGTAAACATTTACGTTTGTTGCATAGTTGTTTTCTACTGTAGAACCAGCATTTACATATCCTACGATTTCACCAGATTGATCAACGTCAGCATTTGCACAGTAAACATTTACGTTTGTTGCAGAACAATCCTTTACAGAAGAATTTTCGGAGTAACCAACTACAGAACCTACTTTCTTATTACCAATTACTGTACAATCAATAACATGACAATTTTCTACAGAAGATTCACTATAAACAGCAGGAGCAATTACAGCAACCATATTAGCACCTGTTACAATAGCATTTTCAACGATAAGATTCTTTACAGAAGCACCATCAGCTAAGTAACCGAATAAACCTGTATAAAGTTCATTATCAGTACGTGTTATAGTAAAGTTCTTTACTGTATGATTCTGACCATCAAAGCTACCAT
>CAZOZM010000084.1:0-1258 GCA_964584255.1 uncultured Lachnoclostridium sp. | reverse complement strand
TGGTTATAAAATGGAATTTGATGTGGATTTGATGATTCCGGATAAAAAGCTCAGCATCAGCGAGGGTGCAATCAGTGTTATGGGATGGCAGTCCAGCGGCAGTGAAGGCAGTTTTACCAATGCGATTCTGCTGGCACTTGCCAAAGAGTATCATTTTAGTCTGGACACACCTTTTGGAGAACTGTCTGAGGAAGCCAGAAGGGTTATTGTCCATGGTACAGATGGTAAGAAAGTTACGGTTTATTACAAAGGGCAGCGGGGGGAAGGAGTATATCCGGTTGCATTTGAGGGACTGATTAAAAATGTTGGGCGTAAATATCGTGAAACGGCTTCTGATATTACGAAGCAGGAATACGAGAGTTTTATGAGAATTACCCCCTGCAAAGAATGTAAGGGAATGAGATTGAAAAAAGAGTCGCTTGCAGTTACCGTATGCGATAAAAATATTTATGAGATTACTTCTATGTCAATTAAAAATCTGCATGAATTTGTTGGAAATATGAATCTGTCGAAACAGCAGGAATTAATTGGAAAACAGATTTTGAAGGAGATTCGTGCAAGAGTTGGATTTCTGATAGAAGTTGGTTTAGATTATCTGGCATTATCCAGGGCAACTGGAACTTTATCCGGTGGAGAAGCACAGAGAATCCGCCTGGCAACACAGATAGGTTCCGGATTAGTGGGGGTGTGCTACATTCTGGATGAACCGAGTATAGGACTGCATCAGCGGGACAATGATAAATTGATTGCCGCATTAAAAAATCTGAAAGATATGGGAAATACGCTGATTGTGGTAGAACATGATGAGGATACCATGCTGGCAGCAGACCATATTGTGGATATTGGACCAGGAGCTGGTTCGCATGGTGGACAAGTTGTTGCACAAGGCACTGCAGAAGAAATTATGCAGGTGGAGAAATCCGTAACGGGACAATATTTAAGCGGTAAAATGCAGATTCCGGTACCAGAGTTCAGAAGAAAACCAACAGGCTATCTGACGATAAAAGGTGCGGAGGAAAACAATTTAAAGAAAGTAAACGTGAAAATTCCAACCGGAGTCTTTACCTGTGTTACCGGTGTTTCTGGTTCTGGTAAGAGCTCTTTGGTGAATGAGATTTTATACAAACGTCTGGCAAGAGATTTGAACAGAGCAAGAACGATTCCGGGAAAACATCAGGGTATTCTGGGAATCGAACAGCTCGATAAAGTAATCGATATTGACCAGTCGCCTATTGGAAGGACCCCGCGCTCGAATCCC
>CAZOZM010000083.1:0-1282 GCA_964584255.1 uncultured Lachnoclostridium sp. | reverse complement strand
GCACCGGAGAAGAACAATCCATCTTCGCCATTTAAAGGAGCACTTTACGGCTTTGATCTTTCAGATGAACGAAGTGTGGAGTATTTAGAGCAGGCGCTGGAAACAATAGCGAATGTAGGATTTGAAGTGTGGGATACAGGTCGTATGATGGCAGCCCATGGAAAAACAGAAGCGTTGGAAGAAGAACAGATCGAGTTTTTGCGTAAGCAAAACCAGGGTTCTCTGGCAGAACCAGTATCTTATGTATATACGACAGAGAAAGCCATGTCATTTCTTTTTTATGGGATAAAGAATCATCCAGTTATGTTGGATGTAGTGAACCGTCTGTCTGAAAGAAAGAGTACAGGCACTTTTTTTGCCACTTATGAGGAACTTCAGAATTCTCAGGAACAGATTGAAGAAATTCTGAAGGCCGGGAACGAGTTGGGAATTGCTTATGTAGAGAATAACTCTTACCCACAGGACTTTGAATCTGTCATGCGCTATCTGCATTCCAGCAGGACTTATATAAAATGGCGTTATGGTGTAGAAGCTTCTACCGTTTTTTTCCCTTATGAAGAACCGGAACCGGAAGTAATGGAAGCTGTTTCTGCAATGGGAATGCAGATGGCTGGAAGTGGGTTTTATATGACGCAGTCCAAACATAAGTCCATGGAGATAAACGATATCCCGACTGTGATGGAAAATGATTTTGCGTCCATACATCTTACACGTGGATCTATGGTTTATTTTAATGGGAATTTTTATGAGCAGGATCAGGCTCTGAAGAAGGGGTATCGTGGTGAGACGGTATGTGGCTCTCTGGCAGAGGCTGTATTTGAGTATTTTGTAGATCCCATTGCCTGGTATGACAGAGAAACAGGAGAGATTGCAGAAGACAGCAGATATCGGGTGAAAACCTGCCGGGAACTGATGAAGTCAGAATTTTGCTACCAGCTGACGGCGGATAGGAAAGACTGTGAGATATCGATGGAGCGGAACGTTTTGACAGATATGACGGAGGAATCAGAACGCTTTGACTATATTGCGGCCCGGTATGTGGGCAATTCTTCGGTGGATAAGTCTCCAGTGCTTCCAGGATTTACAAAAGCAGAGATCAGCAGTCTGGATAAGACGGGGAGATTTACAGAAGATCCGGTATTATTTTTGACCTTTGATGACTGGGGAACAGACCAGGCTTTAAATCCTCTCCTTTATGTATTAGAGAAATATGATGTAAAAGCAACCTTTTTTGTGCGAGCCAACTATGTAAGCAGTAACCCGCATCTGTTGCGGTCAATCG
>CAZOZM010000082.1:0-1333 GCA_964584255.1 uncultured Lachnoclostridium sp. | reverse complement strand
TAATTATGGTTCTTATTCCGTTGCGGTATGCCGCCATTGATTTTTCGGGAAGTCCGCCGATCGGAAGCACACGCCCGGTAAGGGTGATTTCGCCTGTCATTGCGACGTCGTTTCGTGCCGGAATTCCCGAAAGCTCGGAGGTTATGGCACTTATCATTGTAACACCGGCCGACGGGCCGTCCTTGGGGACTGCTCCCTCGGGAACGTGAATATGTATATCGAGCTTTTTGTAAAACTCTTTATCGATACCGAGTTTTTCGGCATTCTTTCTTATATAGCTTACGGCCGCCTTTGCGGACTCCTGCATTACCTCGCCGAGCTTACCTGTAAGCTCAACCTTGCCCGTGCCGTCAAAGCTTTGAACCTCGACCTGGAGCATTTCTCCGCCAAGCTCCGTCCACGCAAGACCGTTTACCACGCCGACTGTCGGCTCGTCAAGCATTGCATCCGGCTTTATTCGTCTTGCACCGAGAAGCTCTCTTATCTTTTCGGGAGTAACGGTAAAGGTTTTCTGCTTGCCCTCGGCAATCCGCATTGCGATTTTACGGCAGAGCGACGCCGTTTGTCTTTCAAGGGTACGAACGCCGGCTTCCTTGGTGTAAAACTCGATAAGCTCACGGACAGCATCATCGGAGATTTTAACGATACGGCGGTTAAGACCGTGGCGTTTGAGCTGTTTCGGGAAGAGATGATTTTTGAAAATCGAGAGCTTTTCGTTGGAGGTATACGACGGAAGATTGATTATTTCCATTCTGTCGTATAGGGCATGCGGAATGGTATCCGCCTGATTTGCCGTTGCAATGAAAATGCAATCAGAGATATCGACCGGAATTTCGATATAGTGGTCACGGAACGCCTTATTCTGCTCGCTGTCGAGAACCTCGAGAAGGGCCGCCGCAGGGTCGCCTTGGGCGTTTGAGGTAAGCTTATCGATTTCGTCGAGAAGAATTACGGGATTCTCGGATTTTGCCTGAGTTATCGCAGAGATGATTCTTCCGGGCATTGCACCGACGTAGGTTTTTCTGTGACCGCGGATATCAGCCTCGTCACGGACACCGCCGAGCGAAACTCTGACAAATTTTCTGCCCAACGCACGAGCGACGGACACGGCAACGGAGGATTTTCCGACGCCGGGAGGACCGATAAGGCAGAGAATCTGCCCCTTGAGGTCGGGGGCTAACTGCTTTACGGCGATATATTCGAGTATTCTTTCCTTAACCTTTTTAAGACCGTCGTGATCCTCGTCGAGAATTTTTCTCGCCTTTGCAACGGAGTAAACGTCCTTGGTTTTGATACCTGTCGGAAGCTCAAGGACGGTATCGAGGTAGTTTTT
>CAZOZM010000081.1:0-1368 GCA_964584255.1 uncultured Lachnoclostridium sp. | reverse complement strand
GACAATATCCTGTGAAAAAGAGGCTGATTTTTTTGAAATTTATAAAAAATATGCAGCTGCAAACGGGAGTTAAAAGATTCTAAAGAATATCGTAAGTTGACGCTCTGGGAAGGCGCGTTTTATAATAAGGTCAGAACAAAAGTAAGCTTTTTGCCGGGTGGGGGCACGGCAGATCGGGAGAAGAGAGGGATTAGTATGTTGAAGAAGGAAAGAAAAAGGCTCGGGCTTGCAGCAGCGGTACTGTTTCTGTCCTTTGGGGCTGCAGAATCTGCTTATGCGGATACAGCGGTGTCCGGTCTTGGTGTGACCTTCCAGTATCGTTATGATGCACAGGGAGGTGTAGTTTTGGAACCAGCTATCCTTCCGGATGGAACTGGTTATACGGTAAAAAGTGCAGATTGGAGTGTAGATTCCAGTCAATGGGAGCCGGGAGAACGGGTTACAGTCGGAATTCATCTGGAACCGGAAGCCGGTTATGAATTTTCCTATTACTATGACAGAGATTCGATTCAGATTAATCAGGGAAAATTTATGACCTATTGGCGTGAAGCTGACGGCGGCATGTTTTTAAAAGCAGCCTACTATCCAGTCGTGCAGCTTGGAAAAACAGCGAAGGCCGGCTGGAGTGATGCGGAGCAGAAAACAGCACTCTGGGATCCGGTTGCTTATGCGACTGCTTATCAGGTGAAGCTATATCGAGGAGACGGCACCTATATTACGACGCTTACGCTGCGTGGAACAAGCGTAGATTTAAGTGCGTATCTTCCGGCACAGGGCGGTTATTATTATGAAGTGCGTGCCATGTCAAAGGACAGTGAGGATGCAATTTACCGCAAGAGCGGCGAGTATGTGACCTCAGCATTGGTTTCGGCGAATCAGTCCGGTCAGAATGCGGGAAGCGGCTGGTATCAGGCAGCAGACGGCTGGAAATACATTGATCAGAATGGTATGGAAGCAATGAGTGGCTGGCGCTATATCAACGGAACCTGGTATTATTTTGATACGGCCGGCAGTATGAAAACAGGCTGGCTTGAGTTAAATGGAAAATGGTACTATATGAATCTGGACGGACAGATGCAGACAGGTTGGCTTGAGCTGGACGGAAAAACCTATTATATGGGTTCAGCCGGAGCGATGACGGTGGGCTGGTATCAGATGTCTCCGAGTGTCTGGTACTATTTTGAGGCAGATGGAAGCATGGCCTCCAACAAGGAGATTGATGGCTATCATCTTGCAGCAGATGGAAAGATGGAATTTTAAGAACAGATTAGGACGGTTTGCGGGCGGAATCCGCGAATCGTCCTTTTTGCACTTGACTATACACCTAAATTGCTCTAAACTTTTACAAGAAATAGGCGGAAAATCAAC
>CAZOZM010000080.1:0-1373 GCA_964584255.1 uncultured Lachnoclostridium sp. | reverse complement strand
CTTTTGGTTAGGGGGGAACAAACTTGAAGTTTATCCATACTGGCGATGTCCACTGGGGAATGTCTCCGGACAGCGACAAACCATGGAGCAGAGAACGGGCTAGAGACATCCGTGAAACCTTTGCTGCTATCATCGAAAAAGCCAGAGCGCTCAACGTGGATTGTCTTTTTATTGCAGGCGATCTATTCCATCGCCAGCCGCTTCAAAAGGATCTGAAAGAGGTAAATTACCTGTTTTCCACAATTCCGCAAATACGAGTCATTATCATCGCCGGCAATCATGATCGGATCCGAAAAAGCTCTGCTTTGTTAAGCTTTTCCTGGTGTTCTAATGTCACTTATTTAGACAGTCCAGATTTTGATTCGGTCTATTTTGAAGACATCAATACAGAAATTACTGGCTTCAGCTATTATTCCGCAGAGATTACAGAAGCCCGGCTCAACCGGACACAGGCGCCGGATGACGGACGAATTCACATTCTGCTGGGACACGGCGGGGATGCGAATCACATTCCGATTGACCGAGCTGCACTGGCTTCCTCCGGCTACAGCTATATCGCACTTGGACATATTCACAAGCCTGAAATTTTGGCTGAACGAAAAATGGCCTACTGCGGTTCACCGGAACCTCTGGATAAGACAGAAACCGGAAATCACGGCATTTTTTACGGAGAGATTCATCCGGCTGCCAGGGAAGTCATCAAACTGGAATTTATTCCGATGGCCCGCATCCGTTATATTCCACTGATTATCAGTGTTACTCCGGCCACCACCAATACAGAGCTGTATCAGAAGATTTCCCGCGAAATCGAACAGCGCGGTGCCGATCATATTTACCGTTTTAAGATTCGCGGACAGCGTGATCCGGAAATTACCTTTGAGCTGGATGCTCTGCAGCTTCGCTACCGAATTGCCGACATTTTGGATGAAACGGAACCACAGTACGATTTCAGTGCGCTCTTCGCCGAACACCCAAGCGATATGATCGGCTTCTATATTCGTGCCTTAGAAAAGCCGGATATGAGTCCGGTGGAAAAAAAGGCTCTGTTTTATGGCATCCATGCCCTTCTTTTGACTACCGATGAAAGGAGCTAGTCTGTATGCGGATACTTGATCTATACATCAGCGGATTTGGAAAATTCCACAACACCGACATTACCTTTCAGGACGGACTTAACATCGTCTATGGAAAAAATGAAGCCGGTAAATCCACGATCCATACCTTTATTCGCAGCATGCTGTTCGGTATCGAACGTCTCCGCGGTCGTGCTGCCAAAACTGACACCTATTCCCGCTATGAACCCTGGGAAGACAGCGGAACCTACGAAGGACAGATCCGCTTAGAATCAAACGGTACTATTTACCGAATTGAAC
>CAZOZM010000079.1:0-1423 GCA_964584255.1 uncultured Lachnoclostridium sp. | reverse complement strand
CCGCAAAAGGAATACCACCAGTAAGAGAAATTTGATTTAAATACATATCTATTGCGGTAGACATTGGTATGCCAAGTCTTGATAATACTTCTTCTGCACGACCTTTCACAGTAGGATTTACTCTTAAATTTAATGTTGCTGTTTTCTCCATGATTCAGCACCTCCTATCGCTTTAATTGTAACGCTTTTGTCATTACATTTCAAGTAGTATTCTTTAAATCATCTACCAACGGTTCATATCCGGCAATTTCATTCTTTTCATACAATCAGCACTTCCATTTCTCGCACCAGTGGTGCGACTTTCACTATTAGCTTATCACATTAAGACATTGTTTATTTCTTCTTTTTCAGTTTTTGAGTTGGTAACTCCTCATACATAGCATGAAACAATTCTGCTAAAAATTCCTTATTATCAACATCATCAATCAATAACATTTCTTTTGCCCCTTCATATGGACATTCATAAATTGCATCCGGCATAAGCAAAACAGCTGATTTAACAGGTTTTACAAGCAACCTATCATCATAGATACCACCTACAATTTTGCTACGATAATAAATTATAAATTCTCTCATCATTGCTCGGTATGTAATTTCCTCTAAATCTGATAATTGTTCTAAAACATAGTCTAAATATATTTTGCTTGATGCCATAATTCCGTCTCCTTAAATCCGCATTTTACTCTTACACATTACGAGTTACATAATGTTTCACTTCTTTAGATGGATTGGCAAGTTCTGTTTTAAAAAATTCCGGATAGTATTTTTTATTGTGGTCTGCTCTAATCCATACCAAATGCTCCTTATTTCCATCCTCTGTAAAACTGTTACATACAGGCTCAAAATCAGATGGTACCTTCATATAGAAAAAGAAAGAGAGCTCATGAACCATATTCCCTTGTTTCATCAATGAGTCTCCCGGGAAAAAGTTTTCATGAATAAAGCCAAGCCTATCTATTTCCATTTTTACACCTGTTTCTTCAAAAACCTCTCGCTGTACAGCTTCTTCTGCAGTCTCGCCGAATTTTATTCTTCCTCCCACAGAGTACATATGGTCAAAACGATCATTCTCTACCATAAGAAATCTATCATCTTTCATTATAATTGCACCTACTCGGATATTAAGAATACCATCATCCATTTTTACACATAAATCATGCTTCATTTATTTTATACCTCCACTAACTGTAATTTTCTTGTGTTTAACACATTGGAATTTTACGCTTTCTTAATCGGATGTCTAATTACCGTTTTCCATTTTTCCGGTGCAACCTTTCTTGCATCTGACATATAAATTTCGTGGTGCAATCTGTCCTTGTTTATGTCATTCACATATCCATTCTGTTCTAAATAAGTATCCATAAGAGAAACACTTGCTGGCTCATTATCAAAAGAACCTATATGCATAATTTGAACGCATAAT
>CAZOZM010000078.1:0-1431 GCA_964584255.1 uncultured Lachnoclostridium sp. | reverse complement strand
TTGCAGCCTTAGGTTTAGTGGACGAGATGTTGGGCGGCAAATGGGGACTGATACCGGATTTTGAAAAAGGACTGGCAACCATGGGCGGTCTGGCAATGTCTACGGTTGGTTTTTATGCGATTGGCATTTCCTTTGTACAAACACATGCAGATGCGATTGCCTTGGCAGCAGAACATCTTCCCTTTGATCCTTCCCTGGTGATAGGCTGTCTTCTTGCACCGGATATGGGAGCGCTGGCTGTGGCGCAGAGATTGGCTGCTTCAGCAGCGTTGGCCGTGTTTACCGGTGCTATGGTATCTGGCGGTCTGGGTGCAACCATTGGCTATCAGCTGCCGGTTTTTTTAGCAGCGGTGAAAAAGGAGGAGATTCCAGAGCTGATGCGGGGCTTTATCTTTGGTCTGATTGCATTACCGGCCGGCTTACTTATTGGCGGCTTTTTACTGGGGCTTTCGTTTCAGGAAATACTTCTCAATATGATCCCGGTTCTGCTTCAGTGTGTGGTTTTAATTGTGGCATTCCTTATCCTTCCTCGACAGACGACCGCTGTATTAATTGTATTTGGCAATCTGATTCGTGTGATTAGTTTTCTGTTTTTTGGAATTACGATATTTGGAGTTTTCGTGCCAGAGTATGCTCTGGTGGATAATGCATTAGTTTCAGAAATGCTTTATATGGTGCTTCGGATGGTGATTATGGCCTGCGGCGGCCTGGTACTTTCTCATATCGCATTGGATCATTTAAAAAAGCCAATCGAAAAGCTGGGAGCCTTTTTAGGAGTAAACAATGAATCGGTTGTCGGACTTTTTTTGAGCTGTACACAGAGTCTTGCAATGCTTCCGCTGTTTTCTAAGATGGATCGGCGGGGAAAAATTATCAATGCGGCATTTTCTGTAGCAGGAGCTTATGTGGTAGGCGGTCAGATGGCCTTTGTAGCGTCCTTGGTGCCTTCTTTCTGGGTTACCGCTTATATGGCGAATAAATTGATAGCCGGAGTGCTGGGCATTGTATTAGCACTGATTTTTGACAAAAAAGAAAATGCGTGATAGAGCTTTTGAATAACAGCGATACAAAAAGGAGACCCTCAAAAGAAGGTCTCCTATATTTTTTAGATTAGCAGCATCCGCATCCGCCGAATTCCTGCTCGGTTCTGTCAATGATTTCATCCTGTAACTGTTTGGACAGGTTACGGAAGTAGTCACTGTAGCCGGCTACACGAACGATCAGTTCTTTGTAATCTTCCGGATTCTGCTGTGCTTTGATCAGAGTATCACGGTCAATGATGTTGAACTGTACATGATGTCCGTCCATTGCAAAGTAGGAACGAATCATAGCAGCGAGGTTATCAATACCTTCCTGACCAGCAACTGCTTCCGGAGTGAATTTCTGATTCAGAAGAGTACCGCCGGTGGTGCAGTGATCCATCTTGGAGCA
>CAZOZM010000077.1:0-1463 GCA_964584255.1 uncultured Lachnoclostridium sp. | reverse complement strand
CTCCCAGACTTAAGCCCGCTGTCACATCCGGTTTGATACCGGTGCGCTCTATCCATACACGAGTCATCGCGATACTGGCTGTTACCATTGCCGGCTGCGTATATTCTGTTAAATCCAGCTTTTCATTTTTCTCAAAACACAAATCCGGTACAGAAAATCCTAACAGCTCGGATGCTTTATCAAAAATTTCTTTTCCGGTTTCAGTCTGTTCATAAAACTCCTGGCCCATGCCGCATACCTGCGCGCCCTGTCCTGGGAAAATAAATGCAATTTTACTCATAGCGTACCTCTTACTTTTGATTCAGGACTATCTCTTCAGCAGCCTTGCTGCCTCTCCCATCATCTCTTCTACAATCTCTTTGCAGCTTTCTTCTTTCTTAATCAGACCTGCAATCTGACCTGCCATTACCGTTCCTTTTTCGATATCACCTTCCATCACGGCTTTCCGCAGAGCTCCGAGTGTCAGGTATTCCAACTCTTCAAAGGACTTTCCTTCTTTTTCAAGCTTTAAGTATTCACGGGTCATTTTATTCCGCAGACATCTGACCGGATGACCATGGCTGACACCCGTCACTACGGAATCAATATCCTTAGCTTTGATCACCCGCTCTTTGTAATTTGCATGTACAATAGATTCTTTCGAAACAACAAAACGAGTTCCGATCTGAACGCCTTCTGCACCCAGCATAAAAGCAGCTGCTACACCTCTGCCGTCTGCGATACCGCCCGCAGCAATGACCGGAATTGACACAGCATCTACCACCTGCGGAACTAATGCTATCGTTGTTGTCTCACCAATATGGCCGCCAGATTCCATTCCTTCTGCAACTACAGCATCCGCACCCGCGCGCTCCATCAGTCTTGCCTGTGCAACAGAAGCAACCACCGGAATCACTTTTACCCCGGCTTCCTTCCACATGCCCATATATTTGCTTGGAATTCCGGCTCCGGTTGTTACCACCTGAATGCCTTCCTCGACAACAACCTTTGCCACATCATCCGCATGGGGACTCATCAGCATGACATTGACACCAAACGGCTTTTTTGTCAGCTCTCTCGCCTTGCGGATCTCCTCGCGAACCACCTCGCCTGGAGCACTGGCTCCGCCAATCAGGCCAAGACCGCCTGCCTCTGAAACAGCAGCTGCCAGATGATGCTCTGCCACCCATGCCATTCCACCCTGAATCAGCGGATACTGTGTTCCTAAGAGTTCTGTCACTCTTGTTTTCATTATGCTTCCACACCCTTATCCTTCAGATAATTCATAACATCACCAACAGTCAGCAGATTCTGTAAATCCTCTGCCGGAATCTCTACAGAGTATTCATCCTCTAATGCCATTACCAGTTCAAATAAATCCAGGGAATCTGCACCCAGATCCTCTTTAAAAGAAGAGTTCTCTGTTACATTCTCTGCCTCTACTCCTAACTGCTCTGCAATCATCTCTTTCATCTTCTCTAACA
>CAZOZM010000076.1:0-1488 GCA_964584255.1 uncultured Lachnoclostridium sp. | reverse complement strand
GTCAAGTGTTGACTGTTCTCTCGCTCCATACAGTAGTGTAAGCATATATGATTTTGGATTTTTTATTCGTTCAGTCTGTTCATTATATTTTTCAATCGCATAGAATATATCAGAATAGTACAGCTTCATCAATTTTGAAATAACAACCGCTGCCGGCTTGTCCTCGCCCTGCACTCTAATAGTGTCCTTTGTTGTGTTCAATGTATCGTACAATATATCAATCACTGCATCTACATCTGTTTTATAAGTCGGTCGGTCGGCTATCATAATTTCATAATCATAAAACACTTTTACTTGCTCAATCGTGTATTTCTCTTGACTTTTTGACTGTTTTGCTGTATCATTATCTTTATAAATATGATTTTTATTAGTGCTTGATTCGTTATCTATGCTTTGGTCGGCTGATAGCTTATCAGGCTCTTTTTCTTTCGTGATTTTCCACCCTTTACTTCGGAGCTTCTGTATCATCACAAAATCTTCAATGTCATTATCATATGATTCTACAGCTTCTTTCAGTTCTTCTTCTGTCTTTGATTTCCATATACCGCTAAAATCCTTTAAAGTATATATGTTTGGTCTATTCAGTCCTTGCTGCTTAACTTCTATCAATCCTTTTGTTTCCAATTTCTTGATAATATCCGCAACTGTTTTTCGGCTCATACCGGCTTGCTTAGATAGTGTTTCCAACGTAGGATAGACTTCTCCGGCAATACCGCTTTCATCGTGTTTAAAATTCAAGTACCGCTTTAGCAGAATAAACACCATTTTTTCTTTACCATTCACAATAGTTGTATCTAAAAAATCATGGTAAATCTTAACATATAATCGTTCAGGAATAGCAGACTGGACAATAAATCCATTATCTGTCATTTACATCCTTCTCCTGACTTTCTAATTTTTCCTTAATGGCTTCTGCAACAAACTGTCCTATTGTGTTACCTTGCTTGGCAACTGCAACTTTCAATTCTCTATGTAAATCAGAACTGAGCACTACATTTAGTCTTTTAACATCTTCAGACATGATTATACACCTCTCTTTCTGCATCATCATTTTTTATTATACATCAACTTCCCTTTTGTGACAAGTAAAGAATTGAGTATATGAGTTTTTTATCAATCCTTCATTCAGTCCTGAAAGATAGATTGATTATACTTAACTGGTTATATTTCTATGGTTATATTTCGTGGGTAAAAATTACACTTCTTGATGTGTAAAATCTTCACTTCTTGAAATGTAAAAATTACACTTCCGGATGTGTAAAAATTACACTTCCATGAATTTATAAGGGTTTGAGAATTGTTTTGATATTATTTTTCAAAAACATACGACTGCCACTACACATATTTTTATACCCTATATCCTTTAACTAAATCGCACTGTATGGCTCATATTCGGCTTTTAAATGCTTTAGTGTAGACTTGTTAGGGTTAAAACATAAAAACGCTAAATAAGGGCAAAATCACGCTCAAAAAGGGCATATATAAGCC
>CAZOZM010000075.1:0-1495 GCA_964584255.1 uncultured Lachnoclostridium sp. | reverse complement strand
ATAATAACCTCCCGGTGATACGGTCGTCACACCCGGCCGAATCGTTCTCGCACTATCTAACATGCTCTGTCCGGCATTCGCCTTCGGAAGCACCTTCATCCCAAGCATAACAATGGCAAGTAAAGCCATCACTATCAAACCGCCTGTCAGCAGCCTCTTTTTTTTCTCCATAAACAATCCTCCACTTCTTCCTATCCTTGTATACAAGCTTCCTGTCATCTATTTCCATGTTTTATTCTTATTTTCCATCCCGGAAAATCAAAAAATCCCGTCATCATTATGTCTATTATAACTTATTTCGGCATACTTCTCAAGGTGATTTAGTGATTTTCGGTAAAATCAGGAAAAATAGCCGGGTGGAAGAAGCCTTGAAATCACATCCAGTGCAGGAACAAAGGAGGACAGATTGACAAATACATTACAAAATAGCAGGGATGCCATCAAAAAAACCGGAATCAGCATTAAGAATACGATTTTCCTTCGCACAAAGAGACGAAGCACATCGCAATAGAGCGTCACTAGCAGGAGATATTCAGCCATATGAAGGCATGTCTCCCACGTCAGCTCCCATATACCGGTGCACAAAAAGCATAGGTAGGTCGTGATTCCGCTTAGAAGGACGGGGAGAAGGATTTCTGCCAGACAGAAAAGCTCTCTTTGGTAAATCGTCATTCTTGAAAAGACACCATTCTCCCTGTCCTGGTAATAAAGCAATGCTCCGCACAGTCCCGCCAAAAAAATCAATGTTGCAGCGATTCCTCTGGCTACCGGCGTCAGATAATCAAACACATCCAGCTCCACGGAAGACGTTTGCCTCTCTTTATTTCCGGAATATTCCACCGAAAAGGTACTTCCATTGGTCAGATTCTCTTCATAACACTCCCGCAAAACAGTCTCCGTCTCTTCTGCATCCTCTGTAAACCAAAGCACCTCTGTCGTACATTCCTGCAAAATCCGATAGGCATATTCCTGCATGATATAGGAGAATACAAGCTCATTTGCCACCTTAGGCACAAAGCTCTCCGGCTGCGCAAAAACCCGCACACTGCCTTCCATACAGTCCACATCCCTTGTGCTATCAAATTCCCCGGTAAAGAAATATCCTGCGTAAACTTCTCCGCGCTGCACCGCCCTCTTTAAATCCGCTTCCCCATCGTAACATACAAAACGTACCAGTCCCCTGTGCTCCTCCATCGCCATTTGTATGCGTTGCACCATCACGTCCTTCTGCTCTTCCATACAAAATCCAATCTTTACATCAATCGTATAATGCACCGCTGCATGACGGATAAAAAATGTAGATGCAAATATGGCAGCCAGAATCAGATAAATCGAGCCCTTTTTCATCTGCCGTTTCAAGAGCATCCTAAGATACATGATACCTTTTTTCATCTCTACCTCCTTTTCCCGCATATAACATGCCTCCTGCCGATATCCATTCCCAAAAGACGGTCATCAAAAGGAATACCACTGTATATCCAAGCAAAATCACACC
>CAZOZM010000074.1:0-1499 GCA_964584255.1 uncultured Lachnoclostridium sp. | reverse complement strand
ATTCTCTCTTTTGCAATCTTGGAAATATGAACCATACCTTCTTTGCCCGGTGCGAATTCAATGAATGCACCAAACTCTTTAATGCTTACAACTGTACCTTTGA
This sequence comes from uncultured Lachnoclostridium sp., assembly GCA_964584255.1. Classification (GTDB taxonomy): domain Bacteria; phylum Bacillota; class Clostridia; order Lachnospirales; family Lachnospiraceae; genus UBA3775. Next base: position 1,396 of record CAZOZM010000074.1, on the reverse strand, counting down.
AAATCTGTCCTTCTTCAAAATCAGTTGTGATAATCTTAATCATATCAACTGCTTTATCCATCATTTCTTTATCGGTACCGCATACGGAAACCTGTCCGTCATCTGTAATGTCAATCTTAACGCCTGTACGAGCGATAATCTCATTGATTGTTTTACCACGCTGTCCAACAACATCACCAATCTTATCTGGATCAATCTGAATAGAGATAATCTTCGGTGCATACTGTCCAACTTCTTTTCTAGGCTCTGCAATCGCAGGAACCATGCAGTTTGCCATAATAAACTCTCTTGCTTCGCGGCATCTTGCAATCGCACCTTCTACGATTGGTCTTGTCAGACCATGAATCTTAATATCCATCTGGATTGCTGTAATACCATCATGAGTACCAGTTACCTTAAAGTCCATATCGCCGAAGAAATCTTCCAGACCCTGGATATCGGTAAGCAATACGAAATCATCATCTGTATCACCTGTTACAAGACCACAGGAAATACCTGCTACCATCTTCTTAATCGGAACACCTGCTGCCATCAGGGACATACAGGATGCACAAGTAGAAGCCATGGAAGTAGAGCCATTGGATTCAAATGTTTCGGATACGGTACGGATTGCATATGGGAATTCCTCTTCGGAAGGAAGTACCGGAATCAATGCTCTTTCTGCCAATGCTCCATGTCCGATTTCTCTACGTCCCGGTCCGCGGCTTACTTTTGTTTCTCCTACGGAATAAGAAGGGAAATTATAGTGGTGCATATATCTCTTTGCAGTTACGTTTTCGTCCAGTCCATCTACTTTCTGTACTTCTGATAAAGGTGCCAATGTACATACATTGCAAATCTGAGTTTGTCCACGAGTAAACATCGCAGAACCATGTACTCTCGGAATAATATCTACTTCTGCTGCCAGAGGACGAATCTGATCCAATGCACGACCATCCGGACGTTTGTTGTCCTTCAATATCATCTTACGAACTGTCTTCTTCTGATACTGATAAACAGCTTCACCAAGAACTGCAAGATATTCTTCCTTATCTGCAAAGGCTTCTTCCAGTTTTGCGGTAATATTTCTGATATTCTCTTCCCGAACCTGCTTCTCGTCTGTGAATACTGCTGTTTCCATTTCTTCCGGTGTTACAATTTTCTTCATGTCTTCAAACATTTCAGCCGGAATTGCACAGCTCTCGTAAGCATGTTTCGGCTTACCAACTTCTGCAACGATTTTATCAATAAATTCAATAATTGTCTGGTTTACTTCATGTGCTTTGTAAATTGCTTCAATCATTTTTGCTTCCGGAATCTCATTTGCTCCGGCTTCAATCATGATAACTTTTTCTCTGGTGGAAGCAACTGTCATTTTCAAATCGCCTTTTGCCCACTGTTCCTGAGAAGGGTTCAC
>CAZOZM010000073.1:0-1508 GCA_964584255.1 uncultured Lachnoclostridium sp. | reverse complement strand
ACGGATAACCGTGTGCAGGAGGTTTCCGATATTTCGAGAAATCTGAAGCTTTTGGCAAAGGAACTCGGCGTTCCGGTCATCACCCTGGCACAGCTTTCCAGAACCTCCGAAAAGGAGAACAAAAAGCCCGTGCTTTCCGACCTTCGAGATTCGGGTGCTATCGAGCAGGATGCAGACACCATTATGTTTCTTTCGCGTGACTACTACAAGGCAGACCCGACAAAGGAAAACGTTGCCGACTGTATCATTGCCAAAAACCGTCACGGCGAAACAGGAACGGTTACTCTCGGCTGGCTCGGTCAGTACACCAAATTCACGACGGTTGACGAAAACCTTACGCCTCCGGCTTAATCGAGGTAGGTATGCATTTTTTTCAAAAGAAAATCAACTCGGCAAACGAGGAATATTCGCTGTTTACGAAATGCGACAAAATTCTTGTGGCTCTGTCGGGCGGTGCGGACAGCGTGTCGTTACTATGCTCGCTTGTGTCGTTCTTCCCTACTTGCAAGCTTTATGCCTGCCACGTCAACCATATGCTTCGAGGAAGCGAAGCCGACCGTGACGAGGCGTTTGTTCGTGACATATGCACAAAGCTCGGTGTGACGCTTGATGTGCTTAAAATCGATGTCAACGCTGTTGCCAAGCAGAAGAAGCAATCAACCGAGCTTGCGGCGAGAAACATTCGCTATGACTTCTTTAAGCAGGTCTGCCGAAAGCACGGTATTCACCTTGTTGCGACGGCTCACACAGCAAGCGATAACGCAGAAACGGTGATTTACAATCTTGCACGAGGCACGGGGCTTGCCGGAATTTGCGGTATTCCGCCGAAAAGACTGCTTGACGATGAGATTTATCTTATCCGTCCGCTGATTTTCGCAACGAGAGCCGAGGTTGAAGCATATCTTGCAGAGCTATGCCAAGACTACGTTACCGACTCGACCAATCTCGGCGACGACTATACGAGAAATCGCATTCGCCACAGCATAATTCCGCACCTTGCCGAGATAAATCCGGCATTTGAGGAAGCGGTCGTAAACACGGTCGGCATTCTCGGCGACATTCAAATATTTCTCGAGAAAACCGTCAACAATAGTATAACCGATGATGTTGCAACGCTTGCCTCGCTTGACGATTGCATTCTTTCGGCAGTTATTATGAAACTTTACGAAAAAACAGGCTCGCCCGAGCAACTGGGCAAGGTTCACGTTGATTCGGTGGCAGGGCTTGTCAAGTGCTACGCCGGCGGTCGCCGTGACAAAACGGAAATCTGCCTGCCGAACAAGCTGTCTGCGATAATCAGGCACGGAAAGCTTTCGTTTGAGCCAACGGTTCGCAAAGCACCGAAAAGCCAAGTGTACTATTCCCTGCCCTTGACGAACGGAGCTTCGGATATTCCGGATACGCATTTTTCGGTGGAGGTTTGCGACGGACAAAAGGCGAAAGCCGACGTCGAGCTTTTTGCGTGGACATATCTTGACAAAACGAAAATATCGGGTACGCTTTACGCA
>CAZOZM010000072.1:0-1525 GCA_964584255.1 uncultured Lachnoclostridium sp. | reverse complement strand
GGCTTGTTCGGCTCTGGAAGCGAAGCATATTTTCATTTTGCAGAGCGCTATTTCCGGATTTATCTGTTTTTTACCTTTATCAATTTTGCACAGCCGCTCACTTCCAATTTGTTTACCTCGATCGGAAAACCGAAAAAGGGAATTTTCCTTTCTCTTACCAGACAGCTTCTGTTTTTACTTCCGCTGATTCTTATTTTTCCTCTCTTTTTTGGAATCGACGGAATTATGTATGCGGGACCGATTGCAGATCTGGTAGCCGGAGTGGTGTCTGTTCTTATGGCGTACCGGGAATGTGTGCGGATGGGAACCAGTGGGTGATAGACAATACGGAGTGGTTTTGGTAGTTTTTTGTAATTTTTTAAAAAACTTTATATTTTTTTTAGATATGGTTGACATTTAAGAGGTGAACTGCTAGAATAGACTTAAATTTAGAACGCAGTCTACTTTTAAGAAATTAAAAGCAGACAACATATTTTACACCAAGCGCTCTGGTGTGAAAAATCTTTCAAAAGGGGGAACTTATATGTTAAGCAGTTTAATTGGTTCAGCGAACGGCTTCCTTTGGGGTATTCCTATGCTGGTAGTTATTGCCGGTTCGGGTATTGTGTTTACAATCCTTACCAAAGGCGTTCAGTTCAGACGCTTTATCGACATGTGGAAGAGAATTGTAGACTCCAGTGAGTCTGAGTCTGGTGTATCTTCTTTCGCTTCCTTCTGTACGACTATGGCGATGCGTATCGGTACCGGTAACGTAGCAGGTGTTGCAGTTGCTATCTTTGCCGGCGGTCCTGGTGCAGTGTTCTGGATGTTCCTTGCCGGTATGACAAACTCTGTAGTATGTTTCTCAGAGTGTGTTCAGTCTGTTCTGTATAAGACAAAAATCGACGGTGAGTACCGTGGCGGCGGTTACTATGCAATTGAGCGTGGTCTTGGCTGGAAGGGTTACGGCACATTCGTAGCTATCATTTCCTTAATTGGTATCGGCGCATTCATGCCGGCAGCAGCTACTTATACCATCTGCGAGGCCTTCAATAAAGCGACAGGCGTTCCGATGGCAGCAGTTGCAGCAGTTATTGCAATTATCATGTTCGTAACTTGTCTTGGCGGATTAAAGAGAATCTCCTCTGTTGCTTCTACAATCGTTCCGTTCATGACTGGTATCTATCTGTTAGTTACTGTTATCGTTACCGTTATGCATGCAGCTCAGCTCCCGGCAGCAATCGCTCTGGTTGTGAAATGTGCATTTAGCCAGGAAGCTTTAGTAGGCGGCGGTTTAGGTATTGCTCTTCAGCAGGGTGTTAAGCGTGCAACATTCTCATCTGCATCTGGTATGGGTGAGGCTTCCCCGACCGCAGCAGCAGCTGAGACAAGCCATCCGGTTAAGGTTGGCTTAGCAAACGCAGCAGGTGTATGGGTTGATACTTGTATCGTATGTACTTGTTCCGCAGTTCTGTGCTTAATGACCGATTGCTACAATACAACATTTGGTTACATTGGTGCTGGTCATCCTGGTATGGGCGAACTC
>CAZOZM010000071.1:0-1525 GCA_964584255.1 uncultured Lachnoclostridium sp. | reverse complement strand
TTATAGATCTGACCATCTCCTTTTACAAAACACTGCGAACAAACTCTCATCTGATTTCCCAAATTTAGACTTTTAAAAAACCTTAAATATACCCCTGCCTCCAAATGGCTTCCGTTACTTTTTCAAATGCATAAATATTGGCACCGGCGAGATAATCGCCGGTTTTTCCATAGGAAGCGGCTGCCTGTGCACAGTTTAGAACCACCTGATTCATCATCTGTTTTAATGCTTCCTCTGCGTCCACAAAGCTCCAGGTATGCTTTCCTCTGTTTTGCACCATTTCCAATGTAGACATCACGACTCCGCCGATATTGGCTGCTTTCCCCGGCATATAAAGAAGAGGATTTCCTGCATCTGGGGATTGCTTGAATAAAAGCTGCTGTGCACGCAGCGTAAGCGGATCCAATGCCCCTTCCGCAATCGCCAGGCAGCCATGTTTCATCAAAAGCCGCACTTCATTTTCATCTATTTCCTGACTCACAGCACAGGGGAGTGCAAGATCACAGGGAATCGCCCAGATCCCATGCCCTTCTGTATAAACCGATCCCGAAACCAGCTTTTCATAGTCCTTTAGGCGTCCCCAGAAGCCTTCCCGAATCTCCTGCTTAATGCTTCGAACCACATCCAGCCGGATTCCATTGTTATCATAAATAAAACCATCTGAATCACTCAGCGCCACCACCCTGGCACCAAGTGCTTCCAGTTTTTCAGCCGCATGAAGTGCCACTTTTCCGGAACCGGAAATCACAGCCCGTTTTCCTTCTAATTCCAAACCATTCTGCCGAAGCATCGCCTCTAGGCTGTATACCACTCCATAGCCGCAGGCCTGCGGACGGACAAGGGTTCCGCCAAAGCTTAACCCCTTCCCGGTCATTGCACCCTCATGTGCCCCGTTCAGCCGCTTATAGGTTCCATATAAATATCCAACCTCGGCTGCTCCTGCTCCAAAATCAGCCGTTAAAATATCGATGCTTTCTCCGGTATATTTATGAAGCTCCTGCATAAAGCTATGACAGAATGACATAATTTCCCGCTCCGACTTTCCCCGGCGGTCAAAATCAGAACCTCCCTTTGCTCCGCCGATCGGAAGTCCGGTCAGTGCATTTTTTAAAACCTGTTCAAATGCAGCCTGTTTTAAATTTGATGCATTGACCGTATCACGAAAACGGATTCCGCCCTTATATGGACCGACTGCACTGGAAAATTGAATCCGCCAGCCGCGGTTTATTTGCAGCCGTCCGGTATCATCGACCCACGGAACACGAAAGAAAATGGAACGTTCCGGCTCTGCCAGACGTTCCAATACCGCAGCTTCGCGGAACCATTTTTCATTTTTCTCTATCACCGGACGGGCGGAAGAAAATACCTCCCATACCGTCCGTCCAAATTCCGGCTCTCCCGGATTATTCTCCATTATTCTCTGATACGCGTCTTCCAGATAGCCCATTTTATACATACCCCTGTGCCAGCATGGCATCCGCTACCTTTTCAAAGCCTGCAATATTCGCGCCGACCAGATAATCCC
>CAZOZM010000070.1:0-1537 GCA_964584255.1 uncultured Lachnoclostridium sp. | reverse complement strand
CTTTCCGATAACCAGGGAAGAAAGGCCGATTTTAGAAATGTGATTTTCATTATGACTTCAAATGCAGGGGCAAGCCGGGTTGGAAAAACAGAGATTGGTTTTGGAGAACGCACTGTAAAAGAGGATGCGATCTTAGAAGAGGTAAAAAAGACCTTTCAGCCGGAATTTCGGAATCGTTTGAATCGGATTGTTGTATTTCGTCCGATGGATGAGGCAATGGGAAACAGGGTGGCAAAGAAAAAGCTTTCGGAGCTTTCTGCCATGCTGCAGCAGAAAAAAATTGAATTTACTGTAAGTAAGGAAGCAGAGGCGCTGCTGGTGAAAAAGGGAACCAGCAAGGAGTATGGTGCAAGAGAGATGGAGCGCATCCTTAGCAATGAAATTAAGCCGCTTCTTGTGGATGAAATCTTATTTGGCAGTCTGAAAAAGGGCGGTGTCTGTGAGCTTATCTGCGAAGGGGACGAATTTCAGGTGCGGAATATGAAATCTCAGGACAAAGGGAAGAAAGGCGGCAGATAGATGGGAGTATATCTTCTGGATCAGAATGAAATCAGCTTTCCGCATCCGCGTCTGGCGGAAGAAAACGGACTTCTTGCGGTGGGTGGAGATTTGTCGGTGCACCGACTTCTGTTTGCCTATACCCATGGCATTTTCCCCTGGTATAATCCGGGGGAAGAGATTCTGTGGTGGTGTCCTCATGAGCGCTTTGTCATATTTCCGGAAGAGATTCACGTCTCCCGTTCTATGAAGAAATATATGAAAAAGCATGAGATTGGAATTGCCATTAATCGGGATTTTAAGGACACTATGCACCGTTGCCGGATGAAACGGGAGAAGGAAGAGGGAACCTGGATTTCGGATGAGATGGAGGCAGCGTATGATGCGCTTCACAAAGAGGGCTATGCCGTCAGTGTGGAGGCATTTGAAGACGGAGAACTGGCAGGAGGTCTTTACGGCGTGATGTTAGGGCGCTGCTTTTTCGGGGAAAGTATGTTTTCGGAAAAAGAAAATGGTTCTAAGATTGCGCTGATTGCCTTTGCGGATCTGCTGTGTGAAAAAGAGTTTCTATTTATCGACTGTCAGTTTCATACGGATCATCTGGAGAGCATGGGCGGCCGGTATATTTCCTGGGAAACCTATGATGCCCTGCTGAAGCAGGGCATTCATCGTGTGGATTAGGGGAGATGGGAAGAACGTAAAAAGGAGAAAGTTTGAAACAAATAAGTAGAGGACAGCCCAAGAATAAAGGGCATAACAAATAAACCACCAAAATAGGTAGTTTTGAAAAGTAAATATAGACACAACACCTAATCAGGTAATTGGAACTGCATCATCTTTGATGACATATCCTCGTTGCTTAAGCAGACTAAGTGCCTGTGAAGTAGTCAATACTTTTGATTCGTTCACAGGACGCGACTCAAGAAAACCTTCCGGTGTATACGGCTTTAAATCTGTGAGTATGTGCCAGATAGCGGTCAGGAGCATACGACAGATGGCAATGATAGCTTTCTTGTGACCACGACGTGCTTTTATACGT
>CAZOZM010000069.1:0-1583 GCA_964584255.1 uncultured Lachnoclostridium sp. | reverse complement strand
GCCGTCATCAGTTCTCGGCGGCAAATTTGAAAACCGGCAAATATTACGATTCTTTTGCCGACGCCATATCAAGTGCGGCCGACGGCGAAAGGCTTGTTCTTTACGCCGACAACCAAAGCGAAAACGCCGTTTATACGGACGGCAAATTCGGAACCTATGGCTTGAACATCGACTTCAACGGTCATTACGCAGGCCGCATTACGGCTTCCAACGGTACAAGACTCTACGTATCCGACTCAATAGGTGGCGGTGGTGTTGAAGTTATCCTCGGCGAAAACACCGTCTTTGTTGCCGACAAAGTCAAGGACGACACATTCATTAAGTTTTCGACCGCCGATTCAACTTTAGTCGAAATCAACGCCGGTATCATAAATCCTTATAACAATAAGGATAAGCTTTTCAGTTACGTTTCCGAGGGCTGTGCGTTCAGGTATGCGAACTCCGACGGCACTCTCGGCGACTACTGCAAGGCAAGCGACGTCGCAAGCTTTGAAACCTCGAATACGATTATCGGTCTTGCCGTTGTTAAGTGCGAGCATACCGAATTTGACAGCTATAGCAGGTGTGTAAACTGCAATAAAATCTACACGGTAACGCTTACGCACAACGAAACCGTTACATATTATTACACTCTTTACCACGCTCAAAGCAAAGCCGTAGACGGCGATACGATAAAGCTCCTTACCGATTGCAAAAACAGTTATGCTTCCGTTTGGGCAACCGACCTTACGATTGATTTGAACGGCAAAATGCTTTCAAGTATGTCGGGCGACTTTCGTATTAACTCAAACATAACCGTTAAAGGAAACGGCAAAATCGAAGGTCACTTGATTGTTAATAAGGACGCCTCCCTGACATTCTCCGACAGCACGCAGATTCCCGGAACAATTACGGCAGAAAGCGGTTCTACGCTCAACCTCGGCACGGTATCGGCTAATTATGTCAGATTCTACGACGATGCCAAAAAGGTTACCGTAAGCGAGGGTGCAAAGTTTGACACAATCAAAATGGAATACGGAACAAGCAAAACGGTTTATACCTCCGTTATCGATATTCTCCCCGATGGCTATGGATTCAGAAGTAAACCTGAGGGCTACACCAATGCGATTTGGTACTGTGACAAGCAGCTGACATCAGCAGATGATGTTGTTGTTACAAAGTTCCCGATTAAAATCACAAGCACCGACGGAACGGATATGACAGGCAAAAACGCATTCGACACCGTAACATTCAAGGTTAACCATACATCTCTTGTTTCTTTTGAAGAAATTTCTTGGTATGAATGGGACGAAACCTATTGGAAGTCGCTTCGTTTTGACGTTCAAAATATCGATTATACCGAAAATTACACGAGTGTCAAATACAATAAATTCGGCTACGGCGACCACAAGGTTAAGTGCGTTATTCAGACCGACGCATACAGGGTTGAGCAGATTTTCTCGTTCAGTATGGGAAAACAGAGCATTTCGAGCAAGCCGAACGATTTCCGATATCCCGAAGCAATGACGGAGCTTGTTTACCGTTACGGTCAGAATCTGCTTCTGCTCAAAACTTTCTTTGAATGTAACAATCCGACATATAAT
>CAZOZM010000068.1:0-1586 GCA_964584255.1 uncultured Lachnoclostridium sp. | reverse complement strand
ATAGGTTTATTCTATGATATTTTAATAATTCCCGCAAGCCTTCTTTTTGCATTTTTGAAGCAGGCTGTTCCTTTTTCACCTTATAGATCAGAGGGCTGGCTGCAAATACCTCCGGCCGCTCCCCTGCATACTGGATACGCAGCTTCTGATACAGCTTATGCGCTGCGACGGCATCCTGAAGTGCTCGATGCGCCTCTCCCTGTTCTACACCAAAAAAAGTACAGGCAGCTGTCAGATTTTTCTTTTCCTCTTCCGGCATAAATATCCGTGCCAGCTTCAGTGTATCAATTCCGCTGCGCTCAAAAGAAAACCCTGCATTCACTGCAGCCCGTTTTAAAAAGCTGTAATCAAAAATAACATGATGTCCTAAAAGAGGTGCTTCTCCGCAAAAATGAAGCACCTCCTGAATTACCTCTTTTATTTCCGGTGCAGACGCTACCATATCATCTGTAATTCCTGTCAGCTCTGTAATTCGTGCGTCCAGCTTCCTGCATGGATTTACAAAGCGGGAAAAATGTGCTGTAATTTCACCTGCTTCTACTCTTGCCGCTCCAATTTCAATGATTCGCTCTCGCTTCGGATCCAGTCCGGTTGTCTCTAAATCAATCGCTACATAGGAATTCTGCTCACTCATCCGCATCGCTCCTCTACCTGTTCTGCACTTAAATGAAAGGCCTTTGCATTGCCAAGCAGTGCATCCCGGTTTTTATAATCAAATAATACGTAGCTTCCGTCCGCCATCGGCTCCATATGCGCCATTTTCGCAATCTGTTTTGAATCATATGCTTCATAACCTTTTAAATACAATGGATTTGCCGCTTCACGGATAAAGAATTGTTTGACCGCCTCCTTTGTGCGTCCTAATTCACCTGCAAACACCGGACGGCTCTTCACATTTTCTCTCAGATATAAGTCGTACATCAGGCGATCCCGATAAACACTTTTTCGTCTTTCCTCCGCGTTCGCCTTCGGAAGCCGCTCTTCTAATACGTCCAGAATAAAATCATATAGGATCTCATACCGGGCCAGACGGTTATGACTCACTCCCGTCAGCCGCTTCGCTTCGTAATACTGTGCCAAACCTTCATACATGGAAAATGGGGAAGAAAATTCCTGTTCCAGCATCCGCATGGTTTCTCGGAACTGACCGCTGTTATAATAAACCTCTACCATTTCTTCCACGCCTTTTAATAAAATCAAATCTCCATATCCCAGCCAGCGGGTCGAAAGCACCTCATATGGAGGCTGAGACTGATAAAACAGACCGTATTCCTCTGCCATCTCTGCCATATGCGATCCCTTTAATACTTTCAAAAAGCCAAGCTGAAGCTGTTCCGGTTCCATCCGGTAAACCGTATCAAAGGATTGTCTGAACCGTTCCAGATTCTCAAATGGAAGTCCTGCGATCAAATCCAGATGCTGATGCACATTATGGTTTGCATTGACGGCTGCCACATTTGCAGAAAGCTTTTTCAAATCCATCCGTCTCCGGATCTCTGCAATTGTCTCCGGGTACGTGGTCTGCACGCCAATCTCCAGCTGAATCAGTCCCGGTCTCATTTGTCCAATCAGATCCAGTTCTTCTT
>CAZOZM010000067.1:0-1605 GCA_964584255.1 uncultured Lachnoclostridium sp. | reverse complement strand
AAGATGAATCTTAGCATTTATGCTATAAAGGTTGGAACAACCACAATAGAGCAACTAAATGTGAATAATGAGTTAGATATAGACTTTACTAATATGACAAAAGATAATCCAGACTATGTTGAAGAGGATGTGGTTTTGGAAGAAAATTTAGATGCGAAGAAAAAAAGACTTGATGTTTATGATGTGTTATTAGCAGGAGTTGAAATCAATGATAGATAAAGTGATTATTTTTACTGGTTCGAAAAAGGATTTTAATCATTTGTTGGATGAGAGAATAACAGATCAGGATGAAGTAGTATCCTTTATGGAGCTGATTCAACATTATAATGCGCGTTTACATCCTACAGAATCAGGGGTAAAAGAAATTTTCCTGAAAAAACGTATTGGAGCCAATTGTTGTGTTTGCAGGGCAGATGATTTTGGTTCAGTATTGGAACACGCATTATCTAATTTCGTTAATATTGTGAGTTTGAATTATGATATTGATACGCTTTTTGTGCATAATCCGCCCAAAAAAGTACTTGAAAGTTTAGAGTCTGAATTCGAGGATGATATAGAATATCAGGGTTCGAAGTATGTGAATATAGATATTCCAAAACTTAAGGAAATATACAATAATCTCAATTTGAAAATAACAGGACAGGATGCTTGTAAAAAGCAAATTATTAGTGGTCTGTATCGGTTGCTTAAGAAAAAGAGTGTGAAACCGGCAGTATTTATGTTGTATGGTCCTTCTGGGGTAGGAAAGACGGAAACAGCAAAAAATATTAGCGAATCACTAGGTGGTGAATTATTGAGGATACAATTTTCCATGATGCAGAGTAACGAAGCATATAATTATGTGTTTGGTGCGGAGCATTCGAAACCGAGTTTTGCTAGAGATATGATGGCACGAGAGTCAAATGTTATATTAATAGACGAATTTGATAAGGTGAATCCATGTTTTTATAATGCGTTTTATGAATTGTTTGACGAAGGAAGATTTGTGGATTCTAATTATGAGGTTGATTTGAAAAATACAATTTTTCTTTGCACATGTAATTTTTTAAACGAGTTGGAAATAAAAAAGACTTTGGGACCAGCAATGTTTTCACGTATAGGATGTTGCATTCAGTATGAAGAATTAAGTAACGAGCAAAAAAAGCACATCATAAATAACTGGTATACAGATATTATGGATGGGTTAGACGAAAATGAAAAAGAAGTTATTGGTGGAACAAATATTTTCAACTGGTTTGTAGAACATGCAGAAAGATATGATAATATAAGAATATTAAAAGCCAAGATGGAACAGGCAATTTATGAAAAATTAGCAACAATTTTTGTGATAGATGCAAATTAAACATGGCTTTTTACTGGATAGCAGTGAGGGCACTGTAAATTTGAGACTTTTAAAGAAACAAATTTTGAGAAAATTCGTGATTGTTTTAGGTGATAGAGAATATGTCAAAATATGGTTTATGATTCCGGAGATGTAGAGGTGATGGGAATTTGATTCAAATTGATCTAATAGATTATAGTCAGATATCTGGTCTAGGTATTAAAGTTACAAGATATGTAAACGAAAACTTGAAAGAAATTATACGAGTGTTGATGGATATTATG
>CAZOZM010000066.1:0-1629 GCA_964584255.1 uncultured Lachnoclostridium sp. | reverse complement strand
TTGCAGGACTGTTATGCAGTGCTATTATTTCCGATACGCTTTTATTCCGTTCTCCGACCTGTACCCCGATTGATCAGGCCGCAGCCATGAAGCTTGCAGAGATCGCAGAGGTAAATGTAGAAGAGTTGGCAACGCAGATGTTTGCAGCCGGAAGCAAGTTAAAGGGCAAAAGCGAGGCAGAGATTTTCTATCAGGATTTTAAGACCTTTACTGCAGGCAAGTTTACCTTTGGTGTCAGCCAGATTACCTCTTTGAATGCAGATGAGCTGGCTGATTTAAAAGCACGCATGCTTCCGTATATGGAAAAAGCAAGAGGAGAAGAGAAGGTAGATATGCTGTTTTTCATGCTGACTAATATTTTACAGGAATCCACCGATCTCCTTTGTGTTGGTCAGGGCGCGATGCAGCTTGTTTCAGAGGCATTTCATGTAACCCTGGATGAGGCGGCAAAGCAGGAGGGAAGTGTATGCCTTCCAGGCATGGTATCCCGCAAAAAACAGCTTGTGCCGAGTCTGATGTTGGCCGCAGAGCAGTAAGGAGGAAATCAGGAGATGACATTTGTATATCCGGCGGTATTTACGCCGAAAAAGAACGGAACTGGCTATGATGTGGTATTTCCGGATTTGGAATGCTGCACCGCAGAGGGACCGGATTTAGAGGATGCGGTAGAAAATGCAAGAGATGCCGCAATGAACTGGATTACGCTGGAGCTGGAAGAAGAGGGTGAGCTTCCGGCGCAGACCCATGTAGATGATCTGAACCTGGAGGAAGGTGCCATGGTGAAGATGATCATGGTGCGGGTAAAGCTTCTTCCGGATAACGATTAATGCAGGAGAGAAAAATGAGTCAGAAAAAGATTGCCTGGAAACCGGGAAATATGGTGTATCCGGTACCGGCTGTGATGGTAACGGCAGCGGACAAAGAGGGAAAATCAAATATTATTACGGTGGCATGGACTGGAACGGTGTGTACCAATCCGCCGATGGCCTATATTTCGGTTCGTCCGGAGCGATATTCTTATGCAATGCTGAAGGAAACCGGAGAGTTTGTAATCAATTTGACAACAGAGGAGCTGGCTTGGGCAACGGATTACTGCGGTGTCCGTTCCGGTCGTGATGTGGATAAATGGAAGGAAGCCAGACTGACGCCGCAGGAAGCCTCCGTGGTCTCTGTGCCGTTGATTGCAGAAAGTCCGGTCAGCATTGAATGCAGGGTCAGAGAGATAAAAGAGCTGGGATCTCATCATATGTTTTTGGCAGATGTCGTTGCAGTTGATGTAGATGAGAAATGGATCAATGAAAACGGCAAGCTGGAGCTTTCCCATGCAAAGCCGATTGTATACTCTCATGGAGAGTATTATGGTCTTTCGGCACTTCTTGGAACCTTTGGATACAGCGTAAGAAAAAAAGCAAAACATAAAAACGAGAGCAGACAGGTGAGAAAAGGACAGAAGAAATGAAGCATAGTATAACCTTGATTGGCATGCCGTCAGCGGGAAAAAGTACAGTGGGTGTGCTGCTTGCAAAGAGACTGGGATATTCTTTTTTAGATGTGGATATCGTGATTCAGGAAAAAACCGGAAAAATGTTGAAGGAAATCATCCGTGAACAAGGACTGGACGGATTTATG
>CAZOZM010000065.1:0-1692 GCA_964584255.1 uncultured Lachnoclostridium sp. | reverse complement strand
ATGGAGATGTTTTGAATCTCTCAGTAGCTATTACAAATGACAGCACCTATAGCTTCAGAGATGTGAGCTATGCGATTGATGTTCCTGAAGGGATTACGTTAGCGGAGGGTGTCAAACTGAGTGGCAATTATACCGCGATCGCAGCAGGCTTTACAACAAAGCTGAATGTTACATCCGAACCGTTGGCAGGTTTTGAGAAGCCTTCGGATGGAAGCGACAGTGGTTCAGAAGGACAGGGTGGAAGTGTTGACGGAGAGAATAAGGGTGATGCGGATGCAGCAGCGCCGGAGACAACACCTAAGACAGGAGATCTCGCACCGATGACCGCATTTCTCATTCTTGCAGGTATTGCCATGATTATATTTGCAGCAACCTATGGAAGAAAGAAGAGACAAAATGCTGCATTGCTGTTAGCATTCTGTGTAGGAGCAACATCACTATCCGTGATTCCGGCACAGGCAGCGGTTCCGGTAAGTGAGAACTTTTCCGTTACAGCGGTAAAAACGATTACCATAGAAGGTGTGGCAAAGGATATTACGGTTAAGGTAACGGTAGGAACAGAGAAGATTACAACGATCGGTATTCATGACCCATCTATCTTCTATGATCCGGTATCAGGCTCCTATTATTCCTATGGTTCACATATTATCGCAGGTAAGTCAGATGATTTGATTTCATGGAAGTATATCGCAAATTCATCTGCCGGATATGGAACGTCAAATAAGTTATTTGCGCATCATTATCTGGAAGAGTTTGCAGAGGTATATGAGTGGCTTGGAGCTGATGTGAAAGAGGGTATCTGGGCACTTGATGTGACATATAGTGAGGCAGCAGCAAAGGCAGGAAAAGATCCATACTTTATGTATGTGACCGTGACAGATGCAGGCAGGGATGCACTTTGCCTTGCAACCTCAGCAAGTCCGGAAGGACCATTTGCTTATCAGGGTGTGCTTGTATGCTCAGATTTCAGAGAGAGTGAAGTAGAGAACTCAGTGGTAAATCTTCTGGATGTACTTGGAGCAGACAGTCTGTCTGATTTGACACAGGAGCAGAGAGATTATTATATTACAGACAACCGCACAGATTATCGTGCGAAGTTCCCACAATGTATCGACGCAGCGCCATATTATGACGGAGATGGAAATATGTATCTTGCATATGGCTCCTTCTCATCTGTCGGTGCATTGCATGTCTTGAAGTTAGACCCATTGACAGGTCTTCGTGCAAAGGATAATTATACTTACAATCCGGAGGAGCTGCAGGATCCATATTATGGAAGACAGATTTCCGTAAAGAGAGGAGAGGGTCCTTACGTTCTGACAGTACCAAGCAAGCAGTCATCCACAGGATATTATTACTTCCTGTTCTGGTCACAGGGTACCCTGAGTGCGACCGGTGGTTATAACATGAGAATGCTTCGTTCAGAATATCCGGATAGAGGTTTTGTGGATTATGCAGGAAAGAGTGCGATGGATAGTTCTGTGACAGGTGTGCGTATCATGGATAACTTCATGTTCACAGCTATGAAATATTCCTCAACGGCAAACGGCGATAACTCAGCGATTGTGACCAAGGATGGAAAGATGTTCCTGCATTATCACAGCAAGAGTGCACATACGGCAGCTTATGGAGAGAATGGATTTATCATCAAGTCCAGTCAAATGTTCTTAAATGAAGACGGATGGCTTGTAA
>CAZOZM010000064.1:0-1710 GCA_964584255.1 uncultured Lachnoclostridium sp. | reverse complement strand
GTGTTGCATTCAGTATGAAGAATTAAGTAAAGAGCAAAAAAGGTACATCATAAATAACTGGTATACAGATATTATGGATGGATTAGATGAGAATGAAAAAGAAGTTATAGGTGGAACAAATATTCTTGAATGGTTTTTGGAACATGCAGAAAGATATGATAATATAAGAATATTAAAAAACAAGATGGAACAGGCAATTTATGAAAAATTAGCAACTATTTTTGTGATAGATGCAAATTAAGCATGGCTTTTTTACTGGATAGAAAGGTGGTGGGAACTTGATTCAAATTGATCTAATAGATTACAGTCAGATATCCAGTTTAGGCATTAAAGTTACAAGGTATGTAAACGAAAACTTGAAAGAAATTATACGAGTGTTGATGGATATTATGTGTGATGATCCAGATTTTGAAATAGATTTTTTGTTTCCTAGAGATTATTTTATGCGAAAACCAGATGAATGTAGAAATACGATTTACGAACTATATGAGTTGATTTCTTCGGATGTAATTCGCGACTATATAAAGCCTAAATATAATAATTTACTTTATGGTATATTGACTTGGTGGGAAGATTGTGCAGATAGTGAAGATAGTTTGCTTATAAATCCTGTAGATAGTTTGTTGCAGAAGGAATTGTTGGATGCAGAGCAAGATTGGCTCCTAAAGAGAATTCAAGATTATCAAGAATATTATTATATGTGTTTCCCTGATCATGATTTCTTGCCAAGTTCGCTTGGTGATTTGGTGGTGTTGTATTTAAGAAATCCTTCGTATGGTAAATTTTTTGGATATGATAATTTGGACGAATATGTTGATTTAATGGAGTGCGATTTAAGAGAACAGTATCTTGAAGTGCGGAGACGGCAGCAACATAAAGAAAATAGTAGTATTGATGTTTCCGAAAATATAGTGACAGAAATTTTGGCTTTATTAAGAAGGTTTCAAAAACGAATTGTCCAGTTTGAGAAAAGGGAAGAGACAGAGATTACCGCTGATATACATGACGCATTAGCGGGAGTGTTAAATAGTAAATATGGCATAAATGTTTCAAGAGAATTTACTATGGGAAGAGCAAAGAAGAAATTGGGCGAGACGGATTTATATTTTAGTAAAGAAATGGATGGTATTGTTGAAGATTATGCAGTTCTGGAAAATAAGTATATAGAAAATTTTACAGACCAATATTTTCAGCTTATGGGATATATGAATCAAAACTTTAAATTTGGAATAACCCTATCAATAAATCGGAAATTGACATTGAAAGCTGGATTAGATAAGATTGAAGAAAAGTTAAAGGCAATTGATAAAGAACAGGCGTTTTCACCACTAAGTGTTAATAGAGTTGAATTTGGAGCTGATTCTGTAATTGTTAGTCAACATATTGTTCCTGAGACAGAAAAAACAATGAAAGTATATCATCTTATTTTTCATCTAAACGATACTGAACGAAAAGAGGCTGCAGATGTAGCAAGACGAGTTTAAGTATGAGGTATCACTGATACCCATATGATACCCAAAACTCATTATACTCAAAATAATACATAGAATTCCCGCAAAAACAGCAGTAATTTGGCATGAAATAGAGTCAAAACAACCGGGATAAATCATCAGATTAGGGAGTTTGAATAATTTTGAAAAGCTCGCAAAGTATTGAAAATGGTGTGCTACCCGTCAAGTAGACATTTAAAATATCAAAAGGTTTTCGGCT
>CAZOZM010000063.1:0-1769 GCA_964584255.1 uncultured Lachnoclostridium sp. | reverse complement strand
TAGCGTACATGAACGTCTCCTCCTATTACTCAAATCTCGCCAATTACGGTATCTGTCTGAAAGACAGAATTTTAACCTCGTTGTGCGGCTTAACCTCGAATATAATATCAGTTCTAAAATCATATGTCAATACTTTTTTAAAATTTTTTTAATTTTTCTTGGAAGAAAAAGAAATACTGTATTCAGCCTTTCTTTTTTATAGTGTTCCAGGCCTTCTAATCCTTCTTTTTTCTTCCATGGCATAACATCATAGTACTCATATAAAATCCAGAGTCTAATTGTATCCTAATGATTGATTTTTTTCAAGTATTTTGTTAAAATGAAAATAATATCGACAATTATTTACAAATTGAAAAAGAAAGGATTCTGAAGATTTATGAAATCATTTAAAACATATGTCATTTTGTTTTTGATGCTGTTTCTACTTATTAATATATCGGTTCAAGCTGATAAAACTTCGGATTTGGATTACGAGACAGAACTTGCCAAATTTCCATCGGATTATCAGGCGCTGTTAAAGGAACTGCACAAAGACCATCCGAATTGGATTTTTACTGCTCTGCCAACTGGATTAAATTGGGATGATGTGATTGATGGCGAGAGCAAAGATGACAGAAGTTTATTGCGAAATCAGTACAGTTCTCTTCTGCTCAGCAAAGATGCTGCAGACTACAATGCTACTACGGGAACATATACGATCTATGACGGTACTTCCTCAGTCAAGGCAAACAATGCCGCCATTGCTTATTATGTGGATCCGCGAAATTACCTGACAGAGAATAGTATTTTTGCAATGCAGCTGCTCTCCTATGATAGTTCCTCTCATACCTTAAATGCAGTAGAATCTATTTTAAGTGGAACCGAACTTGCTGATCGGGTCATTGAATATACCGATACAAACGGCAATTCTGTTGGAATGGAGATGACGTATGGAGAAGCAATTTTAGCAGCCGGAGCCAAATATGATGTAAATCCTCTTATGCTGGCAGCGAGAATCCGTCAGGAAACCGGCGGTAAATTAAGCTATGACAGTATTTGTGGTACTTATACATATAACGGAACTTCTTATCAAGGCTACTACAATTTCTTTAACATTAAGGCAAATGCTTCCTCTACAGGTTCTGCAACAGCCAATGGATTAACTTATGCCAAAGGTTCCGGAGATTATGGGCGACCATGGAATACCCCTTTAAAAGCGATTTTAGGTGGCGCACAGTATCTTGCCAAAGGCTATATCAATGTAGGCCAGAATACCAATTATCTTCAGAAGTTTGATGTTGTAAACAAACCTTATTACACACATCAGTATATGCAGACACTGTACGCAGTCATGAGTGAAGCCGCTTCTACTTATACTGCTTATAAAAATTATGGAATGTTAGATGAAACGATCATCTTTTCCATTCCTGTTTATGAAAATATGCCGGTTCAAACTGGTACTTTAACCATCAAGAAAGAAGTTTCAACCGGAACGGTAACCGCCTCTTCCAGCTTAAGTATGAGAAATGGGCCAAGCACTGCTTACAGCGTTGTTACAACCCTCCCGGCTGGTGCAAAGGTAACTGTTACAGGTGGTGTATTTACTGATAAGACACAGAGTGTTACTAATAAACTAAATTCTCCGTATTGGCTGAAAGTAAGCTACAATGGAAAGACCGGTTATGTTTCTGCTTCTTATATTAAGATGGATCCTGCTTACACGATTACAGCCGGAAAGAATCTCACTCTGACCCTGTCAAAATCTCTTTCCGGTGAAAAAGTATATTACC
>CAZOZM010000062.1:0-1780 GCA_964584255.1 uncultured Lachnoclostridium sp. | reverse complement strand
CCGTCCCATGACCTGCCCCTTCCAGTATCAGGTATACCTCAACAAGAAGCGCTCTTACCGCGAACTCCCCATGCGTCTCGGTGAAACATCAACATTGTTCCGTAACGAAGACTCCGGTGAGATGCACGGTCTTATCCGCGTTCGTCAGTTCACTATCTCCGAAGGACACCTTGTTCTCCGCCCCGACCAGCTCGAAGAAGAATTCAAGGGCTGTCTCGACCTCGCTAAATACTGCCTTGAAACAGTAGGTCTTCTTGAGGACTGCACGTTCCGTTTCTCTCAGTGGGATCCCAATAACACAGCTAAGTATGAAGGCACTCCCGAACAGTGGGATGAAGCACAGGGCATCATGAAGAACATCCTCGACCACCTCGGTGTAAACTACGAGATCGGTATCGACGAAGCAGCTTTCTATGGTCCTAAACTCGATATCCAGTGCAAGAACGTATACGGCAAAGAAGATACTATCGTTACTATCCAGATAGATATGCTCCTTGCTAAGAAGTTCGGTATGTACTACACAGACAGCGACAACCAGCAGAAGCTCCCCTACATCATCCACCGTACAGCTATCGGTTGCTACGAGCGTACACTTGCGCTCCTTATTGAAAAATATGCAGGCGCATTCCCGCTCTGGCTCTCCCCCGTACAGGTACAGGTACTTCCCATCTCCGAAACATACAACGATTATGCTGAAAAGGTAGGCAAAGCGCTTACAGACGCAGGCTTGCGCGCAGACGTGGACTACCGCAGCGAAAAGATCGGCTTCAAGATCCGCGAAGCACAGCTTTCCAAGGTTCCTTATATGCTCATCGTGGGCGAAAAGGAAGCAGAAGCAGGCGAAGTTTCCGTTCGTTCCAGAAACGGCAACACAGAAACAATGTCTCTTGCTGATTTCGTTGCAAAAGCTGTTAAAGAAAACGCAGACAAAGTAAGATAAGATATTTTTAAATAAACTTCTCTCAAGGCTTCGATGATATCTATTGTCGAAGCCTTGAATATAGGGTTCTATCAACGATACTATCAACTTTTTCTTGTTTAAAGAAAAGCGAAAACCGTTTTTACTAAGCTTTTCCCATACATTCGGAAAAGCGGAAAGGAGTACATATGAAACCCACCAAAACAAAATTTGTAAATATGATAATGGTCGAGAATCGAAGCACAAAAAAGGTGCTCGTGCTTGACAGGATATTGTCCACTTGGCCCGGAATAACCTTCCCCGGAGGTCATGTCGAATGGGGCGAATCTTTCTATGAAGCCGCAGTACGCGAAACAAAAGAAGAAACAGGTCTTGACGTTAAAAATCTCATCCCCTGCGGCGTGGTACATTGGGCAAACAAGAAAAACGGCGAAAGATACGTCGAATTTCTCTATAAAACGCACGATTTCTACGGCATACTCTCCGAGGGTACGCGCGAAGGCACCGTTCGCTGGATGAATGTTGAAGAACTCAAAAATTCAGACAGACTCTCCCCTAATTTCGAACTTTATCTTCCCATGTTTTTGGAAGACAGATACAGCGAGATGTTTTTTGAATGGGACGGCGAAAGCTGGACAGGTACACCGCATTATCTTTGATAAAATATTTTTTATTTTCAAAAAATATTGACAAAATGAATATAATATAGTATAATATTTATTGCATTGTAATAATGCGGTAATCGGGGTGTGGCTCAGTTTGGTAGAGTGCTTGGTTCGGGACCAAGAGGTCGCACGTTCGAATCGTGTCACTCCGACCACAACCGACAAGTCCGAACTTTTTTATCGTGAAAAAGTGTTT
>CAZOZM010000061.1:0-1840 GCA_964584255.1 uncultured Lachnoclostridium sp. | reverse complement strand
GGCCTTTTCCGATCTTGGAAATATCCTGATCGTTTATTTCAACGTTCCAATTGTTTATGTGGGTGCAAAATATGTATTTCGCGCAACGGCTCATTATAAGAAGAATGACGGAACTCCGTTTACCTCTGCGGTAATTGGAAGAGATGACTGTGCGTTCTGGGATGAGAAGGCAGAGAAAAACGGCTTACAGTAGGGAAGTCAGGAAAGGGACGGCGGAAAATGGAAGACAAAAAGATTGCCGTTTTGATTGATGCAGAAAATGTATCCGGAAAATATATTAAGCTGATTTTTGATGAGGTCAGCAGCTATGGAACAGCTACCTATAAAAGAGTATACGGAGATTTTCAGACAGCCAGTGTGAAGGCATGGATGAAAAACCTTCAGGAATATGCAATCACACCTGTGTTTCAGTATAATTATACGCAGGGAAAAAATGCATCGGATTCCGCATTGATTATTGACGCAATGGATATTTTATACTCTGGAAATGTGGATGGCTTCTGCATTGTAACCTCAGACAGTGATTTTACAAAGCTGGTGCTGCGGCTGCGGGAATCTGGTATGATTGTGGTTGGTATGGGAGAACAGAAAACACCGAACGCATTGGTATCGGCCTGTGAGGCATTTAAATTTCTGGATCTGTTGTATAAGGAAGAGGAGCGGAAAAAAGAGGCAGAAAGTGCAACTGCCTCGGTCGGTATTGTCAGCAGTATTCCGGATTTGGCAGAGATGGAAAAAGAGGTTATTTCTATTATTAACATGCATGCCGGAGAAGATGGCTGGGTTGACTTGTCCGCGTTAGGAGATAACCTCCCTAAGCGTGTGCCGGGCTTTGATCCGCGTAATTATAACTGTTCCAAGCTGAAGCAGTTTATTGAGCGGTTTGATTCCGTTGAGGTACGCTCTGCCAAAAATCCGCATAATAAAATCCTGTCCGTTGTTTATGTGCGGGTAAAGCAGGAGGAAGAAGAACCGGAGAAGCCGGAGGTTCATACCCGGAGACGTTATCCGCGCCGCCGGGGAAGGCATAAGAGCCGAAATGAGGAAGCATAATCGAAAAAGATAAGCTGGGTGAAAAGATGGAAAAACAAGAACGGACACTGGAAATTATCAAACGTTTAAAAGAGGAATATCCGGATGCAGGCTGTACTCTGGATTATGATCAGGCATGGAAGCTTTTGGTCAGCGTCCGCCTGGCGGCACAGTGTACGGATGCCAGAGTAAACGTAGTGGTGGAAGGACTTTATGCCAAATATCCGACTCTGGATGCACTTGCTGAGGCTTCAGAGGATGAAATCGAAGCAATTGTACGTCCTTGCGGTCTGGGAAGAAGCAAGGCCAGAGATATTAAGGCCTGTATGCAGATGCTGCGGGAGGAATACGGCGGAAAGGTACCGGATGATTTTGATAAGCTCTTAAAGCTGCCCGGAGTGGGGCGGAAAAGTGCAAATCTGATTATGGGTGATGTCTTTGGTAAGCCTGCGATTGTAACCGATACGCACTGTATTCGTCTGGTAAACCGAATGGGTTTGGTAGACGGGATAAAGGAGCCGAAGAAGGTAGAGATGGCGCTTTGGAAGCTGGTTCCGCCGGAAGAGGGCAGTGATTTCTGTCATCGTCTGGTCTGCCATGGAAGAGATGTCTGTACAGCGAGAACAAAGCCATATTGCAGTCGATGCTGTCTGGCTGATATTTGCATGAAGGCAGGCGTAGAGGCATGAGAGGACGTATCGTGTGGGAAGCTGTCTGGCCCTGGTTCTTTTACGAGCTGATTGCATCGATTGTATTTGTATTTTATGGATGGTTTTTCGGCGAAATGGGTTCCATGCTGATTGCAATG
>CAZOZM010000060.1:0-1850 GCA_964584255.1 uncultured Lachnoclostridium sp. | reverse complement strand
GAATCCATACATTTCACATCCGTATAAAACATCTGAAGATGCGGTACCAGCCGTTTTACTTGCTCAAACGAAGTAAACAGATCCAGCTCGGCTGCGGTATGAATACAGGCATCCTCGCAGGCCAGCAAAAGCTCTTCTGCAAAATCCGTCTGACAGAAAACATCACCGCCGCTCAGCGTCACCCCACCACCGGAATAAAAGAAAAACATTTCATCCTTCTGAATTTCGCGCATTACCTCTTTTACGGTCATTTCTTTTCCATAAATCTGCTGCGCCCGATAATTACAGACCTCTACACACTGAAAACACTGCTTGCAGAGCGTATGGCTGCGCTTCACACGCTTTGTCTCCAAATCAAAGGATAGTGCATTTTGAGGACAGGCAAGAATACAGGCACCACACTCTGTACAGCGCTCCTTTAAATAATAAACCTCCCGCTCCATTGACTGAGACTCCGGTGTCGAACACCAGGCACAATGCAGAGGACATCCCTTAAAAAAGACTACGGTACGCATTCCTCTTCCGTCCGACAGAGATAATCGTTCTATCCGAAGAATCGTTGCTTTCCGTTCCATGTTCCTCTCCTTTTCGTTCTCTTATTTTCTTTTCCAAATAGCTTTTCTAGCAAATACCAGAATGAGAGGTTCTGGAAATGATGTCATCCTGTACTTCCTTGCCAAGCTCCGTAAAATAGGCTGTATAACCTGCTACACGAACCAGAAGGCCCTGGTAATCCTCCGGATGCTTCTGTGCCTCTTTCAATGTATCCGTATCAATGACATTAAACTGAGTGTGGAATACACCAAGCGAGCAAAGACTGCGCAGATAATTCATCAATTCTCTTGTGGAATTCGGATCATCGCGAAATACGGTATCCATCTTAACATTCAACAGCGTTCCCTGATTAAACCGGCCATGCGGAATATGAGAAATTGACTTCAAAACAGCTCCCATACCTTCTGTATCTGTTCCCTGATTTGGCGAAACACCATCCGCTAACGGTTTCCAGGCCAGACGGCCGGACGGCAACGCACCAACCTCCAGTCCAAATGGTGTATTTCCAGATACCGGAAGAATTCCCGGTGTCATCTTACCGAATTTGCTGTGGAAGGATTCAATATAATCAGCAATAAAGCAGAATACATCGCCGGTCAGCTCATTTGTCTCATCATCATCATTGCCATATTTCGGTGCTTCGTCGCAAAGCTTTTTCACATCCTCAAAGCCCACAAAATTTGCATCCAAGGCATCTAACAGACGCTGCATGGTTACCTTCTTCTCGTCATAAACCAGCTTCTTTACAGCAATCAGACTGTTAATTAAATCTGCCACACCAATGGCATCAATACCATTTCCAAGATTATATTTTGCACCGCCCCAAGCATAATCCTTTGCATTTTCCACACATTCATAGAAGGAAAGGGAAAGCGCCGGAACGACTCTCTGGAAGCCAATTTCATCACACACATGACTGGAGGCTACTGTCGCACGAAGCTCATAACGAATCTGCTCCTTAACTGCCTCTAAAAATTCTTCAAACGTTGTAAAGGTGCACGGATCTCCGGTTTCCTTGGAAGCCTGAATTCCATATTTACGGCTCTTTCCATTTAATAAGGCAAATTCTACCGCAGAACCGAGATTAAAATCTGCATATGCCGTATAGCATCTCTGCTTGCCTTCTAGGTTTGTCTCTACACAGCCACACGGATTCCAGTTATAGGCCTCTTTTAACGGAATTCCTTTATTCATAAGCATTTCGATGCCGACTGCATCATTATGGAATGCCGGGAAACCTGTACCAAGCTTAATAACCTCAGATTCTGAGAGTTTCTTATCACTGATATACGTGT
>CAZOZM010000059.1:0-1890 GCA_964584255.1 uncultured Lachnoclostridium sp. | reverse complement strand
GCTGTTGCTGTAGCCGTCTGGCCCCCGGAGGTTTCGCCTCCGGATTCACTTCATTTCTCGAATTTGATAACTATTGAACTTGCTTTGCTGGTGGAACTTCCGCTTTTTATGTTGAAGAATCCATTACCAACATTTACTCCTGATTCTGGTTTTTCACTTGTGCCATAGTATGTGGTGAAAGACCCATCAGTGCGGTTAACAGTGACGCTTTTAATTGTGCCTAAGTCTGTAGTGTTGTAAATGTATCCTTCTTTTTTCTTAAACTGTATTACATTGGTTTGTTCCATTACTTGATTTGATATCCAGGAAACATCAAAAGAGAGGGAAGAATCAGATGTTCCTACAGCTGTAGAAGTATGACTCTTATTATTATCAGCATATGATTTTGATGTAAAGTCACTTGGAGTGATAGTCAGAGTATACTCGTTAGCGACTGCACCTGCACCTGCTACCTGGTTTACGGTGACGATGACATTGTCAGCGTCAGGATAACTGAGGGTGATGCTGCCGCTGCGTGATGCTGCGCCAGATGCCTGTGCAGTGACACTGAATGTCACCTTGCCGGAAGTGCTTGTAGATATGTTTGTAATCCAAGATTCGCTCGATGTTGCCGAGATTTTAGCACCAGTAACTGGGTTGGAGATGGTATAATCAAGGGTCAGTAAACCACCTGCGTTTGTAATGGACATGGGGTTATCTGATGTTACATTGATAACAGGTGCGGCAGGAGCTGTTGTGAGTTCTCCGAGATAGTAGAGAATTATCTGGCTGTTCTGTCCATTGGTGCCGAAACTAGATGTGGAGGTTGATTTATAACTTCTCCAATCTTTGCGATCAAAAACACATAGGTATCGATCTATATTGTTTTTAAATGAAAAGGCAGCAGAATTCTTTTCGTGAGCAGTTATAGTCCATGAGCCAGTCTCATTATTATTAACCCTAACTCCGTTATTATCACTAGTGCCATATAGACGATTGCCTTCTGCATTCTTGATAGTCCAGGATCCATCGCTGTTCTTGCTGAAAGACCACCGCATGATGTCAGATACGCCCTTGATGGTATAACTTGCTGTGCTGCCGTCAAAATAACTCTGAGAAGAATAAACGGGACCTGAGGAGGATGCCTTTGTGTTTGGAAGGAATCCATAAGCGGTATCTTCTTCATGCTTAGCAAGTATGATATATACACCATCCACCATTTTTTGTGTAGGAGCTACGAGTGTCCATGTCTCGTTTGTCTTGTCATAATTGAAACTCAGTGTCTTGATCTTGCCGGCAGTGAATGTGGCATCCGATGTTAGTTTGAGGGATTTTTCGTAGCCATTGACGGAAATCTTGAGTGTCGAGCCGCTTGCAGCCGTGAAAGGCTTGACCGCGAGGTAGAACTTGGCGGAAGCATTCGCAGCAATAGTGGCGTCTCCTGTCACGCTGAGGCTTGCAGTAGATATAGCATAAATATCTCCGGAGGGTGTGTATGTAGGAGTAGCTCCGCTGAAATCGATATAGAATGTACCGATGATGGCTTCCGGTGCAGTAAAGGTAATGTTCGATACTGGGAGGTCATTGGCAGTGCTGTTCTTGACCTCTATCTCTACGACGCTGAATGCAGGCTTTAAGGTGATTGACGGAGTCTCTGCGCCAGCGGTAGGAGCGGAAGACTTGCCGTAGAGAGGATAATTATAGCCGGCAAGATGAGCTGTACTATTGGCACCTGTCTGTGTCTGAGTGCTCTTGTAATCGCATCCGATTACAGAGTATCCTTTTGTTCTGCTTGCTGGTGTCGCAATACGAGAATCATAGGGATACAGTGCATACCAGTCATAATTTTCCCCGGACTCCAGTGCTGCGGCGAGTGTGCCTGTGAATTTGCCGGATGCTGGATCTGCGACG
>CAZOZM010000058.1:0-1892 GCA_964584255.1 uncultured Lachnoclostridium sp. | reverse complement strand
GCTTCCTCCTCGGCGGTTGTTTGATTCATACTAAACGGCAATAAAAAAAGAATCAGAAGACACAGGATGGAAAGGAGAATCCGCGCAAGCTCTGCGGACGAATTATTTGACATAAAAGATCCCTTCTTTCTTGGAATAAAAGTTTATTTCTTCTATCCCAAGTATTGACACCTGTGATATAATCTAAACAGTCTGAAATTTTAAACCGATAGAAAGGAATACTATCATGAAAAAGAAAGTGCTTGTTATTTTTGGCGGACAGTCCTCAGAGCATATTGTGTCCTGTATGTCTGCTGTGAATGTAATTAACCATATAGACAGAGAACGTTACGATGTGGTGCTGATTGGTATTACAGAAGAAGGAAAATGGCTGTTGACCGAGTCGGCAGAAGCGATTCAGGATGAAAGCTGGAGAAACGGAACGGTGCAGGCTGTGCTTTCGCCGGATGCAACCGAACAGAGCATTCTGGTGCTGCATGACTCCGCAGTAGAGAAAATAAAGATAGATGTGGTTTTCCCGGTGCTGCATGGTCTTTACGGAGAAGACGGAACAATTCAGGGTATTTTTGAGCTGGCAAAGATTCCGTATGTGGGCTGTGGTGTGCTGGCATCTGCTGTTTCTATGGATAAGCTTTATACCAAGATAATCGTAGATCGAATTGGGGTGCGTCAGGCGGCCTTTGAACCGGTTATGCGGGAAGAGCTTGCAGAGATGGAAGCGGTAGTAAAACGGATTGAAGCACGTTTTTCTTATCCGGTCTTTATCAAACCGTCCAATGCAGGTTCTTCGAAGGGAGTATCCAAGGCAGAAAACAGAGAGGCGCTGGAGGCGGGCTTACAGGAGGCAGCACTCCATGATCGCAAAATTTTAGTAGAGGAAACCATTGTAGGCCGTGAAATTGAGTGTGCTGTTTTCGGAAATGGCTGTGAGCCGGTTGCGGCATCTGGAGTCGGCGAGATTTTGGCAGCGGCTGATTTCTATGATTTCGAGGCGAAATATTATAATGCAGAGTCAAAAACGGTGATCAATCCGGAATTACCAGGAGATTCTGCAGAGCGTGTGCGTGAAGCGGCAAAAGCAATTTTTAAGGCAGTGGATGGCTATGGCTTATCCCGTGTCGATTTCTTTGTAACAGCAGACGGCGAGGTTGTGTTCAATGAAATTAATACATTGCCGGGCTTTACTGCAATCAGTATGTATCCGATGCTGTTTGCAGAGGTCGGATATGACAAAACAACGTTGGTAACCAAGTTGATTGAACACGGATTAAAACGCTATGAAAGATAATCTGTCCGTCTGGACAGAAAAAATTGGAAGCAACAGTAGATACAGGAGTGCAGTATGACAAAAGATGTACTTGTAAATGTAACCGGTTCCCATCTTCTGGATGGGGAGACAGATGATATTTCTGTGATTACTGCCGGTACCTATTATTTAAAAAACGGAAAGCATTATATTGTTTATGAAGAGCATATCGATGGTTGTCCGGAAGCAATTCGCAGTACCATTAAGGTAGGGCCGGACAGTGTAGAGATGCTGAAAGGCGGGGAAGCCAGAACGCATATGGTGTTTGAGCGGATGAAAACAAATGTAACCTGCTATGCGACACCATATGGACAGATGATGATGGGAGTTACGACCGATGATCTGGAGATTTTAGAAGAAGAAGATCAGCTGAAGGTCAGCATCGACTACTCTCTGGAAGTAAATTATGAAACCACATCCAGATGTCATGTGGAGATTGAGGTAAGCTCCAAGGGAGTGGCAAAGCTGGATCTGGGGGAAAAGGCTTGAAGAAAGAATTAAGATAAAAAGAAAACGGTGCGTCCTTGTTTGAAAGGACACACCGTTTTTTGAACTTCTTATTAATTTTTTTTGAACCGTGCCAGGA
>CAZOZM010000057.1:0-1915 GCA_964584255.1 uncultured Lachnoclostridium sp. | reverse complement strand
TCACTGCTGTAATAACGTCCGTTTAATGTATATTCATAGTGACTTATTTCAAACACAGTACCTGCAAGCGAGAGGTTTCCGTCGGATGCTCCGTTTCCTTCATCATTGCTTTTAGTAATGGTAATCGATAAAGGGTCATTCACAACCGGATCTTCCACTTCTATCGTTATGCTTCCTTTTGTTGATGCTGAAATAAACCTTGTTTCTCTTTCATTTTCAGACACCTTGTATAACCCGTTATCCGGTGCCTTTACCTCTACAAGTGTATATGCTCCTACCGGCAGTTTTGTAAGTGCACTTCCCTGCACTGCAGGAGTATAAGTGCTTACGTTTCTGGTTATCGTTTTTGCAGTCGGTATCATCTGTCCGCTTTCAGCAACCTTAAATGTTGCTATAAGCTGTGTATCTGCTCCCATAACTACACTTCTGCTCATACGATCATCTGATGTCGTTATTGTAAGGTTAGGAGCATTAGCCGGTGTTGTTGATTCTCTGTAATAAAGATTAAATTCAGCTCCGGCAAGATATCTGCTGCCCGCTTCATCTTCTGCTTTTTTATTTACGATTATGATTCCGTTATCTGTTGCTTTGAAATTCATTTTTATGGTTACAGACTTACTTGAAAATCCGTCTGCCACGAACAAATCCTGTACTTCTCCGCTCTGTCTTGCAATATATCCTCCCGGTGCTTCTGCTCCTTTAACTGTTACAGATGTATTTATTGTTACAGAAGCTGATGCCGTAAAATAAAAACTGTTTCCGCTTTTTAATGCTACCACGCTTCCGGCTTCATACTTTTTACCGTCAACATAGCAGGTAAGTCCCGATGACACACTGAACCCGGCTGTAAGATTTGAATCGGCAGGTTTAAAGGTATATGTTGCTGATTTATTAACTCCTTCTGAAACTGTTGTTGACGTAACATTTCCGTTTGTGATTGTAAAATCAGGTGAATACGGTATTGCCGGTGCCGTTTCAAGCCATTTGTAAAATGCATAATCAGCTCCGTCAGTATATCCGTTTCTTAAACCGTTTTCTCCATAGATTTCAGAGAGAATTCTGTGCATCATACTGTATCCATAGTTCTGATATGTACTTCCTGATGCAAAGCTATTGTAGATTTCATTAAACTTAGCTGTATTCTTTCCCTCATATCCGTACCACAAAGCCTTTGCCATCATGGTTTTCTGCGATGAAGACAATAATGGATCCGTTCTATAATCCGTGTTGGATGTTGTCTGACCGTTTCCGGCACCGGTTACCTTTGGCTGAACACAGTACGCCGTTCTTTCCGTATTTCCGTCTGTTACCGTATATATGCCGGTTATCGTACCTCCGAGGAAGTTGTTTTCCGTACTTCCAAGATAATTAATTTTCCCGGTACTTCCAAACGCCGATGCCGTCGGTATTTCATTTATAAGTCCGACTGCAATGGCTGCAATGCAAAGCACCGATGTTACTTTTCTCCACATCTTTCTCATTGTGAAGTTCCTCCTTTTTAATCTTTATATAACAAAAGCCCCTGACTTTTTTAGTCCGAGGCTTTGCAATATCAAATCTGTATTTACTTTTCATGACTTAAACATTCATATATATCTGAATGTTTAAGTCTAAAATAAAAAACCTCTGATTCCCTTTTAGGTTTCAGAGGTTTTTTCAAATCTGTATCATCTGCATCTTTTAATGCATCTTTTTAGTTTCTTTTTAAGCAGAATTTCCAATCTGCTTCCTTCCGTATCTATATCTTCTAGTAGTATACTTTTGTACCGTCACTGTAAACACATCCGATGGTTTCATTTATAGAATATCCTACCCAGGCATTTTCACCTGTTTTTACATAATAACTTCCATCCTCTAAGTTTACAAAATCCACATCTACAATCTTTTCTTCCTGACCGATAACATAACCGCCAAG
>CAZOZM010000056.1:0-2095 GCA_964584255.1 uncultured Lachnoclostridium sp. | reverse complement strand
TTCTCGTATAACTGCTTTTCTAACTTTGTTGCTCATAATCATTACCGCCTTTCTGTAACCTGCCTTATTTTGATTTTGGAGAAGAAACGGTTAAGGCTTACCGCTTTCGAGTGTACATCTCTATCTTCTCCGAACGTGGTTGATAGGATTCGAACCTACACACCGCCATTTGGCGATTACTCGTTGATTAGCAATCAACTGCCTTACCAATTAGGCTTACAACCACAAATGCCGCCTTTAACAGTCTGTTATGTAGGGTTGAGTTTTACATAAGCCAACAACGAACTGGACTAGTTGGATTCGAACCAACAAATGCAGGAATCAAAATCCTGTGCCTTGCCATTTGGCGATAGTCCAAAACATGAGGCTTTCGCCCCATGAAGAAAGGAGTAAAATATGCAGTCTATTAAGTAAAACGTCTTGTTAAGTAGCGCTGCTAAACAGCACATCCAGTAAATACACTGTAATACTAGTGTCATACATAAGCAATGCATTTTATACATACAGTATCGTGCAGTAGTGTATGATAGTACATAGTAGTGTATAGTACATACATAAACAGTATATAGTGTGTAGTATGTAGTGGTATATATATGGTATGTATATACTATATATAAGGCATAGGGTCTTTTTGTTTTTTGGGGAAATTTGAGGGACTTAGTGGGTTGAAATTCACTCTCACACAGACCCCCACCCCCGGCAGCGGTAAAGGATGCATTTTCAAGCTGTCAACCCTTTTTTATTTTGAACTATCGGAAAAATGTATATTTTACGGATAGTTTGCCCACAAGATGTTGTGCCTAATTAATCATCACTACAAGGTATTGTGCTTTCGGTGTCTGATTCTATGCAATTTTGTGCATTTTGTACAATTCCGGCACTTCCGGGAATGGCGTCAAGTCTCGGAAGCTGGGCATCGGTGAGAGCTTGCCGGGTAGCCTGTGCGGATACTCCGGACATGTTCCACCCGTGCACCTTGTTAAGCTTCGGCAACACCTTCATCGGATGGTACCGCCTATCTTTCATAAGCGAGAACAAACTTTCTTCGTTATCGCTCATAATTATTTCATGAAAGTTAAATCGTGGAGAACTTAACAATTCTATATATTTATCTAAACTACTACCACTATTATATTTATATATATTATTACATTCTACACCACTATGCATAGTATTATCATCTGTGCTGTTACTACCACTACTATTATATGTAGTATTGCTTACTATGTTATGAATGTAATTATATGCATTGTTATGGTCTGACCAGCTATATATATTCTGCTTAGGAATCCCCGACATCTCGCAAAATCCTGTTAAGCTGATCTCTTGGCAATGCTGATTACACAACCTTTTATAGATTTTGTCATAAATAAAAAGCACCTTCGCCCGGTCGTAGTCGTTATGAGTCGCTCCGGCAAGCTTCAATATTTTTTTGCACGGATTGAAAAGCTTTTCTTGCAGTTCTGTTAAAATGTCGTTCCAGATGCTCGGGAAGATGTCGCCTTCCTCGACTCCGTGGATCTCGCAATAGTCACTCACGATACTCTGAGCGACTATTGGCATATCTTCCACGCTGCTAATCTCTTGTATATAATCTTTGTTATATTCCATAATTCCCTCTTTTTAGATAAAAATAAAGGTATTACCCCGCTAAGGGTAATACCTCTATTTTGTCAACCTATTTTTTTTACATTGCGACATCATTTTATCACGCTTAGCGCCGCTTGTCAATCGTTCGCACTTTTACTTTTTGCCAGATTACCGGCTTAAGCTTTCCATCGACAAGAGTTTTTTCAACGGCGTATAGTTCGCCGCTCTCATTTTCGCATAGCTCCGCGCTATCCAAGTCGTAGAAGCTATCTACCTCATCACTTCTACGATTCGCTGACCACTCCACTGGAAAATCTTCCGCGTACCCCTCGCTGAAATCCAGTTCATACCCCGCATTTTGGACTGCGTATAGGTCATCACTTAATATTTTGAACTCCTTCATCAAATCCACCTTTCAGCCATTGGCTGCCTTTCGTTTTTATCTTGATTTTCTGTTAAATTCTGCTATAATATTTTTTGTGTTGGGCGGATTGCTCCGCCCGTT
>CAZOZM010000055.1:0-2143 GCA_964584255.1 uncultured Lachnoclostridium sp. | reverse complement strand
TGGCGATGCTGTCAAGCGACCGAGAGCGAAATATGATTGACATCGCCACCGAATGCGGCTTTAACAATACCGCAAACTTCAACAAGATGTTCCGCAGAGTTACGGGTATGACACCGACCGAATTTCGCCGTCATGGTGAGTATATCGGCTAAATGCGAGAGGTTAATTATTTCAACAGAATCAAATTATTACGATCTTGGGCAAAGTAGCGGATTCGGAATCACAGTTATCTATTCGGCAGCCAGAGACGTTGCCGGACTTCCGTCACGCCTTTCGAACGCCGCATTGAATTTATATGATTAAATTATATTATATATTGTTGTATAGTATGGGATGGAATATATTATAAGATTGAGATATTGTATGTTAGATATAGGGGCGGAAGCCCCCTGTAATTGCAGTTGCAATTATACAAAATGAATAGTCTGCATAACATCGGAATCGCCGAGACGGCGAGCAAAATCGATAAAATCAGACCATACATCGGAGCGCAATTGCTGACACATATTAACGGTTCGACCATAACCACACAAGACAGGGAAGAAACAGTTTTCGGCACACCAGGCAAATGCACCGGGAACAGAAGTAGACTCTGAAGCTAATGACTTAAAAATATCGTCAGCATACTTCTTATGCATTTCATACTCAAATCTATACCAATAATCAGAAACAGAAGCCGGAGTATCAGCGATAAGCTTATCGGCAACGGCCTTAAGGCGTGGAACGGTTTTTACCTCAAGCCATTTGTCATAGATACGGAATTGACACTTTGTAGAATCCTTACGGCCCCAAGTATAGTTTATGGTTTCGAAGCAATTAGGCGCAAGCTCACAAGCTCCGATAGAACGCAAAAACTCCGGGTCACGTATATTATCGATGTTAGTATACTTACGCAGATTACCGGGAGAGCGAGAAAGATTAGTAGTAACACTAAACTCACCGGGAACAAAGCCACGTTGACAGTACACGTTTGAAAGAGAAGTCAGAAGAAGCGGAACATAGATATTCTCGGGATCGTAGCAATCACAGCATAGGTCAAGACGTGTACAGCTGAAATCATAGCCCGAAAGGAACTGAAAAAGCACACGCACGGTATCGTCACCCAAATAGCGCAGACCGTCACCGGATATACTTAAGTATATTCCACGGTTTTTACCTTCGGCCATAGAACACAGAAGATGATCAGTGGAGAGATCATAGTCTTCGGGATAAGGTTCAGAAGGTAGCGGTTCATTAAAGGCAACGGTAATAATACTTTGGTCGTTTAGGCAATAACGTTCTTTATAGAAGTTAAGGCCGGACGACCATTTTTTGAACTTAGAAAAGCCGAGTTTAACAGGATCGAGCTGACCGAGAGCATTAAAGAATCGGGTAACAAAAGGAGTATACACGATACCCGAAAGATAGTCGACGCTGTAAGTCATCTGTTTTATATCGAATTCCTGCATTCATTTCACCTCACATAAATATCACCTCGCCGGATAAACCGGGCCTCCGTTCTTGCAATAACGGAGGCGTGAGGTGGTCAAGTACCAATATCATTATAGTAATCGGACAGAAAAAAGTCAAGAAAAATTTATAACGTACCCACGGGGATACCCTCGTGGGTATAATTGCGCGGAAGTTTAAAAATAACTGCAGCTAACCTTGAGTTGACATGGACGAGCGACGGTAAAGCTTAAAGCGCCAATTAAGTCAATTGTCGCCGATTACCACAACATATCACGTACACAAAGTAGTGCCGGAGAGAGTTGAGTCAGCAAGCTTAAAGTGACCTAAAACGCTGTTTATTACAGCCACAAAGGTGCAGAAAAGCTCCGCCAATTCATTCTCGGCGAAGCTTTAAAGTAGATTATACTTGATTTTTTAGGGGATTACTGATATAATTCTTGCGGTAAGGCAAGCCTTAAACGGTAGGCGGTAGTTCCCTCTTATCAGAGGGAGTCTTTTCACCCTCTGTAATAAGGGGGTGGTGCAATGGTTACTTACGAAGAGTTATTTTTACTTTTAACTCTTATTGTATCAATTATTACACTTGTTTTTAACGTAACAAAAAAGAAATAACCGCCCTGCTTCCAACAATGCGGTTATTTCTTAAACCAATTTGAGGGACAACCGTCTATCGGTTTGCCTTATCCTTATT
>CAZOZM010000054.1:0-2289 GCA_964584255.1 uncultured Lachnoclostridium sp. | reverse complement strand
CTGAGTCTCCAGAAACATCTGAGTCCGAAGAAGAATCCGAGGAAAGCTCCAAGCCAGAGGATAAGCCAACCGGTGGTGAATTGATCAAACCAACTGGTGACAAAACCAATCTGTTCGTATGGTGTGGATTGGCAGGCATTTCTATGGTAATCATAATCCTATTAATAATAGGAAGAAACAAAAAGGAGGACAAAGCAAATGAGTGAACATAGCAGCACGAGCAGGAAACTGACGATGAGTATGCTGATGGTCATTGCATTAACCATTTGTCTTACCATTACAACCTATGCCCTGATTATCGTTTCTGTATCTATTCCAGATAATTATTTCCAGACAGGCAGTATGGAGATAAACCTCAATGACGGAAGACCAGTCATTGAAGAACATGAATTTTTGTTTGAGCCTGGTATGACTGTCACAAAAGAGTTTTTCGTAGAAAACCGCGGAACAGATGACGGCTACTATAAAGTATATTTTACAGATGTAACAGGCGGTCTCTCTGATGTATTAGAGATTACCGTTAAAGATGGAGACAACGTATTGTATCAAGGTACAGCCAAAGACTTTACCCGAAACAATACAAAGACCGCAGATGCTATCTTACAGATGCGTGAAAAACGTACACTCTCCATTTCCTTCTATTTCCCAAAAGAACAGGGAAATGCTGTCCAGAGCAAAACGTTGACATTCCAGCTCTGTGCAGAATTAGTTCAGACAAAGAACAATCCAGACAGACTTTTTGACTAGGAGAAAGGATTTACAAACTACACATGAAAAAAGCATGGAACATCATAAAAAATATCTTCGTTTGGCTGGTCATGCTCGCAGCACTTGGCATGATGATCTTTACCATCTTTGCCACAACGACATTTGACCGCTCCGAAAGACAGGTATTTGGGTACAGCTTCTTCATCGTCCGTTCTGACTCCATGAGTGCAACGGACTTTAAGGCGGGCGATATCATCTTTGTAAAGAGTGTGGATGCTTCCACCTTAAAAGAAGGCGATATCATTTCCTATGTTTCACAGGACTCTGAAAACTATGGTGAGACAATCACCCATAAGATCAGAAGCATGACTGTGACTGCAAACGGAGAAGCAGGTTTTATCACTTATGGTACAACAACCAATACCGATGACCCAGAAATCGTTACTTATCCGTATGTGATTGGTAAATATATTGGACACGTTCCAAACATCGGAACATTCTTTGCATTCTTAAAGAGCGTTCCGGGATACATCTTATGTATCTTCTTACCTTTTCTGATATTAATCGTATACAACACATACAACTGCGTAAGCCTGTTCTATCAGTACAAGCGAGAAGTCGCAACAGAACTGATGCAGGAAAAAGAACAGTTAGAAGAAGAAAGACGTCAGTCCGAGGAAATGAAAAAAGAACTCGAACGATTGCGTTCCCAGCTTGCCCAGAGCCAATCTGACGAGCAGGGTGTGGATGTGGAAACATCCCAAGCTTAAATCGATATAAACTCTGAAAAGAGCTTATATATATTCGTCACAAACAAAAAATACAAAGGAGGAAAAAAGAAATGACGAAACACAAACAAACTTCCACCTTAAAAGAAGGCGATATCATTTCCTATGTTTCACAGGACTCTGAAAACTATGGTGAGACAATCACCCATAAGATCAGAAGCATGACTGTGACTGCAAACGGAGAAGCAGGTTTTATCACTTATGGTACAACAACCAATACCGATGACCCAGAAATCGTTACTTATCCGTATGTGATTGGTAAATATATTGGACACGTTCCAAACATCGGAACATTCTTTGCATTCTTAAAGAGCGTTCCGGGATACATCTTATGTATCTTCTTACCTTTTCTGATATTAATCGTATACAACACATACAACTGCGTAAGCCTGTTCTATCAGTACAAGCGAGAAGTCGCAACAGAACTGATGCAGGAAAAAGAACAGTTAGAAGAAGAAAGACGTCAGTCCGAGGAAATGAAAAAAGAACTCGAACGATTGCGTTCCCAGCTTGCCCAGAGCCAATCTGACGAGCAGGGTGTGGATGTGGAAACATCCCAAGCTTAAATCGATATAAACTCTGAAAAGAGCTTATATATATTCGTCACAAACAAAAAATACAAAGGAGGAAAAAAGAAATGACGAAACACAAACAAACTAAGAGAGCATTGATTAGCAGTATGTTATCTCTCGTACTCTGCTTTACAATGTTACTCGGAACCACTTTTGCGTGGTTTACAGATACTGCTTCTACAGCAGTAAATAAAATCCAGGCTGGTACACTGGATGTTGCA
>CAZOZM010000053.1:0-2356 GCA_964584255.1 uncultured Lachnoclostridium sp. | reverse complement strand
AAGCTCGCGGTAGGAGTAAGAGGATGCGACCAGTGCAATGGCATCAAAGCTGGTTGCGTAAAATGCAATCATAGTGACAGCGAGAAGAATCAGCACAAACGGAGCAAATGGCAGTGTTTTGATAATCGCAGCAATTGTGCTGTAGAGATCACCAGTGACACTGTAAAGAGCGAGTACATCCAGTTTTCCAAACATCTGCAGTCCTAAGCTGTAATTGCCAAGAATGATAAAGCTTGTAAAGGTTCCGCCCAGTCCGCAAAGGTAGCCGCCCAGCACAGTCTGTTTTACGGTACGGCCGCGAGAAATACTTCCGATAAAAAATGGAGAAGCCACGCACCATACCATCCAATAGGCCCAGTAAAAAATTGTCCAGTTTTGCGGGAAGGAGTTTTCACGCAACGGATCGGTATAGGTGGAAAGACTGATAAAATTTTGTGCCAGATTTCCCAGAGAAGAAAATCCTGTTTCTATAATATAACGTGTTTCACCGCCAAATAATAGTACATAGGCCAGAAGACCGAAGAACAGATAGACACAGGAGGCAGCCAGCTTCATGACACCATGCATACCGCGGATAACAGAAACGGTATAAACGAAGCAGGTGATAAGAAGAATTGCAATGGTAATCCATTTTGAATTCGGAATTCCAAGCAGCTCAGCAATAATCTGACTCATCAGAGGAGTTGCAAGACTGAAGGTGGTTGTCGTTCCGGCGAGCAGAGCAACGACTGCAATCAGATCAATCAGGCGTCCGGCAAGGCCATCTGTCTTTTCACCAAGCAGAGGACGGCAGGCCTCGGAGTATTTTTGCTTTGTACAGCCGCGGACATGCAGCATGAAACCGAATGCAACGGCTAAAACCAGGTAGAAGGCCCAGGGGATTGGTCCCCAGTGAAAAAGCGGATACGTACCGGCCCATTCCTGGATCGATCCCATATCAGACAGATGCGGGTCATTTGCATACAAAATCCATTCGCAAAGAGAGTAAAACAGGATATCAGCTGCTAAGCCGCTGGTAAACATCATAGATCCCCAGGCAAAATTAGAATACTGCGGTTTTTCACCGGATTTTCCGAGACGAATGGTTCCGTAACGGGAAAACGCCAGGTAGAGAGAAAGAAAAAAGATTCCGAGTCCGACTGCAAGATACCAGGTTCCAAATACTTCCTGTAAAAAGAAACGAACCGTGTCCAGTCCCTGTCTGGACGCCTCCGGTGCCAAAAGAAAGGCGGCACAGAGAAGAAGAATAATGAGCAGCGGAATCATAGTAGTAATCGGATCCAGACGACGGTACAGGGGTTCTGGTTTCTGACCGATGGGATGTTGTTTCATGGGAGAAAAGCTCCTTTCTCAAAGATGTTCAAAAAATACAAAATAAAATAAATATTGAACACATTATAGCATCGGAGGGAAAAAAATACAAGAGAAAAAAGCCGATTTCTGAAAAGACAGAAACCGGCATAATGTATTAAGATTCTCCGATGCGTACCTGCAGACCATAACCGCGCATGACATCGGCATATTCTTCCAGATTGGTAAGTCCCATCTGACAGCTGCCGGCTAATGCGTCCGGCATACGGAATTCCTGATATTTTCGAGAGCCAAGCTTTGCGAAATGAATCAGCTCTACGTCTGTAACTTTATGTGCACGAAGAAGCTCTGCAAATTTTTTAGCATCCGCCAGGGTATTGTTGATACCCGGAATAATGCTGATACGGACAATCAGCGGAATGCGCATCATCAATGCAAAGTCCAGATTTGCTAAAATAGACTGATTGGATACACCGGTAAACTGAATGTGTTTACGCTCGTCATAATGCTTGATTTCTAGATAAATTAAATCGGCAGAGGAGGTAAGACGGGAAAAGTTCAGTGTATCAGAACATCCGGTGGTTTCTACGGTGGTATGGATTCCCTGCTTGCGGCAGGCCTGCAGAAGAGCACCTGCGAATTTGGGCTGCAGAATCGGATCTCCGCCGGAAAGAATCACACGGCTTTCCGGATGCGCAGACTGATTTTGCTCCACAATATCCATGACTTCTTCTAATGACATCATTTTTCCTACAAAATGAAGCATGCGGGATGGACAATGTACGGCACATTCCCGACAGGCAGTGCAGGTTTCCGTATGGTAGTGAAGAATATTATGTACAAATTCCAGGCTTCCGGATGGACATTGGCTCACACAGAGGCGGCAGAAAAAACAACGCTTACTGTCCCACATAATCTGTGTCGGGTGTTCTTGTCCCGGCGGATTTGAACACCACGAGCAGCGCAGGGGACATCCCTTAAAATATATGAAGGTTCCCTTTTCTTGCTCATTGGAAACACTGGCAGGTTCTATTTTATATATATT
>CAZOZM010000052.1:0-2526 GCA_964584255.1 uncultured Lachnoclostridium sp. | reverse complement strand
GAAAGGAAGATATTTCCGGTTCCCGAAAGGAAATATCACCTAAAAGCATTCTCATTTCTCTGGTATCCAGAGAAAATTCCTTGTCGTTGTAGCGGTACAGGTAATAAAAATCAATCTCCGGGTGACACAAAATAAGAGTCTGCATCGTGGCAGTGATGTCACCAAGAGGCATACGGTCAATGTGAGATAGGATAAATTCAGCCTGTACAGTGGTGCCGTGATTTTTTTCAGAGCAGATGGAAAAAATTCCGCCGGTCGATTCTGCAGCGTATTGGAAGAGAGGGATACCGAGTCCAACCTTCCGCGTAGTGCGGCTGGTATAAAAGGGATCGGTTACGCGATTCAATTCTTCTTTTGTCATGCCGTGTCCGTTGTCTTCAATCCGGATGGTGAGTCGATCAGTTTGTACATTGGTATCTATTAGAATAGAAATAAGAGATGCACCGGCTCTTGCGGAATTTTCAGCGATGTCGAGAACATGTAATGAAAGTTCGGTCATTTGGTTTAATACTTGGCGAGAATGCCTGGAATATCATCTGGTGTCAGACGTCCGTATACCTCATCATTAATCATCATAACCGGAGCCAGACCGCAGGCACCAACGCAGCGGCAGGAATCCAGTGAGAATTTGCCGTCCGGTGTACATTCTCCGTTTGTAATTCCTAAGAGCTCCTCCAGCTTTTTTAAAATTTCGCCGGATCCTTTTACATAGCAAGCGGTTCCGAGACAGACAGAAATTCGATACTGTCCTTTTGGTTGCAGAGAAAACTGTGAATAAAAGGTACTTACACCGTATATTTTTTCTAACGGAATACCGGTTTCATCCGAGATCATTGCCTGAACTTCAATCGGAAGGTAGCCATAGATTTCTTGCGCATGCTGCAGGATGGGCATTAGGGCACCTGGTGTGTCTTTCAAATCAGCAATTACGTTCTTTAAAGCAGCTTCCTGTTCTGCTGTGCCTTTAAAGCTTACGCCTTCTTTTTTCTGAGACATGTGATAGAACCTCCTTCGTTTTATTATTGAAACTTTTTATCATAGTTTAGCATAGGTGTCAAGAAAAATCTATAATACTGTTTGATTTTTCACAAAAATTAGTTAGTATTTGAAATAAAACACCAAATTAGACTCTTCGTTAATAAAATGACGAGATATTGTGAATAATCTGTCAATTTGAAGAAAAGGAGCAAAAATTCTTGCCAATCCTTGTTTGGAATGGTATTCTATTAAAATAATAAAGGGGAGTTTCTAGTTTAATTGGCAGATGAGTTGAGGGAGGAGAAGCATGATGACGGTAGCAGATGTTCGGAATATATTAGGAGCCAGAGTTCTGGTGGGGGAAGAACGGCTGGATCAGGAAGTACGTTCAGCCTGTGGCGCAGATATGATGAGTGATGTGCTTGCTTTTTCAAAGGATCACACCCTGCTGCTTACAGGGCTTTGCAATCCGCAGGTGATTCGGACGGCAGAGCTTTTAGATATTGTATGTATTATTTTTGTTCGCGGGAAAAAGCCGGATGAGAAGACACTGGAGCTGGCCAGACAGACCGGTCTGGTTGTGATGGAGACCGGACACCGGATGTTTTCGGCCTGCGGCATGCTTTATGAGGCTGGTCTGCGGGGAGGTGCAATTTAATGTCAGAGGTAATTACACTGTGTTATAAGGTCTCACCGGATGATTTCACACGGGCAGGAGAGGCGAGCAGTGATGTAAAAAATAAGCTGAAGCTGTTGGGAATTGCACCGGCGGCTGTTCGGAAGGTTTCGATTGCACTGTATGAGGGTGAAATTAATATGGTAATTCATGCGAGGGGCGGTGAGATTACTGTAGAGGTTTCACCGGAAGCCATTCGCATGGTATTAGCAGATGTGGGGCCGGGAATTCCAGATATTGAGCTGGCCATGCAGGAAGGATATTCTACGGCACCGGATGAAATACGAAGTCTTGGCTTCGGCGCGGGAATGGGCTTATCGAATATGAAGAAATACACCGACAGTATGGAGATACAGACAGAGCTGGGAGTCGGCACTACGATTACAATGGTGGTGAACATGAATTAATGGGAGCTGTCAGGAAAGGAGGTATTGGCTATGTATAAGTTTTATCACTCGGTTCGTCTGGAACCGGATCTGTGCATGGGATGTATTAACTGCATTAAACGCTGTCCTACGCAGGCGATTCGAGTTCGGAACGGAAAAGCCAAGATTAACTGCAAGTATTGCATTGACTGCGGGGAATGTATCCGAGTTTGTCCGCATCATGCGAAGCTTACAGATCATGATTCACTGGGTACCATGAAAGAATATGACTATACAGTGGCACTCCCGGCACCGTCGCTTTACAGTCAGTTTAACAATTTAGATGATGTGGATATTGTGTTGGGCGGTCTTTTGAAAATGGGTTTTGATGATGTGGTGGAGGTAAGTGCTGCTGCAGAAATTGTGTCAGAGGCAACGCGGGAATATCTTGCGGCACATCCGAACGGAACTCCGTTTATCAGCACAGCCTGCCCTTCTGTTGTGCGT
>CAZOZM010000051.1:0-2713 GCA_964584255.1 uncultured Lachnoclostridium sp. | reverse complement strand
ATCCAGGTCATATAATAACCGAATACGTTTGCAGCAACCATGATAAGAACAACGCTGGAGGTACCAGAGATACTGTCCAGAAGAATCGGAATCAGGTGCTTACGCAGACTCAGCTGTTTGTAAATAAATTTACCAACGATTAAACAGTAAAGAACGGCTACTGCACCACCCTCAGACGGAGTGAACAGACCGATACGCATACCGATGATAATACCAAACGGGAACATCAGACCCCAGAAGGAAATCATTGCCTGTTTCAGAATCTCTTTTGCACTTGCCATATGATCTCTGGTAGTCGGATAATTACGCTTGTGTGCAATAATTGCAACGGTAATCATCATAGCACCAGACATTAAAAGACCAGGAACATATCCGGCTGCAAACACACGTCCCAGAGAAACCTGTGCAATCAGCGCATAAACGATTAAGTTAACTCCCGGAGGAATAACCGGAGTTGCTGCAGAAGAAGCAGCAGTGATTGCTGCAGAGAAAGCCTTGGAGTAACCACGTTTCTCCATCTCCGGAACCAGCATCTGGCTCTGCATCGCACAGTCCGCATTCGCAGAACCGGAGCAGCCGCCCATTAACATACTAAGTACTACGTTAACCTGAGCCAGACCGCCCTTCATCTGACCAGTCATAACTTCAGCGAAATCCATCAGCTTATCACTGATACCGCCATAGTTCATGATGGAACCGGACATAACGAAGAATGGAATTGCCAGCATGGAGAAGGACTGAGTGGAACTCATAACCTTCTGTAAGATCAGCCAGCTCTTTGTCGTCGTATCAATAAACAGGAAATAAAAGAATGTGGATCCGAACAGCGCGTACACAATCGGCATTCCCAGGAAATACAGGAGGAATACCATAAAGACTGGTAATAAATCAATCAACGCAAGTGTCATTATGCCTTATCCCCCTTTCTGGTAAGCATCTGCTTTGCATCTTTTACAAAGAAATAAATACCAAATAAAATAGAAAGTCCAAATCCAAGCGGAACTGCTATGGATACATACCATGCAGGAACACGCAGAGTATTGGATAATTTATCCCATGTATTATAAACATACAGGGTACTTACATAGGTAAGCATACCTAATACGAATAATACCAGAATATCCATAATAACTTTTACTACCGATCTGATTTTTGCCGGAAGCGCATTTACAAGAATGTCAACTCCCAGATGTGCTTTCTTACGGAATGCATAAGCACTTCCGATAAATACAGTCCATACGAATAATCCGGTTGCTACCTCCTCACTCCAATGCAGCGGTCTGCTGAAGAAGTAACGGGTAATTACGTTCAGATTAACGACGATTGTTGCCAGTGTTAAAGTAACACCGGTAATAATTGCATCCAGATTCAAAAGGACTGTCCATAATGTAATTTTATGATGTTTATGCTCACTCATTATTGCTCATCCTTACTTTTCGTCAACTAAAAACGACAGTTTCTGCCATAGTCTGGTATGGACTGTCCACCGGACAGTCCATACCTGATTACCTATCAAAATATCAAGCTTCTAATTACTTAATTAGTTGTTTGCACGATACTCAGTTAAGAAGTCAACCAGTTTGCCATACAGATCCGGATCTGCATTGTACTCTTCTACGATCCAGTCATATACCGGTGCACATGCTGCTGTAAATGCCTCAACATCTACATCGTTCCACTCAACACCCTGATCTGCTAAGAAGCTCATCATCTCAGCCTCATCATTTGCTGCGTTAGTCTGCTCCCAAATACCAGCTTCTACTGCACACTCGTCAAGAATCGTTCTGTATTTCTCTGGAATGGACTGATATACTTCTTCAGACATAAATAACCAACGAGTTGCGATGAAGTGGCTGGTCTTTGCAACCTTCTTTGTCTGCTCATAAGCAGAAGTATCTTTCAGAGTAGAGGTAGATCCCTCGAAACCATCTACTACACCAGTAGACATAGCGGAGATACACTCAGTAAAGCTCATCGGAGACGGAGTAGCACCTAAAGCGGTGATAGTCTGGATGAACAGCGGAGACTCAGTAGAACGAAGGATAACGCCGCTTAAGTCTTCCGGTTTCTCTACAACTTTATTGGTACATACGTTACGGAAACCAAATGTATAGTGGGTATCCAGAATACGGATGTTCTGCTCTTTTGCAAGACGCTCATTTAACTCTTTAACAATGTCAGAATCCATAACTGCATTGTACTCTTCGTCGCTTGTATACAGCATCGGTCCAACTAAGATATTGTAATCGCCGATGTAATCTGCAAAGTAAGACGGCTCCTCCAGACCCATCCATACTGCACCGTTATGAGCCTGCTCTACGGATGCATTGTAGCAGTCTAACTGACCCTGTCCATAATACTCCAGAATAA
The DNA here is from genome assembly GCA_964584255.1 of uncultured Lachnoclostridium sp. Classification (GTDB taxonomy): domain Bacteria; phylum Bacillota; class Clostridia; order Lachnospirales; family Lachnospiraceae; genus UBA3775. Next base: position 343 of record CAZOZM010000051.1, on the reverse strand, counting down.
TGTGTCCGTCTGTTCTCTCTTTCACAAGCTCTGCCAGATACTCACTTGCTTTGTAGTTCCACTCTGCTGGCTGGAATACGTTAGAGAACTTGATGGTCATCTGAAAATCATCATCCTCTGCTGCTGCCGCTGCTTCTCCTGCCTCTGCTGCCTTGGTGTCTGCCGGAGCTGCTGCCTGCTTGGAACCACATGCGGTCATGGATAATGCCATTGCACCTGCGAGAGTCACTGCTAATAATTTCTTCATTTCATAATCCCCTTTCTTTTTATGTACATTCTGCACATTTATCATTTTCACGTTTTTCTGACTGTCCGTCTGTATCTTCACGGCAGTGACCTAAAA
>CAZOZM010000050.1:0-2868 GCA_964584255.1 uncultured Lachnoclostridium sp. | reverse complement strand
TCTTTTTACAACAAAGTTTTCCGACAACCATTTTTTGTGCACTTTTTCACCTGTCAGACCTAAAAACCGAAATATGGACAAAAAAAATTCTGAAAAGAAAGCCTCGATACTTATAATCGAAAATACTTCTTTTCAGAATCTTTTTTATTGTATACGTTTAAAAACTACTACCAATCTTCCATCCGGGTCATAATTTCTAAAACATGTTGAAAGTGAAACCAGCTGATCTCCATATGCTGCAGTTATTCCTGAATTATAACTGCTCATCTTGTTCATATAGTACACATATGTATTAAATTCTTCCTCATTAAGCACACCTGTATACTTATAATATTTAAAGCATTCATCATCCTGAAGAAAAATCTTTGTAATTACAACATCCATTACCTGATAAATGCCTTCACCGTATGCAGTATTCAAATACATATACTGATGTTCTTTTACCCATTCCGAATTCAAATACTTTACCAAGTCATGAAATGCCGTTCCGTCTGCCATATGATGACCATATATGATATAGTTCTGGCTTTCATTCAGTCTTGTCTGTTCATCAAGAAAAGGCAATCCCCTATAAAGATATTTTCCTTCAAAGTCCCTGTAAAGATACTTATCAACCTGCGTTGGTGCATACATTACAGGATAGTTTATATTGGTTTCCGGAATCTGTATCCATCCCATACAATCGGGATTGGTTTCTGTAAGTGTCTTATATGTAGTTGCCCACTTATCAGAGATTTCAGTATTGTAATTGTCAGATACTGACGTTGACGCATATACAAGTTCGTCAGGAAATACTATATCAGGCTCCTTTTCCTCTACAGGCTTCGGATCTGTCGCAATACTTCCTACAATATTTTGTAATTCACCCATTCCCTTTTTATATTGATGACTCATATAAAAATATGAACCTATCTTTATAACACAGTATAGAAAGACACCGATACATGCAACAAGTATTACATTATATACCAAGTTGTTCTTTTTCTTTGTTTCCGAATTATCCTGACCTGCATCATCAGACGTGTCGACAGACATTTCTGCACTATTTTCCGGATTCACATCAACCGAATCTGCAGACACTTCTTTACTGTTTTCCGTCTTAATTGGCTGTTCCTTGTCCTCCAACCGGTAATAATCTGCATCGTCCAGATCAACCCAGGAGTCTTCCGCTTCATTTTCCTCGTCATAAAATGAAACCTTTTCGGAATAAGGCATGTCATCAGCATCCTGTATAACATAATTCTCGTGAATTTCCTCATTATATTTAGAGCGGTCGTTTGCGGAACCAAAATGCTCCATGTATGACTTTTTCAGTTTTTCACCTGCTTTTTCAATCTCAGATAAGTTTTTTTCATCAACATGATTATAATGTTCTTCCAAAGTAGTGTCGTACGATTCCGATGAAAGAATATTTTCTGTTATTTTCCCGTAATCTTCCGAATCCAGCAGATTCGTCATCGATCTCAAAAACTCATCCGGATTAGCAGATTCTCCGTTACTGACCAGTTTGGATATATCCTTATATAAATCAGATCTCACTTTTTTTTCATCCTGCCTGTTATCCATAAAATCTGACCTTTCTAAAAAATATGTAATAAACTTACTTTGCAATTTTAACACATATTGCGTCAGTATTCCATACGTGAATTACCCATTTCAAGCTTTTTTCATAAAAAAAACGACATCATCTTCACTTTTTTTGTTTTTCCTGTGGCATTTTATCCTATCTTGTATTATAATTCTAACTAAGTGTGCTGATAAATCGGCACAGAATGCGGACGTTATCGTCCGATTAAAGTTTGAAAGGAGTTTTTGATATGGTTATTTCTCAGGAAGTAGAAAAAATGTGTAAAGTAGCACAGGGCGTACATCATGGTTGCGCTCCTATTCCAGAAGAAGCAAAGTGGGTAAAAGCCAGAAAAATTGAAGATATTTCTGGTTTCACACACGGTATTGGCTGGTGTGCACCACAGCAGGGTGCCTGCAAACTTTCTTTAAATATTAAGGAAGGCATTATTCAGGAAGCTTTAGTTGAAACAATCGGTTGTTCAGGTATGACTCATTCAGCAGCTATGGCAGCTGAAATTTTACCGGGTCTTACTGTTCTTGAAGCTCTCAATACAGACCTTGTATGTGATGCTATCAACACAGCAATGCGTGAATTATTCTTACAGATCGTTTACGGACGTTCTCAGAGTGCATTCTCTGAAGACGGTCTTGCTATCGGTGCAGGTCTTGAAGATCTTGGAAAGGGTCTCAGAAGCCAGGTTGGTACAATGTACGGTACTCTTCAGAAGGGACCTCGTTACCTTGAAATGGCTGAAGGCTATGTAACAGGTATCGCTCTTGATGCTGACGATCAGATCATTGGTTACAAGTTCGTTTCACTCGGAAAGATGACAGACTTCATCAAGAAGGGTGATGATCCTAATACAGCTTACGAGAAGGCTTGTGGTCAGTATGGCCGTGTAGCTGATGCTGTTAAGATCATTGATCCTAGAACAGACAAAGAAATTTAATAGGAGGTAAACGGACATGGCATTATTTGAGTCTTATGAAAGAAGAATAGATAAGATCACAGCTGTATTAAACAGCTATGGTATTGCTTCAATTGAAGAAGCAGAAAAAATTACTAAAGACGCCGGACTTGATGTTTATGCACAGGTTAAGGGTATTCAGCCTATCTGTTTCGAAAATGCATGCTGGGCTTACATCGTAGGTGCTGCAATTGCAATCAAGAAAGGCTGCAGAAAAGCTGCTGATGCTGCTGCTGCAATCGGAGAGGGTCTTCAGGCTTTCTGTATTCCGGGTTCTGTTGCTGATACACGTAAGGTAGGTCTTGGTCATGGTAACCTCGGTGCAATGCTC
>CAZOZM010000049.1:0-3071 GCA_964584255.1 uncultured Lachnoclostridium sp. | reverse complement strand
TGTTTGTACCGGTTCTGCAGCCGATCACTGCAATTTATCCATGTTAAACTTTACCTTCTATGATCCGAAGCGAAATGTAGTTCGTTTAAAACAGGCTGGCCGCGGCGGAATCGGCCGTGTATTTGCCAATAAGCATATCAAGGCATTGGTATGTAAATTTAAGGGTGTAAAGGCAAACTTAAATGATGTTTACGATATTAAGCTTCTGAATAAGGATGGCCTGAAATTCCATCGTGAGATTGCGACTCAGGATGATAAGCAGAACATGATGAGAAGACAGGGTACCGCATATTCTCTGAGAACCTTAAGTGATTACGATATCCTTCCGACCCATAACTATAAATATGGCGGAACCGATAAGATCGACGAGATGGCACCGGAGGTATGGCGTGAGAAATGGCTGACCCAGGGCGGTTCCGATGGCTGCTGGTATGGCTGTTCCATGGCATGTGCAAAGACTGCCGATCATTTCCTGTTAAAGACAGGTCCTTATAAGGGAGAGCGTGTCTGCGTAGACGGTCCGGAGTATGAGAGTGCAGCCGGCCTTGGCCCGAACTGCGGTATTACTGATCCGCAGGTAATTCTGGAAATCAACTTCTACTGTGATACCTATGGTATTGATACGATTTCCTATGGTACGATGACTGCGTTCCTGATGGAGTGCTATGAGAACGGTATTCTGAACAAAGAAAGAACCGGTGGCCTGGAGCTGACCTGGGGCAATGCAGAGGCCGATCTGGAATTCTTACATCAGATCGCAAGAAATGAAGGCTTTGGTAAGATTGGTGCACTTGGTTCTCATAAGCAGAAGGCTTATTTTGCAGAGCAGGGCTGGGGCGATATGGCCTTTATGAACGACATTGCAATGGAGCAGAAGGGACTGGAATATTCGGAATATTCTTCCAAAGAGTCTCTGGCACAGCAGGGCGGCTATGGTCTGACCAACAAGGGACCGCAGCATGATGAGGCATGGCTGATTTTCATGGATCAGGTAAACAATCAGATTCCGACTTTTGATGATAAAGCAGAGGCACTGTATTACTATCCGATGTTCCGTACCTGGTTTGGTCTGCTTGGCTTATGTAAGCTTCCGTGGAATGATATCACACCGGCAGATAATGCAACGACAGATGAACCGGCAAAGGTACCGGAGCATGTAGATAACTACCTGGATCTGTTCTATGGTGTAACCGGCAAAAAGATTGATCGTGATGATATGATTCGTCAGTCTGAGCGTGTGTATAACTTCCAGAGAATCTTCAATATTCGTCTTGGCAAAGGACTTCGTAAGAACGATGCCATCCCATATCGTTCTCAGGGTCCGGTAACCGAGGAAGAGTATTTATCCAGACAGGAGCGTTATGATGGCCAGTTAGTGGATATTATTGGTTACTCCAAAGAGGAAGTAGCAAATATGAGCCTGCAGGAGAAGATGGCAGCAACCAGAAAGCACAGAGAAGCAGAGTATGAGAAACTGATCGATGCGGTATATCCAAAACGCGGCTGGACCTTAAATGGCGTACCGACCATTGAACACTTAAAGAATCTGGGTATGGATCTTCCAGAGCTTCTTGAGGTTGTTACTCCGCTTCAGGATGTGCAGCCATGATTTTAAATCACAGACCGTACACGGGATGGCGTGAAGGAATTACAATTCAGGATGTGATTCATGATAACAAATTTACCTGGCCCAAGCTGGTGGTAAAAGTAAATAATCAGCTCGTCTGGCCAGAGGATTATGCGAATGTTGTCCTGAAGGAAGAGGACGATCTGCAGGTGATTCACCTGTTAGGCGGCGGCTGATACAAAAAAGGAATGAAGCTGAACATGAGGCGGAGCGGCGCTTTCGTGTTCAGCTTTCCTTATGCGTAAAATGACCTTTGACAAAGTACGGCAGATTCTTTAAGATAATAGGAAAGGGGCTGGGAGAAGAAATGGATAAAATTCGTTATAAACGTCATCTGATGCTTCCGGAGATTGGAGAGGAAGGACAACGAAAGTTGGAACAGGCTCGAGTGCTGGTGGTTGGCGCAGGTGGCCTGGGTTCACCGGTCTGCCTGTATCTTGCGGCAGCCGGTGTCGGCATGCTTGGGATCGTGGATTTTGATATTGTGGATCGAAGCAATCTGCAGAGGCAGATTCTTTATAAAGAGGCAGATCTTGGCAAATCGAAGGCAGAGGCGGCCAAGGTGCATTTACAGGAAAGGAATCGAGCGCTTCAAATCCAGACCTTTTCGGAGAAGCTGAGCGAAGAAAATGCAGAAAAGCTGGTATCGCAGTTTGATGTCATTGTAGATGCTACAGACAATTTTCATGCCCGTTATGTATTGAATGATACCTGTGTCCGACTGAAAAAGCCGGAGGTATACGGTGCGATCTGTGAATTTTTAGGTCAGGTGACCGTGTTTATGCCGGAAGGTCCCTGTCTGCGCTGTATCAACCCAGAGCAGCCGGAAGAAGGCGAGGGGCCAAACGCTTCGGATTATGGTGTGCTGGGAGTTCTTCCCGGCATGATTGGATGTATTCAGGCGGAAGAGGTCATTAAGCTTTTGACAGGCTATGGAAGCTCTTTGGCCGGAAGAATGCTTTTTCTGGATGCAAAAACCATGCACTTTGATGAAATGGAGCTTCCAAAGAACCCCAGATGTCCGATATGCGGAAAGTAGGAACGATAGGAAAGAAGGATAACACATGGATGAGAAATTAACCCATTTTGATGCCGAGGGAAAGGCTGTGATGGTGGATGTATCTGAAAAACAGAATACAAGCCGTACAGCAGTCGCTTCCGGAAAAATCCGAGTCAATGAAGCGGTAATGAAAGCAGTAAAAACCGGTACAGCGGCCAAAGGAGGCGTGCTTGGTGTGGCGCGGATTGCTGGCATTATGGCGGTAAAACAGACAGCTAATCTGATTCCGATGTGTCATACTCTGCTGATTACCAAATGCGGGATTGATTTTGAGATAGAAGAAAAAAACTTAGAGATAAAAGCAATCTGCACCGTCAGAGTAGAGGGAAAAACCGGTGTGGAGATGGAAGCGTTAACTGGTGTCAGCGTGGCGCTGTTAACGAT
>CAZOZM010000048.1:0-3090 GCA_964584255.1 uncultured Lachnoclostridium sp. | reverse complement strand
TCGAAATGTTCCGTAAGCTCCTTGATGAGGCTCAGGCTGGTGATAACATCGGTGCACTTCTTCGTGGTGTTCAGAGAGATGAAATCGTACGTGGACAGATTCTTTGTAAGCCAGGCAGCGTTAAGCCTCATACAAAGTTTACAGCTCAGGTTTACGTATTAACAAAGGATGAAGGTGGTCGTCATACACCATTCTTCAATAACTATCGTCCACAGTTCTACTTCAGAACAACAGACGTTACAGGTGTTTGTGAACTTCCAGCAGGAACAGAAATGTGTATGCCTGGTGACAACATCGAAATGACAATCGAGCTTATCCACCCAGTAGCTATGGAAGAGGGACTTGGTTTCGCTATCCGTGAAGGTGGTAGAACAGTTGGTTCAGGTAAGGTTGTTAAGATTATTGAATAATCTAAGTACAAGCAATGAGATAAACACATGATAGTGTGTAATGAACAGCCATCTGCAGTTTTGCAGATGGCTGTTTTTTTATTTGGAGGAATATGATGGCCTGTGATAAGGTGAGAGTTAAAAGAAAAGCGATACGAAATGTGTTGGGAACAATGAAGAAATATGTAAGTAATGGAATCAATTACATGGGTAAAGGCAGAGGTATGTCATTCTGACTGCATTAAAGATGCAGAAGAATCCGGGAGAGAGTTAGGAGAAAGGTTACGGCACATAAAGAGCGAAATAAAAATATATAATATAGGAACTTTTCGTATCGCAGCGTGGATCTAAAACAATTGATATTTTTTTAGCCGGAGGATGTAATGAAAAAAGAAACATCGAATAAAAAATCAAGAAAGTTACGTAAATTCTTACAATATAATACAAAATTATTATAAGTCCTTTTAAAACAAAAAGCTTTATGTAATAATAAATCCACAAATTAAAAGGCAGATATGCCTGAATAAAAGGAGGAAAGTATAATGTTAAACAAAAAAAGGAACTTGAGAAGGACAGACGACATTAATTCCGTTTCCGGATATAACCAGAAGTGGACGGCAACTACATCGGCGATATATTAAATTTACGAGGGGGATTTTAATGAAGAAAATTCGTCTGGTCACAATCATGGTTGCGGCTTTGGTTTTATGCCTGATTTGTTTGATGATTCTATTAAGATATAACCAAAAAGATTCAGGCAAAGAAAAAAATCTTATAATGAGCAGTATTTTTATGACAGTGTAAATCCGCAGTATAATTATTCTGAAAATGCGGTGTTGTATTTTGATGATTCGGAAGTATTACATCTTATTGATACTGATACAGAAAATGACATTATTTATTGTGACAGATCCAATTGTACACACGAGCCTTATTCAAGTACTAATCCTAATCCGACATGTCCGGCGGTTTTCTGGGGATTGCCTGCCGGAACAGTAATCTATAATGGGCATCTGTATTTTATTGGTAACATGACGGAAGAGAATTTCGGAATCAAGTATCTTTATGAAATGGATTCTAATGGGGAAAACCGCAAAATAGTTGCTGAAATAGAAGGCGTTAATTATATCAAATTCGTTTTATACAGGGATAATTATGTTATAGGAGCCTACCAAAACTCATCTGAAATGAAAGAGGATGGAACCATAGCTGATGAGGGTAGTGTGGGTATTTTTATAATTGATCTTAGTGATTATAGCGTTGATAAGCCAGAAAAGATATCAACAGATTATCCGGGCATTTCATCAATGTACTATGAAGATGGAAAGGTTTATTATCTGGTCACATGTTTCGAGGGGATCTCGGAGGAAGATTATAACGAAGGTTTGTTTAATGGAACTGAACTGGAGGAATTCTTTTATGAGAATATGCAATATAAAATATATTGCTATGATATTTCAAAAAAGCAGAGCACTCTTGTAAACAGATTTGACCATGTAAATCACCTTGAAATGGCGGACGGGAACGCATATTACTTATCTGATGGAGTTTTTTTGAATATGATAAAAAAACGGGAATGACTAATGAACTTGAAACAGAAGTTGATATGGAGTTGTTTCTGGGCGGAGTAAAAAAACAAGGTAATTCTTTATATTATATAGTTAACGACAGTAGTGGCAGTGAAGAGATAGGCTATCGCATAAAAAATGGTAAAAATACAGAACTGTTCAGAGTACCTTTGGGGGAGGCACCTGCTATATGTGTTATATGTGGAAATTACATATATGTGAAGTACACGGAAAAAGACGGAAGTTTTTGTCTTGGAGTGATGGAGTTGGATGAGTTTGAACAGGGAAAAATAAATATAAGAAAGCTGAGGAACTACAATGAGTAAGAAAAAGAAAGTCATAATTCCGATTATATTACTGGTATTGGTACTTGTTGTTGCATCAATTGTTATAGCTACGGGTAAAAAAAGGAGAAAACGGAGCCGGAGCTTAATACAATTACATTTACGGTACCTGATATTTGCAGCATAGACAATAATTATTTAAAGTGTTTAAATGATGAACTTGTAAAAGATGGATATAATTTCCAAATTGAAATAAAGTATCTTGATTTTATGGAATATAATGACCTGATTAAAAGTGAATTGGAAAAAAATCAGACAGATATAGCATTCCTTGGATTTGGAAATTCAAATTTGGGCGGGAATAACATTTATTCCCTTATTAATTCGGGCCTTCTTTTAGAAATCGATGAAATACTGGCTCAGGAATCCGGTGAAATGCTTTACAATTCTTTTCCGGAAAATCTTTGGGAAGCCGTTAAGTGTAACAAACATGTTTATTCGATACCTTCGTCACTTGGCAGTGATGAAAGTATATATGCTGCATTTAACAAAGACTATGTTTCAGATGAGGATATATCAGCCTGGGATGGAAGCATAGAGGGTATTTATGAAATAATTGATAATACGCAGTGGAATGATAGTAAAAACCCTACTTTTCAGTATTTATTAAACGATTTTACATTTGATGAAAGGATTGACTGTGAGATGGTATATGGTTTGCTTTTTGACTATGATACTTTAACGGTCAATAACCCTTTGGAATCTGAGAAGGTTTTAAATTATCTGAAAGTTGATCCTGTGTCAAGATTTAGTACAAAATAAAATGAGAGGTTCCGCCAGCTAGGCTGC
>CAZOZM010000047.1:0-3194 GCA_964584255.1 uncultured Lachnoclostridium sp. | reverse complement strand
GCCGGCTGACCCCATCCCTGACGAGCGATTTCGCAGGCTCTCTTTAAGAATTTCTCTGGAGTCTTCTTGGAAATCTGAACGTTGGAGTTTGGCTGGTTCTGTCTCATATCTTCCATACAATCCAGAATCAGGTAGGAAACTGCATTGACACCGTCAGAACCGTCTTCCTTTACACCGCCGCTGTTGATATTTGCGAAATCTACATAAGTACCGGACTCTTTTAAGGTTACACCAACCTTAACCGGTGCCGGAGAGTTGAACAGTTTTACCCACAGACACTCAAGAAGCTCAAGTGCACGTGTATCATCCAGAATACCTTCCTCGGTATCTTTCTCATAGAATGGAATCAGGTGCTGATCCAGACGGCCAGGAGTAAATGCATCCCACGGATTCAGCTCAGTGGTAACACCAAGGTGTGTGAACCAGTACATCTGAATTGCCTGCCAGTAGGTTTCCGGTTTGTGCTCCGGAACAACAGCACAGTTTGCAGCGATCTGCTCTAATTCAGCTTTTCTTACCGGATCCTCGGTCTTAGCAGCCATTTCCAGAGCCAGCTCATGATATCTCTTACCTAAAATGATAACTGCGTCACAGCAGATATCCATTGCCTTCAGCTCCTGCTCTTTGTCAAAAGCTTCTGGATCATTGAAATAATCAAGCTCTGCCAGTGCTTTTGCGATTTCTTTCTTGTAATCGCCGTAGCCCTTGATATAGAAGTTCTTGCCGCCTGCGGTATGACCCGGACCACGCTGCTCCATGAACTCGGTAAACATACCAACCTCATAGTAGTCTTTCCACTCCTGAGTCATTGCCTTTAAGAGGTGCTCTCTGACTGCTCTGTCTTTCCAGTACGGAATAATCTCTTCTTCCTGAAGCTTTAAGTCATCTTCGGTAACGGTGAAGTTAACCAGATCACGATTGTGCATGATATGCATATCTTCGATCGTATGGCAGCACAGCTCCGGGAAAGTCGGGGAACACTGCGGATCCTTACCTTTCTCACCGACGATCAGCTCGTCATCGCCTAAATAAAGGGTTTTCTTGGAGAAGTACTCTTTCAGAACCAGTGCTCTTAAAACTGGAATCGATACAGAGCCTTCATACTGTTTGTAAACATCGGTCTCAATTTTTGCACGTTCCATGTCGATATGCGGCTGTGTAGAATGGCTGATTCTTCTCAGTCTTTTAATTCTGTCTGTACATCCGCGATCGTTGTCTTTTAACAGACCTTCCGGTGTGTTAATGATAAAAGATGTGTCAACTTTCTTTTCGCTCATAATGTTTTTACCCTCCTATTTTTACGTTGTTGAATCCATGCTCCTCAAACATGGCTTTAAAGTGTTCCATAAGATTTGTGGTTGGCTTAGACATCTCATCCTCTTCGTAAATCATATCGAGAGCAGAGTATTTGCCTTTGCCAATATCATGGTAAGGAAGCAGGCTGACCTGTTTTACCTTTATGTGATTCTCTTCTAAGAAGTTTATGACGCTTTCGATGTGTTCATCGGTTGCATTGACCTGTCCGATAATCGGAAGTCTTGCATAGATACCGGCACCATCATTGCTCAGCTTAATCAGGTTTTCTAAAATTAGTTCATTATCAACACCGATGTACTTTTTGTGGGCTTCCCGATCTATCAGCTTGATATCATAGAGAAAGACATCTACATAGGGCAGAAGCCGTTTTAAATTCTCATACGGTGTAAAGCCGCTGGTATCGATAAAGACGCTGATGCCTTCGTTATGAAGCCGTTTGCAAAGCATTTCGATATAATCCATATGTTGGGAAGCCATAACTTCACCGCCGGATAGTGTAACACCTCCGCCGGACTGCTCATAAAACATCTGATCTTTTTTTGCTTCTTTTATCAGCTCGTTCATGGTGTACTGCTTGCCAGCCAATTCTCTGGCCTCTTTCATACACCAGTCTGCACATTTGCCGCAGGCAGTGCATTTGGAACGGTCGAAGATGAGTTTTCCGTCTTCGATGCGGTTTGCACCCTGAGGACATTTCACGACACATTTGCCGCAGGCAGTACATTTATGACTGTGAAATACAATCTGCTTGTGGTACTGCTGGCTTTCCGGGTTATGACACCACATACATCTCAAAGGACATCCCTTAAAAAAAATGGTGGTACGGACTCCGTCGCCGTCATGTGTAGAGAACTTCTGAATATTAAAAATATATGGGCTTTCCATCACTTTACGCCCCCTTATGTAATATTAAAAATAGACTGCGTTCTAGTTCTGAGTCTATGATACTACAAACGCTGTAGAATTACAATACTAATTTCAAAAAAAAATTGCAAAATCAATGTTTTCAGATAAAATAAGATATATTTTTCTTGAAATCTGGTAATCGATTGTAAATGGAAAAACAGCTCTGATTTTATTTTTTGTTTTACTTTACAGCGTAGTTTCGCATATAATAAAATTTATAGAAAATAGAATGGAAATGTACGAAAAATTAAGGTACGAAAGGAGAAGTTATGGGACACATTGATGAGAATGCGGAAGCGTACTATATGGGACTGATGAATTCAGTAGGATATCGGGATAAAGATATCCGGAAACCGTTAATCGGAATTGTAAATTCCTGGAACGATGTAAATCCTGGCCATAAGCCGTTAAAGGAGCTGGCTCAGTATGTGAAGGAAGGTGTGTGGGCAGCAGGAGGAACTCCTGCTGAATTTGGCGTGCCGGCACCTTGTGATGGTATGGCGCAGCTGCGGGGAATGCAATATGTACTTGCATCCAGAGATTTGATTGCAGGAGCGATTGAAGGAATGTGGGGCTCTCATCATTTTGATGGTCTTGTATTTTTGTGTGCCTGTGACAAAATTGTACCGGGTATGCTGATGGCAGCAGCATCTATTAATGTGCCAAGTATCTTTTTGACGACAGGTTCTATGATGCCTTATGAGGAAAATGGACAAGTATTCGTAACTCCGGATTTGAAGGAATCCATTGGTCAGTGGAAGGCGGGGAAGATTGATGACGAAACCTTTGCCAGATATAAGCAGAATATTTGCTCCTCCTGCGGTACCTGTTCCATGTACGGAACAGCCAATACGATGTGTGTGTTTGCGGAAGCCATTGGCATCTGCCCGCCGGATTCTGCAACGATTCCGTTTTGTTCTTCTCAGAAATACAAACAGGCGCGGGATGTGGGAGAACGGATTGTGGAACTG
>CAZOZM010000046.1:0-3208 GCA_964584255.1 uncultured Lachnoclostridium sp. | reverse complement strand
CGGAACCTCTGCACTCTTATATTTGCCCAAAAGTGCTCCGATAAAATAATAGGACGCACGGATTTTGCGAATATAGTCATCATCTACCGTAACCTCATGAATATGGGTCGCATTAATCCGAACGGTATGGCGATCCAGACGCTCCACACGCGCACCAATCTCAGAAATCGCCTCAAGCATTACATTAATATCCCGTACATCCGGAAGATTCTCTATTAAAACATCATCATCTGTCATAATGGAGGCGGTCAGAATGCCTAACGCTGCATTCTTGGCACCACTGATAGTCACTTCTCCAACCAGCGGATTGCCGCCCTTCATAATATACTGTTCCATTCAGCACCTCAAAAAATATATATTAAAAAACGATAACAATCCTTACGAAAGTATAACGTCCTACTCATCCAATTACTGATTATATCACATCGAAGGAATTTGTAAATAGCAGATAAAATCATTTCCTCCATGATTTTCAAAGAAAACAGCCGCATCGTTTAAGCCCATTTTCTCTGCTGTACTGTCCTCCTGCCCCAGATTTGGAATCCAGGAAATGTTATACGTGTCATAGCCATAAATCAGGCCATAGCTTCCGTCCCCCTGGTAAGCCACAACCGGCATGCCCTCTGAAATAAAGTAAAGAGCCTGGCTCAGTGTTAAACCTCTGCCATCAATCAATACTGTACCATCGGATGCGATTGTTTTTCCTTCCGCAAGCTCAGACAGATAACGTTCCGTATTGGATGCTTTCCCTTGCCAGTCCCGAATCGTCCGCATCGAGCTTCGATTGATACGAGACCAGTATACGAGCCCGGTATCATTGGTAACCAGACCCATTCCCGGATAAGCAGCCTGTACCGCACTGGAAAAATCCGCATAAATTCCATCCAGACGGCCGCGGCTGTATGCATAATACATAGCAGTCTCCAGCGGACGGTTTGCCTGAAGAACCATTACATTATTTTCCTCTGCCACCGCCTTTTTCGGCACATGTACCCGGATATTTCTGCTGCGCGGTGTACTGCCGTCCAGCTGAACAAAATAAACTCTTCCCTTCTTTGCATCCGCCAGATGACCGATACCTGCCAGTGCATCATACTGCACCTCATCATTGCAGACCAGGGTATCTTCATCCATCGGAAGATAGGATTCTCCCACTTTACGGACACGATTCAGATGAATTCGGCTCTCTAAAATTTCAACCTGACTTAAAGAAATTCCCGGCTTTTCATACCGTGTTTCCAGTTCCATTGAGGTTCCCATAATCTCAATGGCATACAGAGGAATTCCAGTCACACGTCCGTCTGAAACGAATTGCTCCCCGGCACGTGCCAGTCCATAAACCAGATCCTTTCCGACAAAGCCAATCAGACGGATTACAGTCTCACCTTCCGGATCAATCTGATCCTTCTTTCCCGTTTCCAAATCCATTACATTCAACCGTTTGGACGCATAAATCTCCGCCCCATCCTGCCATGCAATCCGGGAATGATCGGTGCTGACCGCAAAGTTTTTCTCCGTTAGCCCATCTGCTACTGCCATGTATTCTTTTCCGGCCAAGTCAACCGCATAAACGGCATGATCCATCAGCAAATACAAGGTCTGACTGCTGCTTAAATAACTTAAGGTTTTCAGATCCCGGCGCAGACTTTCATAATCCAGTGCCGACGGCAGATACATCCGCTCTGTCAGCGAATTTCCGTCTTTTTCATAGCGATATACCGCTATGCCCGTAGTTCCCTCATGATTTCCCCGATTCATATAGCCATATACCAGGAAATCAATGTCTCCTTCCTCGCTGACTGCCAAAATCTCAATTCCATGTGACTGAAGACCCGGACGCAAATCCGCTTCGCTTTTACGGAAGGTAAATACTTTCGTGCTTTCTCCCTTTGCGGCATCATAATACCAAAGTGCACGATTTGCGACAAACGCACGAAACTTTCCCGTCGCATCCGTCACTGACTGAAGCTCCTGTGCATCTGAAATTCCAAGCATAATCCGCTTATCCGAATAAAGCGCTTCCTCACCGGAAAATACCTGATTCATATGACGATCATAATCCATCATATAGATGCGCTGTGAGCTCCACCGCATTGTAAAGGTCTCACTCACATCATAATAGACACGGCGGCCATCGTCCGTATTTCCGGCTGCCACATACTCCAGCTGAACGGTTCCGGTCTCTCCCTGCAGTTCTTTGATATGCAGCGAAGTCTCACTCATCCGCTCAATACCAAGACTGCGCCAGGTCAGCTGCTCAAAATTATTCTTTAATGTCACCTCGCCGAGAGAACTGTTATCCGCATTCAAATCGGATTCCAGATAAGTTGTCAATTCTCTGGCTGTATTATATTGAAAGGTTTTTTCTGAAAAATCAGATGCCAGCTGCACCATCTCTGCCATGTGATTCTCCGGCATCCAGACAATTCGGGTATAATAATAAACTGCCGGATGAGAATCCGTTGCAATTGCTAAAGTCAGCTGATACTCCTCTCCTTCCGCCAAAAGATTCTGAATCGGAAGCTCTGCTCGAATTTCTCCATTTTCCTGTGACCACTCCTCTAGCAGGGTACGCTCAACCAGATGTTCCCCGTCCAGACTGCGCACCTCATATTGAATTCCATTTACCTTAGAATCTGCCAAATCAAATACTACCGGCAGCCTGCGATCTTCCGGAAGCACAGTCAAATCACCGCGGCCCGCACAGCTTCTGTTATCCTCCACAAAGCCATACAGACAATTCATGCGCTGACCAAAAAGCTCCACATAAGCCATTGGCAGATTTGCATCCTCTATTGCTGTATAAACCGTATTATCTTCCTCATGCCGAATCGAAGACCAGGTAAAATATCCTGCCAGCGCCAGCACAAAGACAATAAAAAGAATCATTGCTTTTTTTATTAATTTTCCCATCTTTTCATTCCTTCAAATCAAACTTTTCCGTTTACAGTATAACACAAGCGGATGGATTCTTGAAATGCAAAAAAGAATTTAAGATTTTTTTAAGAAAAAAGAAGAGCAGGAACTGCTGCATTCACAATTCCCACTCTCTTTTTCGCTAAAAACGGCAACGGCCGTTCTGACAGCGCCGTCTTTGCTGAAGCTCATGCATCAGCAGCACATTCACCAAATCCCATTGCCCTAGCGGTTTTGGCGGACCGGGTGGCGGAGGTGGCGGAGGCGGTCCCTGCGGCGGCGGCCCTTGCGG
>CAZOZM010000045.1:0-3251 GCA_964584255.1 uncultured Lachnoclostridium sp. | reverse complement strand
AGTCAAATTTTCCAGGAGTACCCTTATAGCCTTTCTGCTTTGCAATGAGAATGGCAACTACAATACAGCAGATGGTCCAGAGAATACCCGGAATGTAGCCTGCCATGAAAAGAGCAGCAACAGAAGTACCGCCGGATACTAAGGAGTAGGTAATCAGGGCATTAGACGGTGGGATCAGAAGACCGGACGGAGCAGAAGCACCGTTGGTTGCTGCACAGATAGCTGGATCGTAGCCCTGTGCCTTTTCACCTTCCTCTACCATGCTTCCGACTGCAGCAGCGGCTGCGGAAGCGGAACCAGAGATTGCGCCGAATAACGCATTGGCGCCGATGTTAGTTACTAATAAGGAACCCGGAAGCTTTCCAAGAATGGCAAGCACGAAATCAACCAGACGTTTTGCAATACCGCCCTGATTCATCAAGTTTCCGGCTAATACGAAGAACGGAATTGCAGTCAGACTGAACTTGCTCATGCCGACAAAGGTACGCTGTGCAGCAGTTAAAACGGATACATCTAACGGTACGGTCGGTAAAATAGCAGCCAGTGCGGAGATACCAATTGCGTAGGAAATCGGCACACCTACCAGCAGCAGAAGGATTAATACCACAAGGATAATAAGTAAGGATTGAATTGCCATCGCTTATTTGCCCTCCTTTTCTGCAACCTCGGAGACAGCTTCCTCTTCTGTAGTCGGAAGCACCGGAATATTGCCCTTTAAAATGTCATAAATGTTCAGACCGGTATAAATCATGTTCAAAACTCCGGCAAGCGGAAGAACGACATAGAAGATACCAATCGGTACGCCAAGAGAGGAAGTCATCTGTCCCATGGCAAGCGTTGTGATCTGAACTCCGCCGAATAACAGAATGATGGCGGAGAACAGAAAAGCAATCAGTTCAGAAAGAATGGAAAAAAACAGCTTCGGGCCGTTTGCCATACGTTCTACCAATGCCGGAATGTTCATATGTCCGCGTTCGCTTGTAACAATGCTGGCACCAAGAAGAGCCATCCATGCAAACAGATAGGATACCAGCTCTTCGGACCAGGAAGACGGATTTTTCAGAATGTAGCGTGTAAATACCTGCCAGCAGGTCAGTATAACCATGGCAAGAAAGCTGATACCGGCAAGACCATTTAAAATATAAGTCATTGCGTTTCGTAATTGTTTCATTTCTTTCCCTCCTATTCTGCCTGTGCAGGATATGCTGCATTATAAGTCTGAATGGCATCATAAATCGGCACCAGTGCCGGATTTCCGCTTAAAACCTTTTCGTGCAGCGGCTGGCAGGCTTCTACGAATGGCTTCTGATCCGGGTACAGGAACTGAACATTCATCTCGTTCTGTGCGCGCTCCTTTGCCTTTTCTACGGCTTTTACCCATTCCTCACGCTGGGTCTGATTGATCAGCTGAAAGCCCTCTTCAAAGATGACACGATCTTCCTCTGATAAATTTTCCATAAAGGCATAGTTGCCAATCAGGATATCCGGAACCATCTGGTGCATGTCATAAGAATAATATTTGCAGACATCACCATGTCCATTGTCAGTCAGTGCCATTTCGTTGTTTTCTGCACCGTCGATGATGTTGGACTGTAAGGAGGTATAAACCTCGCCAAAGCCCATCGGGGTAGCAGAGCCGCCGAGCAGACGCATCATCTCAATGTTGGTCGGAGACTGCTGTACACGGATTTTTAACCCTTTTAAATCCGTCGGACTGTTGATTGGCTTACCTACTGTGTAGAAGTTACGGGTTCCGGCATCCAGCCAGGTAACGGCAGTGAAGCCTGCCTTCTGTGTGGAATTAAAAATCGGTGCGGTAATCTCCGGGTCATCCATAACCATGTGGTAAGCGTCTGCACTTGCAAACAGGTATGGAAGATTAAAGATTTCATAGTTTTTGCTGAAGGTTTCCAGAATTGCGTTGCTGGCTACACAGAAATCGATAGCACCGGTCTGGGTCAGCTGCACCATGTCGGTCTGGGAGCCTAACAGCTCACTGGGGTAAACTTCTACAACATATTCCTCTCCCAGGTTTTGATTAATAAATTCCTGAAACGCTGTGAGCGCGATATGTGTAGGGTGGTTTGTGGACTGGTTATGGCCAATCCGGACAATGCGCTGTTCCTGTGTGGAAGAGCATCCGCTGAGTGCTGAGCCAAGCAGCAGAGCACCGCATAACAGGGGCAGAGCATGTTTGAAAGAATGTCTCATGAATAAACCCTCCTTAAAAAATGGTTGCTTTTTTAGGACAACAAAAATCCGATTTTACTTTATCATAAAAAATCCAAAATGTCTTGTATTTATTTTAGGTTATAGGCACATTTTTATTCGGATGACGCAGGAAAATAAAAAAGGGCTTGTAAAGCAGCGCCGGATGGATTAGAATAAAAGAATGAAGCGGTATTTCCCGAAGGGAGGTGTGTTCTTGTAGAAGACGCGGTTCTGTTTGGTAAATATCAAATATGCAGGGTGCTTGGACGCGGAAGGCGCGGAACCGTATATTTGGCAAAGCATTTGGGTCTGGATGAATACCGGGCAATCAAACGAGTGCCAAAGGATGGTGCGGAACCGTTTGCGGAAGCGGCAGTACTTAAGAATCTAAGCCATCCGGGAATTCCGGTGGTCTATGATTTAGAAGAAGATTTCTATTATTACTATCTCATCGAGGAATATCTTGACGGTGAGTCCCTTTATGCCTGTCTCAGAAGAGAAGGCAGTCTGACAAAGGCGAAGCGGATTTCATATGGAATTGAGCTTTGCCGGATCCTATATTATCTGCATTCATTCGAAGCATATCCAATTTTGTATCTGGATCTCCAACCACATAATCTTTTGATCTGTCAGGGAACATTAAAATTGATCGATTTTGATCAGGCAGCATCCGGCGTTTCTTTTGCGTGCACAGATAAGCGCTTTGGAACCAGGGGATTTGCAGCTCCTGAGCAATATACCGGGGAAATACCCGATGTAAGGACCGATATCTATGCCATTGGTGCGCTCCTTTTTTACATGGGAACAGGCCATGCCCCGGAAGAAGGCGTCCAGAGTCTGAAGCAGGACGGCCTGGATGCTGTGATCTGGCGATGTCTTCAGCCGGACAGAGAAAAACGTTATCAAAATGTGAGGGAGGTTCTGGAGGAACTATGTAAGCTTCAGGCCGGTGCTTTTACAGCAAAGGAAACACCGCTTCTTACGCTTGCCGTTGCCGGCAGCAGTCATGGCATGGGTGTGACCCATGTGTCTTTATGCGC
>CAZOZM010000044.1:0-3411 GCA_964584255.1 uncultured Lachnoclostridium sp. | reverse complement strand
GGTTTCATACTTTAATCTTCCTTCAGACAGTGTGTTTACTGTAAAAGGAATACTTGTAGCAGTGATTTTATTGAAAATAAAAAGGAGGAGGTAACGCGTCCCAATTTGGGACGCAATTTTTAAAAGGAGGAAAAACAGATGAATAAAGTAATTGTAAGGACTAAAGAAAGGACGGATAGCTATGAATACAGATATTACGAAACAAATGGAAATGGTGCTGTACAGAACAGATGATGATAATGTAACTGTTAGTGCTTTAATAAAAGATGAAACCATATGGTTAACACAAAAATCAATGGCTGAATTATTTGGCATTGATAAGTCGGGCATTAGTCGCCATCTGACAAAGATTTTTGAAACCGGCGAACTGAATGAGGAAGTGGTTGTTGCAAAAATTGCAACAACCACTCAACACGGAGCAATGCAGGATAAAACACAGACTACTCCTACCAATTATTGCAATCTGGATGCCATTATTTCCGTTGGTTATAGAGTCAATTCTATTCAGGCTACACAGTTTCGTATTTGGGCAACCAATATATTAGCGGAACGCTTACAAAAAGTGACAAAATTTGCTTGCGATAATTGGCTAAATTGTAACTTCCTACAAAAATATTTCAAAAGATTTCGAATTGTTGAAATATGCCTTTTTTTGTCCTAAAATATGAATATTTGAGACCTGAAGCTGCAAAATACAGACTTTTAATGTGTTTACAACGTCTGTGATGTTCGTGTGCCCGGGCACAAAATGAGTATTGGCACTACGAATTCAGAGACCTGTAATAAATAAATTTTTAGGAGGAAAAAGTATGAAAAGAAGTTTAACCAAAGCGTTATTAACTTTGGCAAGTGGTCTTTTTATGCTGCCTGCCGGAATAGGCAGGGCGGATGCCGCTAAATCCACATCAGTATGGGTCGGCGGCGTTGAGCTTACGGATGGTCAGTATTTGGCCAGTAACAGTACCACACCGGTAACAACTCAGCCTACAGATGTTAGGGGGGATACGCCTACTTCAGTGATGGTGAACTTACTCTGAATTCGTATACTTATAATGGTATAGGTCATGAGTATTCAGATGGCTTTTTTACAGCAGTATATGCTGAAGATGACATCGATGTAATTCTTGAAGGAACGGTTGTATTAACCAGTACCAGAAACAGCGGCGAATGTATTTCGAGCTTAAATGGTGATATTAAAGTAAGAGGAACAGGTTATGCGGCTTTTACGGCCGGAAATGAAGGAAATGTATTATATGCCGAAAAAGGTGATGTTTTATTACAGGCAGATAGCTCCATGCTTCAGACCAAGGGTGGAATGTGTATAGCTGCAGGTGGTAATGCTGTAATTTCAAGCAAGGGCAATAATACTCTTTCATCAGTAACAAATGAAAAGCCTGGCGTAAGTTCACATTGCGTTGCGGCAAAAGGTATGGTTTTTGTTTATGGAAATGCGGTTTTATCATCCACATACGGAAGTGCCATTTATTCAGAAAGATCTGTTGTTATAACAGAAGGTGCATGTGTGGAAATAACAGCATCTAAAGCAGATGGTATCTATGGAAAAGAAAGTGTTCATTTATTAGAAGGTCGCTCAAAACCTAATTATGGAAATTATGTAACAAATTTACCAAGTGTAACAATAAAAGGTGTAACAGGATATGCAGTCAGATCTGAAGGAAGTGTTGTACTTTGTGGTGAAGTTACTGCGTATGGACCTGTTAAGGGAAAACATGTAGTTTTTGGTGTAGATGGATATACTCTTCAAAGCAATATGAAGGAAAGGATTTTTATTGATGGAAGAGGAGCAAATAAAGCGGACGGAAGTGCATATGAAAACACAATAGAAGCAGAAAATTTAGAAGTAAACAGCTATGTTGATGTTACAGTATATGCGCCTGAGACTGCAATTTATGCTTCCAAGGACATCACAATCGACAATGATAAGACAATATATGTTTATGCATATGGTGAGAAGTCTGTCAGTGCCGGAAATGATATATCCATTTCGGGTACAGGAACAGTTAATACAGGCAGAATTATAGCGGAAAATAAGATTGTAATTGATGAAGATGCAAATGTTAATGTTGACGGTGGCAGGACTGGTATATCGGCCTCAGAGATAAATATCAGCACATCAGGAACAGTTTATGTTAAGAATGTAGAGAATTATTCTATTTCGGCAGAAAATGTTAAGATTTCCGGAAATGGAACAGTTAAAGTTGATAGCGGAGACACCATAGCAATAGTAGGTATGAATGGTAAAAAAGGAACAGTTACCATTTCGGGCGGAAATATTATCATAAAAGGTGAATATGGAATTTATGCAGTAGAAAATGTAGAAATTTATGCCGGAAACATTACGGTAGAAAGTAATGATTATGGTATTTTTTCGGACGGAAAGATTAATATTTCGGCTTCATATGATGAGGATTTTAATGTTCTTACTCCTGTAATTAATGTTACATCTGCAGAATCGGACGGAATTTATACGTCAAACGGTGACATTGTAATGTCTCCGTTATGGTTAACTACAGGAAGTGATACTAATGATGGTGATCCTCATATGCAGGTTGTTGGAACACCAAGTTTAACAGTTACTGCTAAAAAAGGTTATGCAATCAATGCAAATGGCAAGGCAGACATCATTGGTACGGTAAATGCATATGGACCGGTAAAAGGAACAACAGTTACATTCGGTTTAAATGACGAATATACAGTATCAAAAGATTATAGTGATGAAATTATTATCGATTCCACAAATTCAAAAAAAGCAGACGGTAATACATATGATCATGCTGTGGAAGCTGAAAAAATATATGTTAATACTTATGCAAATGTTGAAGTTACCTCAAAGAAGGGCGCAGTTTATGCATCTGACAGTATAAATATTGATACAGACAAAACTGCAAAATTCGTATCAGGTACAGATTTGAATGACTCGGAAAATTATACGGTATACGCAGGTAATGCAATTGCCATAACAGGTTCAGGAAACGTATATGCAGAGTCAAAATCCAGATTGTATAACACAATTGGTTCAAGAGGAACAATTTATATCGGCGAAAGTGCAAATGTAGATGAAAAGGGCGGATATGTAGGTATTTCAGGTTCACAGGTAATAATTACAACTTCAGGTAATGTATCTGCAGAAAGCAAATACCACACGATAGCTGGTTCTGTAGTAAGAATAATGGGAACAGGCAATGTGACAACAAAAAATCAGGACTCATTTGCAATTGCATCTGAGAAAAAAGACGGAGTCGTAGCAATCAGCAATGGAAACGTCTATGTAGATGCAGATTATGGAATTGCAGCATATGATGGAACGGTTCAGATTTCAGGAAATGCTAACGTAAAGGTTGTAAGCAAAGAATATGGAATTTCGGGAAATACAGTCATTATAGATACATT
>CAZOZM010000043.1:0-3413 GCA_964584255.1 uncultured Lachnoclostridium sp. | reverse complement strand
TCACTATGCCGATTGAGCGTGTGTATGATGGAAAGGGAATTGATGCCAAAACGCTGGCAGCAATCGAGCCGTTCTGCATCAGCTACCATGGAGTAAGCCGTGCAGGTGTAAAGCAGGGAGATAAGGTGTTAGTTGTTGGTGCAGGTACCATTGGTGTGCTGGCAGCGATTGCAGCAAAAGCAAAGGGTGCAGTTGTTTATATTTCTGATGTATCCGCCGGAAAGCTTGAGATGGCGAAGGAATTCGGAGTAGACGGAACCCTGCTTAACAGTTCTCCAGAGGAGTTTGAGCGTCAGGTGGCTGAAATTACAAATGGAAATGGCTTTGATGTTACAATTGAAGCAGTTGGACTTCCGTCCACCTTCCAGAACTGTATTGATGCAGCCTGCTTTGGCGGCCGTATGGTATTAATCGGTGTCGGCAAGAAGAACTTAGATTTTAACTTTACGCTCATTCAGAAAAAGGAATTAAATGTATATGGTTCCAGAAATGCATTAAAGAAAGATTTCTTAGAGCTGATTGATCTGGTGAAGGAAGGAAAAGCACCGCTTGATAAGATTATTACAAACCTGTATTCCTTTAAGGATGCAGCAAAGGCATTTGAAGACTTTGCGAACAATCCGGGCGATATGTTAAAGGTTATGCTTGATTTTTCTGAAATCTAAGCAAGAAATCGGAGCAGAAGAGATATTTTTTTCCCGCAGAGGCGGGGTGAAAATAAAAAAATAAGAGGAGGAGAAAGTAATGAAATTAAGAAAGGTGACAGCATTAACTCTGGCAGGTGTTGTAGCAGCAACTACATTAACCGCTTGCAGCAGTGCAAAGACAGAGGAGCCGAAGGCAGAGACAGAGGCAGCAGCTGCAGAGGCAGAAGCGGCAGCAGATGACGCAGAGGTAGAGCCGGAGATTGTTCTTCAGGTTGCATTTGAGAACTCCATTAGTGAGCCGGTTGGCGCAGGCTGGGAGAAAGCACAGGAACTGATTAAGGAGAAATCCGGCGGTACAATGGCAATCGAGATTTATCCGGATTCTCAGTTAGGTGACAAATCTTCCCTGATCGACTCCATGTTACTTGGCGAGCCGGTTTGTACTCTGGCTGACGGTGCATTCTATGCAGATTACGGCGTACCGGATTTCGGTATCGTATTTGGACCGTTCCTGTTTGATAACTGGGATCAGTGCTGGAATCTGATTGAGTCTGACTGGTACAATGAGCAGTGCACAAAGCTGGAGGAGAAAGGTCTTAAGTTAATCGCTTCCAACTGGATTTATGGCGAGAGACATACATTAACAAACGTTCCGGTTAATACCGTAGAGGATCTGGCTGGCTTAAAGATCCGTGTACCTGCAAATGAGATTCAGTCCAAGGGCTTTGATGTATTAGGTGCAACTTCTACAGGTATGGCTCTGGGTGATGTATATCAGGCACTTCAGACTAAGACAATCGACGGCGCTGAGAACCCGTTAGGTACCCTGTACGGAAGAAAGCTTCACGAGGTAGCACCGTACTTAATTATGGATGGTCATGTAAAGAACTTCACAACCTGGGTTGTATCTGCTGACTGGTTCAATTCCTTAACAGAGGAGCAGCAGGGCTGGCTGTTAGAGACAGCAGAAGAAGCTGGTGCTTACAACAATGAAGTACAGCAGGAGAAAGAGTCTGAGTACTTACAGTTAATGAAGGACGAAGGCGTTACTGTTGTTGAGCCGTCTGAGGAAGTATTACAGGGCTTCAAGGAGAAATCCAGACCGTTCTATGATATGTTCCCGCAGTGGAGCGAGGGTCTCTATGAGACAGTAAGAGCTGCAATGGGTGCAGAGGACTAATTAAAAACGAATCAATTTTACATGTTTTGAGAACTAAAAGAAGATGATGAGGGAGAAAATCCATGGAAAAGAAAAAAAATAAGGGTTTGGACTTTTTGATGAATTTCGACCTTCTCCTGGCTTCTGCGATTCTTACAATATTGATTGTTCTCACCTTCCTCGGTGTTCTGTGGCGGTACATTTTTAATGCACCGTTCACATGGCTCGAGGAGGTGCAGACCTCCTGTATGGTATGGATTGTATTCGCAGCAGCAGGTGCAGCATTTCGTACCGGTAACCACGTTGCCATCGAGATGGTGGTTGACCTGATGCCGCAGAAGATGCAGAAGGTAATGGAGTGGTTAATTTCGGTTGTAGTTGTGGTTGTAGTTGGTTATCTGTTCTTCCAGAGTATCGGATTCATTCAGATATTCTTAAAGAGCGGACGTTCTACCAGCATGTTGCATATCCCATATTCTGTTGTATACGGAATTGCAATTGTATCTTATATTGATATGATTATCAGCTATTTCTACAGCATTATTAAGGGTGTAAAATCAGAGGCAAAGGAGGCGGCAAGCAGTAATGAATAGTGTTTTAGTGTTATCAGCAATTGTAATGCTGCTGCTTCTGTTTTTAAAGGTTCCGGTTTACGTTGCTGTACTTGGCGGTTCTATGGTATATTTTGTCATGAACCCGGGTATCAATCCGGTTATCTTTGCACAGCAGGCAATCATTGGTACAGAAAAAATTTCCCTGATGGCAATTCCATTTTTCATTTGTGCCGGTATTTTTATGAACTATACTGGTGTTACCAGACGAATTATGGATTTCTGTGAGGTTATTACCGGACGTCTTCCGGGTGGTCTGGCACAGGTAAACGTGCTTCTTTCCACTATCATGGGCGGTCTGTCCGGCTCTAATATCGCAGATGCAGCGATGGAAGCAAAAATGCTGGTTCCGGAGATGACAAAGAAGGGCTTTTCCCTTGAGTTTTCCAGCGTAGTTACCGCAGCATCTTCTATGATTACTCCATTGATTCCTCCGGGAATTGCAATGATTCTTTACGGCTGTATTGCCAATGTATCCATTGGTAAGCTGTTTATTTCTGGTTTTGGTGTAGGCGGTCTTCTCTGCGTAACAATGATGATTCTGGTTGGTATTATCTCTAAAAAACGTGGTTATGGTAATCTGACCAATGAGAAAATAACCTGGCCGAAATTCTGGGCAGCTTTAAAGCCAGCGATTCTGCCGCTGATGCTTCCGATTATCATTATCGGCGGTATCCGTATTGGTGTATTTACAGCAACGGAGGCAGGCGCGGTAGCAATTATCTATGCGATTATTCTTGGTATTGTGTATCGTGAGATGTGTGCGGCAGATATGCTGCAGGGCTTAAAAGAGACCGTAGCTTCTACTGCATCCATTATGTTAATTGTATCAGCAGCTTCTGTATTCTCTTGGATTTTAACAAAAGAGAGAATTCCGCAGACGCTGACAGCATGGATGCTTGCAAACATCCACAGCAAATATGTATTTTTAATTGTAGTAAATATTTTCCTTTTAATCGTTGGAATGTTTATTGAGGGTAATGCATCCATGATCAT
>CAZOZM010000042.1:0-3468 GCA_964584255.1 uncultured Lachnoclostridium sp. | reverse complement strand
TGGATGCTTCCAGCTTCTTTTTCTGTACACAAAAAAGAAAACTCAGAAAAACATCTGCTTACTCTGTCCTTTTACCTGAGAGATTCAGCGATTCGAAAACCGCCTTGCACCTTCGGTACTCAAAAAATGAGCTTCTCCAGAGCTACATCCATTCTTAGTCCCCGTCCGCATGCGGACACCTGAGAGTTTTACTCCTTCGGTAGGCATTCTGCCATTCCCCTAAGAACTTCATCTGCCGTTATGTGATTTATAGTATAGAAACTAGCACGCTTCGACAGAGTTGTCAATAGCTTTTGGAAAAAATCTTTGCGAAAACTTTATCAATCAAAATGGTTATAGCCATTAGATGAAATAGAAATATCAAGGTAGTGGAGCTTATTGACGGAAAATGATATAATTTTTACATAAAAGTATGGCAACGGAGGATGGCGAGCGAGGCAAAAGAAAAAAGATGGGGAGAAAATAATATGAAATACGATATTAATATTCGGCATTTAGAGTATTTTACCAAGGTGGCAAAGCTGGGATCGATTAATAAAGCGGCACAGTCTCTTTATATTTCTCAGCCGTATCTTGGAAAAATTATTCATGATCTGGAAGAAACATTGGGAGCGAGACTTCTGAACCGGAGCCGTTCCGGCGTTACATTGACACCGGAGGGAATGGAATTTTTAGAACGTTCGGAAAAAATTTTAAAAGAAATGGAAAATCTCTGGTTTCAGCAGGAAAAGCCAACGGAGCTAGTGCAGTCCCTGGCGGTTTCCATGACACGCTTTTCTCACATTATGGAAAGCTTCAGTGAGGTGGTGATGCGTCATAAAAATGAGGTTTCTTTTTCGCATCGTCTGTATGAAGGAAATTCGGATGAAGTAATTGAAGATGTTGTGTCCGGCCGTGTTGATATCGGTGTATTTCAGTTTGACAGCCGCAAACGGGAGGAAATGATGGAGGTTTTGGCATCCAAGGGACTTCGTTATCATTTTCTGACCAACATTGAGCCGCAGATTGTTATTTCGAAAAATCATCCGCTGATTCAGCAAAACCGGCCAGTTACGCTGCATACACTGGCGGAAT
Source organism: uncultured Lachnoclostridium sp. (assembly GCA_964584255.1). Classification (GTDB taxonomy): domain Bacteria; phylum Bacillota; class Clostridia; order Lachnospirales; family Lachnospiraceae; genus UBA3775. Next base: position 2,394 of record CAZOZM010000042.1, on the reverse strand, counting down.
ACGGATTTTTATGGTATCTTGGAGAATGCGACGATTATATTTATCAGCTTTTAAATGAAGGAAGTCAGGATACGGAAAAAATGAGAACGAAGATCACGTATCTTTCCAGCCGGGCAACCTTGATGTACATGATTTCGATCAGTGACTGCTACAGCATCGGAATTCATGAATTTGCCCGTCAGGAGTCTTATTATCAGTCTATGTCGATTCCGATTCAGAACTGCGGCTTTATGCTGGAGTTTGGCTATGTGACGCTGGAAGATGCTTCTTTAAATGAAATTTCCCAGGAATTTATTCATAATTTAAAGAAACGCTTAGCATGATTTGGTAAAGTTGCATATAGTTTTTAGAAATAATCGTTAAAACAAGATGGAATTATACAAAGAATTTTTTGTGTGTTATGATCGTGACAGAAGAAAAAGGAGGGGAGAAAATGAAACAAATACTTGAGCAGGCGGTTGCAGAAGGACGGAAACGGACTTCCTTGGGAAAGGTTGCAACGTATATTCCAGAGCTTGGAAAAGTAGATGGAAGCCAGCTGGGGGTATGTGTTTACACCAGATCGGGGGAACGCATTTCGGTTGGTGATACGAAGGTTCGTTTTACCATTCAGAGTATTTCCAAAATCATCAGCCTTGCTGTGGCATTGGAAGTATGCGGCTTTGAAAAGGTGTTTACAAATGTAGGAATGGAGCCGTCTGGAGATGCGTTTAATGCGCTGATTCAGTTAGAAGAAGCAGACAGTACACCGCATAATCCTATGATTAATGCAGGAGCAATTGTAATTGCGAATGAACTGGTATCTGAGATTTCATTTGAGAAAATGTTAGAGAAGGCACGTGAGCTGTGCATGGATCCGGAGATCGTGCTGGATGAAAAGGTGTACCGTTCAGAAATGTCCAATATTTCCAGAAATCGTGCGATTGCCTATTTGCTGGAAAGTAAGGGCTATATTGGAAAGGATGTAGAAAAGTGTCTGCATTTTTATGTAAAGATGTGTTCTTTAAGCGTAACTGCAGAGAGTTTGGCTGGTCTTGGTCTGATTCTGGCAAATGATGGAATTCATCCTGGAACAGGAGAAAGATTATTGCAGCCGTGGACAGTAAGAATTGTAAAGACGATTATGCTTACCTGCGGTATGTATGATGGTTCTGGTGAGTTTGCGGTTCGTGTCGGCATTCCGTCTAAGAGCGGTGTCGGCGGAGGACTTCTTTCAGTTGTAGATGGGGATATGGGAATTGGTATTTTTGGTCCGGCATTGGATGCGAAGGGAAACAGTGTAGCGGGTGAATATATCCTGGAATATCTGTCCAAAAAGCTTCATTTACATATGTTTGATAACAGCAGACGGATTTAACAAAGGAAGGGAGAACAATACATGTTAGATTTATATGGTAAGATAATTGGCTCATTGAGCAATTATCTTTATACGTACATTTTGATTATTTTACTGTTGGGCGGTGGAATTTACTTTTCACTTCGTACAAAAGGCGTACAGTTACGTTACTTACTGGAATCCATTCGGGTTATTATGGAACCGTCCGAGGATGGAGATCAGGCGATTTCCTCTTTCCAGGCATTGATGGTTTCTACTGCATCTCGTGTTGGTACTGGTAATATTGCTGGTATTTCTACTGCGATTTGTATTGGTGGTCCAGGTGCCGTGTTCTGGATGTGGATGACAGCAATTTTAGGCTGTGCAACTGCATTTATCGAGGGTACTCTGGCTCAGATTTACAAACGTCGTGCAGAGGATGGCAGCTGCTATGGCGGCCCATCTTACTATATTGAGACAGCATTAAATAAACGCTGGCTGGGTGTTATTTATGCGATCTTCATGATTTTAACCTACATGATTGGTTTCAACCTGGTAGCATCTTTCAACGTAGCAGACGCGTTTAAAGTTTATGGTTTTTATAATCCGGAAATTACTCCTTGGATAATTGGTATTATTCAGGCAGTTGTATTTGGTATCTGTATCAGCGGCGGTGGAAAGCAGATTTCCAAGATTACCGGTGTTCTGGTTCCGGTAATGGGCGCTCTTTATATTGCAACAGCTCTTTTAATGGTAGTATTCCATATTGGTCAGATTCCGGCTGTATTTGCAAGCATTTTTGCAGGTGCATTCGATTTCCAGGCAATCTTTGGCGGTTTTGCAGGTTCTGTTGTTATGCTGGGTATCAAGCGTGGTCTGTTCTCTAACGAGGCAGGTGTAGGTGCTTCTGCAACAGCAGCAGGTTCTGCAAGTGTATCTCACCCGGTAAAACAGGGTCTGGTACAGGTTCTGTCCGTATTTATCGATACAATCGTAATTTGTTCCGCAACTGCATTCCTGCTTCTTTGCTCTGGTGTAGAGCCGAACGCAGAAATGGCAGGTATGGCATATGTTCAGGC
>CAZOZM010000041.1:0-3513 GCA_964584255.1 uncultured Lachnoclostridium sp. | reverse complement strand
TTACTATAAAATATTTTAATTGGTTTTTGACCGCCTTAAAACCCTTTATTTATGCGGATTTTAAAACTTTGATCCTTGGCTTACGTACCAATTTGTACCAATTCGCACCATTTTGTACCAACCTACACCACCTTTAGAGCCTTTGCTACTTTTTGCATTTCTTCAACCTTGTGTTGTTCAGTTGCGTGTACATAACGATTAAGCGTCATTGAGATATCACTATGCCCAAGTATCACTTGTAAGGTTTTGGGCTGCATCCCCGCCTCAATGCATCTTGTCGCAAACGTATGCCTAAGCGTGTGCACTGAAGATGATGCAATACTTATTTGTGCACATTGCTTTTGCAGTGCTATATCATAAGTGCTTGTTAGTATCGGTACCCCATTGCGATTCGTGAAGATATTGTCCATCCATTCTGTATTGACAATTTTTTGTTTTTGCTTTTTTTGAAGCTGCGCTTGCAATATCAAAACCGCCTCGTCTGTTAAGGGTATTATCCTTTTGCCCGCCCTTGTCTTAGGCTCGGAAGTCACCCACTTGCCGGCTACAATTTTTATGCTTCTATTAACCACCAGTGTACGCTCCTTAAAGTCTATGTCGCTCCATTTTAAACCGTTAAGCTCGCCTATCCTCAGTCCTGTTTGCAACAAAAACCTGTACTGGTATTCGTATCTTGACCCCTCAATAGCCTTGCACAACTTCGCTTGCTCGTCAACTGTTAACGCCTGTCTTGGTACAGATTCGGCGCCAATATCCGACTTTATAGCTTTGTTGCATGGATTTTTGATGATGATACTGTGTTGTACTGCGTATTCTAATAGCGCCTTTAGTACACACTTAATCATCCGTATTGTAGAGGTTTTAAGCCCTTTGTCGGCAGCGGCATTGAGAACCATTTGGCACTGTGCCGTGGTAATTTCACTAATTAACCTATTACCTATTATGGGCCGTATATGTTCATTGTATATATTCGTGTTGGTCTGTATTGTAATGCTTCTTACGGCTCGTTTCTTAATCCCAATCCAATACTCAAACCATGCATCTAGTGTCACATCTTGTGCGTATCCTGCTCTGTGTTGGTCGTTGTACTGTGCATTACTTAGCCATTTTCGGCATTCTTGTAACTTTGGGAAGATCTTTTGCACCCTCCTTCCATCAACGCTTGTGTATCTGCCAACATATGTACCGTCTTTTCTCTGTGTGATACCTATTCCCAATTCCTTGCCGTTCAGATTTTTTCCCATACTTGCCTCCTTAAAGTAGGAGAGCCTTAATACGTTGGTTACTATAACATATAAAGGCTCAAAAATCTATATTTTTTTATATTTCTACATTTTGCTCAATGTATTTTTCAAATAGTTTTCGCTTAATCAATTTCTTTTTGCCGACATACAGCACAAACGGACACATCGGATTTTTGGTTAACTCTTGCAACCTGTTAATACCGATGTTGCTGTACTCCGCCGCCTCCTCGATGGTTAAGTTTAGTTTTTCCCATAATGGCACCTTCTTTTCTGCGTTTCCCATGTTTTTGCACCTCTCAATCTTGTTTCTTATTGCTTCAATTCTTCTGTTCGCTGTTGCCGTGGATATGCTTAACTTATAGGCAATCTCGCTTACGCTCTTGCCATTACGAAGCATTGCTATTATTCGCTTCTCCTCGTCCGTAAAGTCGCACAACAGCATCATTTCTTCAAGCTCTGGCTTAATCATTAAGGCTAAGTATTTGCCCAATCTCATAAGCCACTATCCTCTCTTGCTAATTATAGTTTTTAAATGCGATTTTGTTATCTAAATCCCAAAACTCGTTCTTTCTGTCTGAATTTTTCTTTCTGTGTTCGCTACACCTCTGCCAACACGCATTACATATTCGCCCATTATCTCTGTCAATAGGCTTTCCGCAGAAGTAACACAGATTATTCATTTCTCTGTATTCCCTGACGTTCTGTGATTCATGCCTCTTTCTTTGTGCCCTCGCTTCTTTTTCGAGGCAGGCTCCGCATTTTTTCTTTCCTGTAACCGCCCTTACTTTTCCGCACTTCGTACAAATTCCCCTAGACACTCTTTCCTGATAAAGGCTCCTTTGTTTGCTGTAAAAGTTTTGTTGCCATCTCTTTTTTTGTTCTTCTGTAGGAGGCTTTCTTTTTCTCGCTTTCTCCCTGCAATCAAAGCACCTCTTATCTTTTGCGTAAACGAATTCTTTTCCACAAACCGAACACAGATGGCTTTCTCGGTAGAATTTTTTATTTTCTCGCTGATACGCATTCCTTTTCTCAAGACAAGCTTTGCAGTAAAACCCCTCTCTGTCCTTTTCCTCTCCGCAATCGGGACAAACTCCCGCTTCTTTCCGCTTCGTGTAAGTTGTTATGTAAGCCATATTCTAGAGGCAAATCATGATTTAATGTCCGGACAAATCCCTTTACCTCCTAACTTTGATTATCTTGTCATAAACACATTCAGCATTTTTTCTCTCCAATCTGCCGATTGGTAGTAAATCTGCAATCCTAATTCTTCTGCCATAGCCAACTCAACATTCGCACCATTGGAATCCTCATACCCTTTAAGCATATAGATACTGTCGCAAGTACCTAGCATACATATTGACATTTTCATGTAATCGTCATATGTCGTATCTTGTGGCAACATTCCGTTCACCTTAACAGGGTTGACCACTGAGTATCCTCTGATTGTTAAGCGTTCTTCTGCTTTTTCGAACCGCTCTCTGTAATCATCTGTTCCTGTAACGGCTCCGCTGATATAAATTCTCTTACCCATTTTCTTTCATTTCCTCCATTTCTTTTTTCGCCCAATCCGGCATAGGTACTGAAACGTTCTTATTTTCGATTTTAGACACGTTTGTGCTGTTAGGTGAGGATTTTATCGCTAAATCCCTTTCAGCTTGAATTTGTGCTTTTGGTGACGTTCTGTAGGTATTCTGAACGGCTTTTTGTATACCAATCGGCAGTTTTTTAAATTCTTCCTGCTTTGATACTTCGATTTTGTAAGCCTTGACAAATTGCGACATTGCCACCTGCTCATTATACTTTTCGTCAGTCGCCCATGTTCGAAGTTGGTCCGGCAATCCAGCCGCCTTTTGAACGGTTAATGGCAACTTAGCGTATTCCTCAACTGAGTTATAGCTACTATTCCTTATCGCTTTACTAACCAATGCCCACGCTTCCATTTCGTTTAATTCCTGTGGCTGCGTAAATGTCTGAACTTTTGCCACCAACTGACCTACACTCGGTGCAAATCCGCTTGTGTCTGCCAGTATGTAAGACTTTAATGCAACGGAAATCTGCTGATAGGTGTATTCTTCCAACATCATAGTCCACACTTCTATTGTTTCAGCTAGATTATTAGGCTTGTAATTCGGGTAACTGTCACACATGATTCTGATGATCTTCTTCGTTTCTTCTCTCGTCAATTGGTGTCACTCTCCTTTAAGTTTCCGAATATGTCAAACAATTCGTGATATGCGGTTTCTTTGAGAATTTCATTAGTTGTGCTTTC
>CAZOZM010000040.1:0-3727 GCA_964584255.1 uncultured Lachnoclostridium sp. | reverse complement strand
ATACTTTCATCTTATTTTTTTGAGAAAAGTGTTACCTATCATTGATTTATCTACAGTGTTTTGGTGACCATTTCATTCAAAACTATTGATTTTTACAATCCTGAAATGGTATAATGAGAGTTAGTCAATTCAGGATTGTTCTTTGCGGTTCATTCTTGATTTGATTGCTTCTGAATCCCTGGTGTTGCAGCACTGGGGATTCTCTTTTTTTGTTCAAGGTGATGTGGTAGTCATCAACCTTCTTTTTTCTGATACTTTGGCAGTAAAGTCAGATCTTCAATGTCTGACAGCACTTTTTCCTTTCCTGCATCATTCAGCATATCAAACTGTTGCAGCAATTTGACAGCATCTGCACCAAAAAAGGCTTGTACTGATTCAATCGTCTTCACTTCTTTGGAAAGTTTTCCATCAGGGTTGTATTTCGTTTCCCAATCATCAACTGAAAGCAGTTCAGAAGGGGCAACTTCCAACTTGTCTGCAATTAGCATAATGACTTCATTTGGAATGTCTGTCAGTCCTTTTTCATATTTCCGGATAGAACTTTCATGTTTTCCAATTAGTTCTGCAAGTTGTGGTTGTGTAAGTTTCTTCTGTTTTCTGATCCGTTTGATGTTCAAACCGACAATTTTCTTCATGTCACTTGTTTGCAAGGGTTCACCTTCTTTCATGTATCTTCATAAGATACAATATCATAAACGACAATTAAAGTCAATAAAAAATAAGAAAAATATAAAAAATATCTTGCAATCGAAAATAAAAGTGGTATAATAAAGATGTCGATAACCGACAATTAGATTATCGGAAAGAGGTGAAACACATGAAACTTGATGCAAAGAAGATGGATGCAGCAGTTGGAAATGCATGTATGACTTACAAAATGCTTTCAGAAGCAACTGGAATTAGCACCTGCACATTGGCAAGAATCAAGAACGGACATCAGCAAGCAAGACCCAACACTATTGGCAAGATTGCAAAAGCACTGAATGTCAAAGTTGAAGAGCTGGTTGAATAGTGCTGCAACACTGATCAGGCAAAATCAGAAGCAATGAAATCAAGAATGAACTGAAAGGATGGTATTGACCATGAAAAAAGAAAAAATGAGTATTATTGACAATGTAAAACTGGATGACATCAAAACCTTCACACAAACAGATGATGCGGTGGTGATGGTTTTGAAAGATGGTCAGGAAGTTAGATTTGAAGTGATGAAGGATGCTTTTGATAGATTTCATTTTTATGACATGATTGACAGAATCAAGGTGACTGAACAGGAAAATCCACATACAAATTACTTGTCTGTTGATGGGTTTCTGCTGCGTGGAAATTATCACTTAAAATTGAATGATGTTTCAAAGACATGTGGAAATGAAGATCCTGCTGTTGTTTATAGTCAGATGCTTGAAGCAAAGGCAGGTGCAGTGCATGCATAATCTTTCCACCACATCAGAACTGGTGAAGGAAATCATGACAGTCAATCCTGGTGCAAGAGATAGTGACAATTATCTGTTCTATTTGGTATGTAAGAAGTTGCTTGCAGATCAGGGAATTGACATTGAAACAATGTTGTTCACCAAACTATTTCTTTCCCTTCCTGCTTATGGTTTGCCACAGTTTGAAACTGTTGGAAGGGTCAGACGAAAACTACAACAAGAATATCCTGAACTACAATGTTCAGAAGAAGTTAGAATTGGCAGGTCTATGAATCAGGATTCATTCATGGACTATGCAACAGAAGGGATGTGATATTGTGAATGTGCAGAAGAAAGATTCCTTGTTCAAAGGTTATGTTGAAACAAGGGATAAAAAATGCATAGAGAAGTTCAAGAATAGGACAGACTTCAAGTCCTATGAAGAAGTTCAACCCCTCCCTGAATTTGCAGGAATCCTGGCAGAAGAAACCATCTTAATTGATGTGGATGATTTTGATCAGTCAGAAATCCTAATGAATATGGTTGAAGACCTTCAATTGAATTGCAGGGTCTATGTGACTACCAGGGGAAAACATTTCCTGTTCAAGAACTCAAAAATAGATAAGTGCTTTACACATTGCAAGTTGGCATGTGGAATCACTGCTGACATCAAGGTTGGTGTCAAAAATTCTTATGAAGTATTGAAACATGATGGAAAAGAAAGGGAAATCCTTTATGACATCTATCAGGAAGATGGTGATGAATACCAGGAACTTCCAAAGTGGATGCATCCAGTGAAGACAAATGCAGAATTTGCATCCATGGATGCAGGTGATGGAAGAAACAATGCATTGTTCAACTATATCCTGACATTGCAGGCAGCAGATTTTGAAGTTGAAGAAGCAAGGGATGTCCTGCGAAAAATTAACCAGTATGTTCTGAAAGATCCACTGACAGATGATGAACTGGAAGTGATAATGCGTGATGAAGCATTTCAGAAACCAATATTCTACAAGGGAACAACCTTCCTTCATGATAAGTTTGGAAATTACATTATCAACAAGCATCACATTATAAAACTGAACAAGCAGTTGCATGTGTATATGGATGGGATTTATACCAGTTCACATGAATGCATCAGTAATATCATGAGGATGTATATTCCAGGGTTGAAGAAAAGTCACAAAGCAGAAGTCCTGGACTACATCATGGACATGGCAGAAGAAAAAAGGGTGTCTGATTCCAGGTTCATTTCTTTCAGGAATGGAATCCTGGATATTGAAACAATGATGCTGCATCCACACAGTCATGAATATATCCTGTTGAACAAAATTCCATGGGATTTCAACCCAAATGCATATGATGGATTGACTGATGCCACTTTGAACAAAATCAGTTGTGATGATCCTGAAATCAGATTTCTGTTGGAAGAATGTATTGGTTATTGCTTTTATACACAGAACATCATGCAGAAAGCATTTATTTTGACAGGTTCAAAGTCAAATGGAAAATCAACCTTCATCAGCATGTTGAACTGCATCCTGGGTGATGAAAACATTGCAGCAGCAGACTTGAAGAACCTTGGTGACAGATTCACCAAAGCAACCCTGTTCAAGAAACTTGCAAACATTGGTGATGACATCAGTGATGACTTTATTCAGGATACATCATTGTTCAAGAAGATAGTGTCAGGCGATAGAATTCAGGCAGAATTCAAAGGAACATCACCATTTGAATTCAATCCCTATGCAAAATTGATTTTCAGTGCAAATAATATTCCAAGGATGAAGGACAAGACGGGTGCTGTGATCAGAAGATTGGTCATAATACCTTTCAATGCAAATTTTAGCAAGGATGATCCTGAATATGATCCTGACATCAAAAGGAAGTTGACTGGTCAAACTGCAATGGAATACTGCATCAGGATTGGTGTTGAAGGTCTGAAAAGGATTCTTGCAAACAAGGGATTCAGTAATTCTTCAAAGGTTCAGAAGGAACTGGATGAATATGAAGAACAGAACAATCCTGTCCTGGGATTCTTCAATGATATGGATGATGAAGACTATCTGTTTAGGGAAACAACAAAAGAAATCTACTTGGCATATTCACATTACTGTCAAGAAAATGGGTACATGGCTGAATCATCAAATCAGTTTGGAAGGACATTGAAGTCACTGTTTCATGTAGAAAGCAAGCAGAAGACAGTCAATGGAAAGTCAGTCAGAATGTATGTCAAAATTGCCGAATGACAGAAAAATGACAGAACTTTGTGATTTCTGCAATTCTTGAAACCCCTTGAAATTAAAGGGGTTTCAAGA
>CAZOZM010000039.1:0-3728 GCA_964584255.1 uncultured Lachnoclostridium sp. | reverse complement strand
ACGCAGGCTATGATGCAAAGACAGGAACCCTGAAAGCAAAGCTGAATGTAAAGGGAGAGTATGACATTAGCAGGATATTTAAACAGTCAGTTTTCACTGGCACAGAATTGTGATTTTTTTCTGCGGATTCTGGTAGCGTGTCTGTGCGGTGTCGGAATCGGTATGGAACGAAGCAAACGTTCCAAGGAGGCAGGAGTCCGGACGCATAGTATTGTCTGTTGCGGTTCGGCGCTTCTGATGATTGTATCCAAGTATGGTTTTGTCGATATGGTAGATGCCAGCGGCGTGCTGTACAGCGGGGTACGGAGTGCGGATGCAGCGCGTATTGCAGCGCAGGTAGTCAGCGGTGTCGGTTTTTTGGGTGCCGGAGTTATTTTTAAAAACGGCAATACAATTAAAGGCCTGACGACGGCAGCCGGAATGTGGGCAACCGCCGGAATTGGTCTGGTGGTTGGTGCCGGAATGTATGCGCTGGGAATTTTTTCAGCAATCTTTATTACGCTTATGCAGGTTGTGATGCACAAGATGATCTTAGGGGATGTTACCGTTACGAACCAGCTGAAATGTACGGTGCGTGATAACGGAATATTTCGAGAGACGTTGTCTGCCTATCTTTCCGAGCATCAGATGCAGGTTTTGGAGAGTAAGGTATCGAAAAAAGCCGATGGCTCTACAACCTACACGATGCTTTTAAAATCGCCGGAGGGAATTTCCCTTCAGGATATGGATGCGCTTGCGGAAGCGCATGAGGAGATCGAAAGTATCAGCTGTACTTCGGTAGTTTAATTTGTAATTTTTATAAAAATGATAGAGTTAAAAAGAGGAGGAAGGGTAAGAAATGAGTGAGATGACCTATGATGTTGTTGTAATCGGAGGCGGTGTCACAGGAAGTGCCATTGCAAGAGAGCTCTCCCGCTATCAGTGCAGTATTGCGCTGTTAGAGAAGGAGGAGGATGTTTGCTCCGGAACAACAAAAGCAAACAGTGCGATTGTGCACGCAGGCTATGATGCAAAGACAGGAACCCTGAAAGCAAAGCTGAATGTAAAGGGTAATGAGATGATGGAGCAGCTCTCTAAGGATCTGGATTTTGATTTTAAGAGAAACACCTCCATGGTGCTTTGCTTTGACAAGGAAGACATGCCGGCTCTGCAGGCTCTTTATGAGCGTGGTGTAGCAAACGGTGTGCCGGGAGTGAAGATTATTACCGGTGATGAGGCAAGAGAATTAGAGCCGAATATCACAGAAGAGGTGGTAGCAGCTTTAGTTGCACCGACCGGCGGTATTGTATGTCCGTTTGGCTTAAATATCGCACTGGCTGAGAATGCCTGTGATAACGGTGTAGAGTTCTTCTTTAAGACAGCAGTAGAAAATGTAGTAAAGACAGAGAACGGCTATGATGTAGTGACCAATCAGGGCACCTATCATGCGACTTATGTAGTGAATGCAGCTGGTGTTTATGCAGATGAGATTCACAATATGGTAAGCGAAAAGAAACTTCATATTGTTCCGAGACGCGGTGAGTACTGTCTGTTAGATAAAGAGGCAGGAAACCATGTATCTGCAACTATTTTCCAGCTTCCGGGTAAATACGGTAAAGGAATTTTAGTATCTCCGACTGTTCACGGCAACCTTTTAGTAGGTCCGACTGCGGTAGATCAGGAGGATAAGGATGCAACCTTAACAACTGCTGAGGGTCTGGCTGAGGCATGTGAGAAGGCAACCAAGAGCGTAAAGAATGTTCCGTTCCGTCAGGTAATTACTTCATTCTGCGGTCTTCGTGCACATGAGGATCATGATGAATTTGTATTAGGCGAGGCTGAGGATGCAGAGGGCTTCTTTGATGCAGCTGGTATCGAGTCTCCGGGCCTTTCCTGTTCTCCGGCAATCGGTGAGTACATTGCTGAGATGGTAGCAGCAAAGGGTGCTTACGAGAAGAAGGCTGATTTTAAGGCAACCAGAAAAGGTATCATTCGTGCAGGACAGCTTCCGATGGAGGAAAGAGCTGCTCTGATTAAAGAAAATCCGGCATACGGCACCATTATCTGCCGTTGCGAGGGCATCAGTGAAGGCGAGATCGTAGATGCGATTACCCGTACCTTAGGAGCAAGATCCTTAGACGGTATCAAGCGCCGTGTTCGTCAGGGTATGGGAAGATGCCAGGCAGGCTTCTGTACACCACGTACCATGGAGATTCTGTCCAGAGAGACTGGAATCCCGATGGAAGAGATTTGCAAGAACCGTGACGGTTCCGTAATGATTAACGAATAGTGAGGAGGCATACGAAGATATGATGCAGTGTGATGTTGTAATTATTGGCGGCGGTCCGGCAGGTCTTGCAGCAGCCGCAGCCGTAAAGAAAAGCGGAGTAGATGATATCCTGATTCTGGAGCGAGACAGTGTTCTGGGCGGTATCTTAAATCAGTGTATTCATAATGGTTTCGGTCTTCATACCTTTAAAGAGGAGCTGACAGGACCGGAATATGCATCCCGCTATATTGATCAGGTAAAAGAGCTTGGTATTCCGTACCGCTTAAATACCATGGTTATTGATATTAATGAAGAGAAAGAAGTAACTGTAATCAGCAGAGAAGAGGGACTTCAGGTAATCAAGGCAAAGGCAATCATTCTGGCAATGGGATGCCGTGAGCGTCCGAGAGGAGCCTTAAACATTCCAGGCTACCGTCCGGCAGGTATTTACACTGCAGGTACTGCACAGCGTCTCATGAACATTGAGGGCTATCGCGTAGGTAAAGAGGTTGTTATTCTTGGTTCCGGTGATATCGGTCTGATTATGGCAAGACGTATGATGTTTGAGGGCGCAAAGGTTAAGGTAGTAGCAGAGCTGATGCCTTATTCCGGCGGTCTGAAGCGTAATATTGTTCAGTGTCTGGATGACTATGATATTCCGTTAAAGCTGTCTCATACCGTTGTAAATATCGAGGGTAAAGAGCGTGTAACCGGTATTACCATTGCAGAGGTAGATGCAAATCGTAAACCGATTCCGGGAACCGAAGAGCACTATAGCTGTGATACGCTGCTTCTGTCCTGCGGTCTGATTCCGGAAAATGAGTTAAGCCGTAACATGGGTGTGGCAATGAACCCAGTTACCTCTGGCCCGATGGTAAATGATCGGTTAGAGACAGATATTGAGGGTGTATTTGCCTGCGGAAACGTACTTCATGTACATGATCTGGTTGACTTCGTATCAGAAGAGGCTTCTTTAGCTGGTGAGAATGCAGCTCACTATGTAAAGAGCGGTTCTGATGCTGCAAAGGCAACTGTTGAGATTAAGGCAGAGAATGGTGTGCGTTACACTGTACCGCAGTCCTTAAATCCGGAAAGCATGGCAGACAAGCTGACCATTCGTTTCCGTGTAGCTGATGTTTATAAGGATCGTTATATTTGTGTATATTATGATGATAAACTGATTCGCAAGACCAAAAAGCGTGTTCTTGCACCGGGTGAGATGGAGCAGGTAATCATCCAGAAGAGCAGTCTGGCAGAGTATCCGGATCTGAAGAAAATTACGATTCGCACGGAGGTGGAAGAGGCATGAGTGAGGTAAGAGAACTGATCTGTATCGGCTGTCCGATGGGCTGCCCGATGACAGTAACGATGAATGGGGATGACATCACAGTAACAGGCAATACCTGTCCGCGTGGTGAAAGCTATGCAAAGAAAGAGGTTACTAACCCGACCAGAATCGTAACCTCCAGTGTTATAGTAG
>CAZOZM010000038.1:0-3816 GCA_964584255.1 uncultured Lachnoclostridium sp. | reverse complement strand
TTCGGGAGACACCACCGCCGTGACATTTTCATAACATCTGCCATGCACGAGCACAGAGTCCTCCATGACCAGTTCTCCGTACCGCGCAGACATCCGGAAAGCGGATGACAGATTCATTTCCATCGGCTGCGAAGAATAATAATCTCTGAAATAGGACAATTCTGTCATGAAGATGTCTAATGCCTTGTTGAGACAATACCAGGCTGCATACTCACGGCGAAGCGCATTTTTCAGCACAGGCTGCTTTGCGGACATTATTAGCCGGTCATACATTCTGAGAGTCTTATAAGTTTCCACTGCCGATTTTGCTGTGGAATAAAGATTCATGTCACACTGGGGGCCGCACTCAGCATACTCCAACAGTTCCTCAATGTCCCGCAGAGCCATCGCCTCGTCATCGCAGTCACCGGACTTGTACCCTGCGCGACTGCAATACCCGTCAAATCCCTTCTTTACCGACCGCATCCAGGCCAATTCCTCCTCAAAGGTCCAAGCACGCCCTTCCATCATCATATCCAGTTGCCGGGCAGCATTGCTGCACTTAGGAGGGATTTTCATATAAAAATGAGAACAAAAGCCATCCTCCGGTCCGGAATCTCTGTCTTTTGTCTCATCCTCCGATACCGCAATTTCGGCAAAAGATTCTAATTCCTCGTCAGCACAAGCATCTGTCTGCGACAGCGAATGCGCATCTTCCGTTGTCACAGCGGCATTTCCATGTGTCCGCGATGCCCTCCCGGAGCAGGACGCCAGCAGCAACACGCAAGACAACATGATTATCAACGACCTCATCATTTTCATACAACATTATTCAATATCTACTCTATATACTTCATCCACGCCACGGATACCGGAAATGGACTTGATAGCCACATCCAGTTCCACAGCGGAATGCACTGCAAAATCTATAGTGCATACAGCAATGCGGTCACTTGTCTCCGTTGTCAACTTATTTATTGAGAGATGCAACTTCTCCGTGATGCAATCAATCAGGTCGCTCAACAGATGATAGCGGTCAATGCCACGGACCCTGATGCGCACCGGATATAGGACACTCTCATTCTCCTTGAATTCAACAGCCCTGATAGAGTCGCCCTGCTGCGAGGCCATCCGGATTGCTGTCGGGCAGTTGCGTTTGTGCAGAGTGATTACGCCGTCTTCAGCCTTGAATCCTATGACCTCATCACCCGGCAGCGGATGGCAGTGAGGGCAGCGCTGATGCTCAGTCCTGCTTAGCGAGGCAAGATAACTGCGCAAATGACGCTTCGCCTTGTAGGTCAGCACATGGTCAATCCAATCGGCTGCCGGAAGGGCATTCTCATCAGTTCCTATCTCCACACAGTCTCCGCGATGAAGCACCGTCTTGACAGGCATCAGCTTGCCGTTGATGCGGGCATATACGGCGTGCCGGCCTACCCTGCTATGGATTTCATAAGCAAAATCCAGCGCGGTTGCTCCCAGGGGCAGGATAACGCCTTTGCCTTTAGGGGTGAACACCATAATGTCATCATTGTAGAATGACGCCGTGACGCTATCCATGTAGTCCATTTCCTGACTATGGAACGCCACATCCTGCAAGACCTGCTTGAATTTTTCAAGCCATTGGGCAAGATTCTCATCTGTCCGTTCTGCAGCGCAACCCATACGGGAGGCCCGCACCATCCGAGCGGACGAGATATGCACTTCCTCCCACACTCCGTGGTCGCTGAGCAACTTCACATGGAAACTCTGATAACCGTTCTCCTTGGGACTGTCAATATAGTTTGAGACGCTTCCGGGACGCTCCTTAAATGCCGATGTCAGATCGCCATAGATACATATCGCTGTCTTCTTTTCCGCCTGTGCGTCAAACGGTGTCAGTGCCAACTCCGGGCTGTCAATCCTCTGACCGCCTTTCTCCGCTGCGGCATCAAATACAATACGGACATAGTGCTTGTCATTCACATGGTTGAAGTCGCATCCGGCGGACTGCATCTTGCGCCAGACACTATAGGGAGTGCGGTAACGGACCTCAGCATACGCCCCACATTGCAAAGGCTCGAGGACGCTCATAATCTTCCCGACAAAAGCCCCCACAAGCTCCCTGTCATCATCTTTCTCCTTTTTCAGCAACGCCTCTATCTCGGCATACTCACGCGGGCAGCGATAGCGGAACGAAAGATTCTCCAATTCGCTCTTGATATGATACAGCCCCAGGCGGTTTGCCAGCGGCGCATAGAAGTAATCAGTTTCCCCAGCAATCTTCATCTGCTTGTCAGGGCGCATGCTTTCGAGCGTGCGCATATTGTGGAGACGGTCGGCAAGTTTTATGAGAATGGCACGGACATCGTACTGCACGGAGGCAAGTATCTGGCGATAATTATCCACCTGCAGGGAGTTCTCGTACTTGTCTTTCTTCTGCTTGGTGACGACTCCGACCAGAAATGCCACATCGTCACCGAAACGCTCCCGTATATCCTCGATAGTATAATCCGTATCTTCCACGACATCGTGCAGGAGTGCTGCAATCACGGGGTCCGCTCCCAACTCCAAATCCTCGGCCACGATACGGGCAACGGCAATCGGGTGGGTGATATATGGCTCTCCGGCCTTGCGGCGCTGATCCTTGTGGGCTTCGGCGGCCAGGGCATAGGCGGCACGCACACGCCGCATCTCCTCGGCGGAGACACGCCGCGCCAGATTATCAAACAGCGATTCTATGCTCTCGTTTATACTGACGGCATAGCCTGGCTCCATCTCAACTGCCGGCCCCATGACCGTTCCTGCAAGATTCATCATTGTCATAACCATGTACTTATAATAGAGTGAATACTATGGAAATCTATCTTCTAATCCCAAAACCCGTATTTATCAAGCCCAGGATCTTGAATAAAGATATCATCTTTTATCATCATTTCATCGGGCTTGCGAATAAAACTTCTGAACAATAGCGGGCAACAGGCAAACGCTGCCTGACCAATCATGGCTACATTTGACCGGAACTCGACATAGCGCAGTCTGCCATTGTGATAGAATGCCTCACTCCCGATTTCACGCAGAGACCGCGGAAATACCAGCCTGCCCAACGCTGACGGCTACTGTCGGCAGAATACAGCACCCCGTCCTCAACCGAAAGATACGGAGAATGATTCTCTATGCTGTGAATGCGGATTTTCTGACATTCTGTAGGATAATTCCACACAAAGCCGCGCTGCCGGTACGAGGCGAACGGGCTATATCTGTCATCATGAGGAATATCCGTCGAAGCCGGAATGACAAGCGTCCCGATGCTGTCATATCGACACATCGGAAACTCCTCGGGAAGGCTCTCCTTGTTTTTTTTCTGCGCCATGTACGGCTATTGGAATCCAGCATCATCGAGGCCATGCGCGTAATGCCCTCGGGAATGACAACACGCTCCTGCCAGTCTGCCCCTGCCGCTTGTAACGGCTCATCTGAATACGCTGCAAGCAATTGCCTATCTGGATCCGCAACATGCAAGTGCCCATCCGATGCCTCCAGCCCAGGAACAGTACCCCAATTTTTCTGTTCGCCCATACCACTTTGTGTTTATTTCACACACGGTTAAAAAGACACCTCGAAGCCACCAAATATTTTGCGCGGTTTTTACACAAGTGCTAGTCCAAAACAGATACTGTGATCCTCGATATGCTCGCAAAACTATATAACGATACAATCAAAAAAATTATTGTTTACTTGCTACTCTCAAAGCAAATTGAAACTGTTTGGCGCGTTTGCCCCAATACTGTTTCAAAAAGTGAGTCTGCGTAGATAAGGAAAAAAGTCTACGGAATTCTTTAGATTTGTAAAAAGACA
>CAZOZM010000037.1:0-3913 GCA_964584255.1 uncultured Lachnoclostridium sp. | reverse complement strand
AGGTATAGCACACTATACTTTCTTTGAAAGTAGTGTGCTCTGCGAGGCTATTTTACGACCAAAAAAATCATAAGGAGGGAACCAAAATATCGTATTTAGTATGCCATATGGAGAAGTATCACAAAACGGATATTTGCCCCATAGAAAATGAAAACGAGCGTGACGAAAACTACGTCGGCTCAAACACTTGTATAGACAGTTCAAGGACAAAAGACAATTACCGCCTATTGTTTAGGAACAGTTCTTATACGGATTTTATCAACGCAAGAATAAGCGAGTTAAACTTACCTAAAGCACCGAGAAAAGATGCCGTGCTAATGGCTTCTTTCGTGCTTGGCTCAGATAGAGAATTTTTTAACAGTTTAGACGAATATGAGCAAAACGGCTTTTTCCGTGACTGCACTAATTTTTTTATAGAGCGCTACGGAAGAAAGAACATAATTTCTGCCGTTGTCCACAACGACGAAACAACACCACATATGCACCTAAACCTTATCCCTATCAAAGACGGACGGCTTTGCGCCAAAGACTTACTTAATCGCAACGAGTTGTCAAAACTGCAAACGGAATTTCACGAGAAAGTCGGAAAGCGTTGGGGCTTAATGCGTGGTAAAGAAGGAAGTGTCGCTTCCCATCTCTCTACTGCCGAATTCAAGGCTAAATGTATCGTGGACGAAGCGTGGGATAAATCAACGGAGATTATTTCAAGCGCAGGAAAACGTGTGCAAGCGGAATTAGCAACGATGGAAAAAGCCGTTCAGAAAGCGGACGAGCATTTTACTGAAACAATGAAAGAAATCTCAACAGCGAAAGCCGAAAGAGATAAAATCATTGAAGAACGTAACGCCGAAGCCGATTACACTCAAGCGTTAGAAGATGCCAAACAAGGCAAGTTTGCGGTTACAAGAAACGGTCTAAAAAACCAAATCATCGTATTGACTGCCGAAGTTAAACGTTTAGAAGAAGTCGTTGACCGTCAACAAAAAGATAACGGCTTGTTATACAAGGAAGTTCAAGAACTCTCAAAAGACAAGGATAAGTTCAATAAGATGAGCCGTGCCTACTCTCTTTTTCGAGAGCGAGAGCCTGAAGCGTTTGCACGAGTATTTCACCGTGCGCCGTCTATCGTTGGTGAGTTTATTCCAAAAGGTGAGCCTATCGCTAACTTGGGAAAAAGTCGTTTACAACAAATCGAAGAAGAAATCGAGCGTGAAAACGCCACTAAAACTGAATATAAGAAAAAATTTAATAATAACAGTAAAGCCGATTAAAATATCGGTAATTACTACGTGCTGTCCAAAATTTTTTACTTTTACCTATCAAAAGCTATTGACAAAGCCTTTCTTAATGAGTATAATAATTATAACAAGTCGTATCAATACGACATTATATTTTAAGTAAGGAGATGTGAAGTTATGGCAAAATTTATGAAGGTATTAGGCGTGACTATGAGGTATATGCTCGCAGGAGTGTTGATTGTAGGTCATTTAATTATGAGCTGTGTTGGAATACTTGTTACTGCAATCACTTCACAGGATTAAGGAGAATTATTATGGAAAGTAAAAGATACGTAAAAGACAAGAGATACGAGGACAAGCACAAAGAAGAAAGAAAGGCAAAAAGTATGTTTTTTGGAACGAGTATGCCGAGAAGTAAAGCCGAAGAAATAAACGAGTTTTTAACTCAATACGGTTTTACTAAAGTCCAACTAATCGAAGCAGGATATAAAGCGTTAATGGATGAAGCCGCTGAAAGTGATTTAGGTCTTGCCAAGATTATGGACGGATATGACGACTTCTTTGAGTCCGAGAATAAAAAATAACCCTTCTTTCTTCTTGTAATTGTCGGGAAAATAAATTATGAAAGCCCCGACCTTTCACAAGGAGGAAAATTATAAGCAAGAAAATTAAGAAAACAGTAGAACCTGTCGTAGATAAAATTGTACATTACTACGACGACGAAAACGGGAATTTAGTGAGAAGTCGACAAGTAAAAATCGGTAAGACAATTTACACGATAATATCCCGTGAGAAACCTAACGCCAAATCAACGGCGTTTGATATAACCAAGAGATTGATTGAAAGTCAAGCGGAAAGTTTGACGGACGATTTATCTATTAAAGCAGAATCGCTTGAAGGTTGCAATTCGGGAGGTAATAAACAATGAATTTGCAATCGAATAGAAAAATAAAACATTTAGATGAGCAGTACACAGCCCTTTATTGTCGTTTAAGTTCTGACGACGACCTTGAGGGCGATAGCAACAGTATCAAAAATCAAAAGTTATTGCTTTCGGACTATGCGAAAGAAAACAAGTTTAGGAATATCCGTTTTTACATAGATGACGGTTATAGTGGTAGTAATTTTGAACGTCCTGCGTTTAAGCGTTTGCTTAACGACGTGGAAAACGGCGAAATATCTACCGTAATCGTAAAAGATATGTCAAGATTTGGACGTGACCATATTCTCGTGGGATATTACACCAAGTATTATTTCCCCGATGCGGACGTAAGGTTTATAGCAATCTTCGACCAAATGGATACGGAAACAAATCCCGACGACGATATTATCCCGTTTAAGAACATCCTAAACGAAATGTACGCAAAAGATTGTAGCCGTAAGATTAAAGCCGTTGTGAAAGCAAAAGGTAATTCGGGCAAACATCTTACTACAATTCCACCCTTGGGATATATGAAAGACCCCGAAGATAAGGATAAATGGATTGTTGACGAAGAAGGCGCTTTAATTGTAAAAGAAATTTTTAATCTTTGCGTTAAAGGCTACGGACCTTCTCAAATCGCAAGAATTTTAACCGAACGTGGAATAGAAACACCGTCGCTTTACTTACATAGGAAGAAATTACCTTGTTCAATAAAAATTAATCAAGATTCGGACGTGTGGGATTATTCTACGATAGTACATATTCTCGAAAACGAAGAGTATCTTGGACATACGGTAAATTTTAGGTACTACAAGAAATCGTATAAATCTAAAAAGCGTTATAAAAACCCAAGAGAAAATTGGGCAATCTTTGAAAATACGCAAGAAGCAATAATTGACAAGGAAACGTTTGATATTGTTCAACAAGTCCGTGCAGGACGAAGGAGTTTAACCGATATGGGAACACCACATATGCTATCGGGAATCCTATATTGCGCTGATTGTGGAGAAAAAATGTATCTTTGTAGATGTACTACAATGAATCAAAAAGAGTATTTTAATTGCTCTACCTATCGCAAGAAAAAGAAGAAGTATTGTACGTCACACCAAATAACGGCGCACGCCGCTTTGGCGCTAATCCAAAATGATATACAATATACGATTAGATTTGCGAAGAAATATAGGGACGAGTTTTTCAATATTCTTAAACGTTGTACTGACATAAGGACTAAACGGGAAATGACTTCTGCTATCGAAGAAAAAGAAGATGCGGAAAATCGTATAACCGAACTTGATAAGATAATTCAAAGTCTTTATGAAGATAAGGTTGCAGGAAAATTATCTGAAGAACGCTATATGAAAATGAGCGATAACTACGAAGCCGAACAAAAAGCCTTAAATGAAAAGTTAAGTCGTATAAAGTCGGAAATAGAAAAAGCCAAAACCACGTATGATAACATACAAAGGTTTATGGCTATCGTTAAAAAGTATAGTGATTTTAACGAACTAACACCTGAAATCTTACGTGCTTACATAGATAAAGTTTATATCTATGAAAAGCAAAAAGTTGACGGACATTATACTCATACCGTAGAAATCATCTACAATTTAGTTGGAGCAATAGATTTACCCGATTTTGGTGATTTATTAGATGAAGAAAATTAAATAGCACGAGAAAAGGCGTGGCCTCACGCCACGCCTGACTCTTAAAAAGGACAGCCTTCCCGAAAAAATCCCTTGTAGGGACTCGGTAA
>CAZOZM010000036.1:0-4218 GCA_964584255.1 uncultured Lachnoclostridium sp. | reverse complement strand
CAGATAGGCCGGCTACCGTTCGTTTTGCCATATCGCGCCCCAGCCAATCCGTTCCAAACCAGT
This sequence comes from uncultured Lachnoclostridium sp., assembly GCA_964584255.1. GTDB lineage: Bacteria > Bacillota > Clostridia > Lachnospirales > Lachnospiraceae > UBA3775. The sequence goes on along the minus strand of CAZOZM010000036.1, from coordinate 4,155 downwards.
ATTGACTGCAGGGTTCCAGATTTTTTCTTGAAAAATCCACCTGCATCGCATCGGCTTCCCAGAAATAACCCAGAAAAGCCACAAGCAAAAGAAGCAAAACCATGCTTATCGCCAGAAATAACACTGTTTTACGGCGATTTTCTCCCTTCATAAGCGCTTCTCCCTTCTCCGGCGCATACGCGGATCAATTCGTTTATAAAGCAGATCAGCTGCCGCATTTCCCAGATAAACAAATAAGGTACTGAACACCGTAATTCCTAAAAGAAGCGGGGCATCACTGCCCAAACCGGCTAGAACTGCCGCCTGTCCCAGACCTGGATAAGAAAAAACCTGCTCCACCAAAATCGAACCTCCGAAAATTTCACTGACAGAGGCCGCCTGAAGTGTAATCACCGGAAGCAGAACATTCTTCATTCCATGACGAAAAAACAAACGAACACCTCGTTCCCCCCGGGATCTTGCATAAAGAATAAAGTCACTTTCCATGATTTCTACCATCTTGCTTCTGGTATGCATCGCAAGATTTGGCATGCTGCAAAGCCCCAGCGTCACTGCCGGAAGCACTGCATGGTAAAGCTGATCCACAACGGTTACCTTCGATGCCATCACTCCAACCGGCACACGAAAACCAATGGGAAAGATTGGAATATACACGGCAAATACCAACAAAAAGACAAGGGCCAGCCAAAAAGACGGGGTTCCCGCAATCACCATGCAAATGCCCCGGATGAAACGATCCAGCCATGAACCACGATTCATCCCGGCCAAAATTCCAAGTGTCACACCCAAAAGACCAGAAAAAAGCCAGGCACTTCCCATCAGCCACAGCGAATGAATCGCTTTCTCCCCGATTACAGAAAGAACCGGCTGCCGATAAAGCAGTGAAACCCCAAAATCTCCCTGAAGCACAGACAAAAGCCATCCTATATAGCGCTTCGGAGCCGGAATTCCCACTCCCCAGTAAGCATTTAAACGTGCTATCTGCTCTTCTGATAATGCGCCTAAGGCCACCTGTCCCACATTGGTTTTCAAAGGATCCAGAGGCGAAAGACTCATCAGAAAAAAGGCCGCTGCGCTGGCCGCAAAAAGCAATAAAATCAGACGCAGACACTGCTTCAGTACCTGAAGTCCAGCCCTGTTTATTTCCTTCTTCACCGGCTTCCATCCTTTCTTTTCTACTGCTTCCATTCCCAGCGATCCACATTGTTGACAATCGACCAGCCATGTCCATGCGGATGCAGTTTCTGCTCCGCTACCGACAAGCCATCTCTTACCCAATAAAGATGATCGACATTCACCAGCCAGATCCAGGGCAAATCTCCCTGCTCTGTAATTCCAGTGCTTCCATCCCACTGTGCCGCTTTCCACAGCTCATAGGACTCCTCCAAATCCGCACAGCTTAAGGCAGCGTCCATATAGGCATCCACCTTCGCATTGGCATAAGGAGAATACGCTGCCTGACCGCTCTCCTTCTGTGTATGATAAATATGATAAAGCTCCATTGGCGTATGCGCACCCCAGCCCCAGATAAGTGGCTGTGACTGTGCCTCCTCATATGCAGTATCCCATCCGGTTCCGTGAACCGCAGCAAGAATCCCCAATTCACCTAACTGATTTGCCATATCCATCGCCAAAGCCTGACGAACCGAATCTCCGACCGGATAGAGCAAGGTAAGCTCTGCCTGGATGCCATTTTTTTCCAAAGCTCCATTTTCTCCCGGCTTCCATCCTGCCTCAGCCAGCAAATTTTTTGCCTCTCTGCGTGCTTGTAACCGATCCCTTCCAGCTTCCGCCGGCTCTAAAGACCACGGCATTCCATCACAGACACTGTATGCTGGCGTTCCATATCCATTTAACACATTCTCAATCATTGCTTCCCGATCCAGAAACAAATTGATTGCCCGACGCACCCGCACATCCGCTGTCAAATCATTTCCGATGATCCGGCCATCCTCCGTTCTCTCCATCGGCACCGCCGGAAGATTAATGCCTCGATTATCTATTGTTTTACAGGAAAGCAGCGTATAACCTGACGGCTTCTGCTCCGTATAAAGAGCTGAGGTATACGCTAAATCTGCCTGACCAGCTTTTACGGCTGCAAATGCCGCATCCTCCTCCATAAAAAGAATCGTTATCTTCTGAATTTGCGGCGTTTCTCCGTAATAATCGGAATTTGCCTCAAAAATCACCTGCTGCCCCTTATCCCACTGTACCAACTCATAGCGGCCGGAACCAATCGGATGCATTCCATATTCTGCACTATAGGCATGTTCCGGCACAATTCCCGTAATTGCCATCGTATACGGCCAGATGGAAAACGGCCGCTCCATCGCAAATTCTACCGTTACCTCATCTAATGCCTTTGCCTCCCGCAGCATGCTGAAATCATTGACAGAGCTGGATTCCTTTAACCTATTGTAGGTAAATGCCACATCCTCCGCCGTCAGCCTTTCCCCGTCGGTAAATGCCGCATCCTCCCGAATCGTTACCGTCCACCGCATGCCGTCCTCTGAAACCTGCATTCTGGTTGCCAAATCATAGCCAATGCTCAAATCCGTATTCGTAACCGTCAATGTACTCTGCAGCAAAGGCTCATGAACATGCTCTCCGGCTCCCCAGCCGTAAATCGGATCAAATCCTGCTTCCGGCTCTGATTCCGGATTCATCACGATAATAACCGAATCCGTTTCGTTCTCCCATGCCTGCGTCGACTCCAAAGCCTTCTCTTCCTGACCGCTTCCTGCACAGCCTGTCCCAAAAACTCCTGCTGCCGCAAGCAAAAGCATGCGAAAAACCATTCTTCTTTTCTGTTTTCTGTTCCTCATCATTTCTGTCCTCTGTCTCTTACACGCATTCGCCGCACGCTTCCTTGTCATGATAGAAAAAACACCAGAAAAGTGCTGTCTTTCCCGACAGAATCCACCCTTCTGGTATTCATTTTCAAAAAAACTACTGTCCGCTTGTCTTTCTTACATTACTCTCCAGAAAACGGTTATAGCCCAGCCAGCCATTATTCTCTCCAGCACCCTTTAAAGCCTCGATCATGGTCTCCAGCTTCGCATCTGTATTGTCAGCAAAGCTTAATGCCAATGCCTCCAGCAAGGCCGGCTTTTTCGGAGAACCATATTCCAGCTCTCCATGATGCGCTAAAATACAATGCTTTAATTCAGAAGACAGCTTCTCCGGGAAATCCGGAATCTGGCGGATGCGCTCTCCCACCATCTCTGTTCCAATAATAATATGACCCAAAAGCTGACCATCATCTGTATAATCATTTTCCGGAAACGCAGAAATTTCCTTCACCTTGCCAATATCATGGCATAATGCTGCCGTTAAAAGCAAATCACGGTTTAACATCGGATAATTTTTAGCATAATAATCACACAGCTTCATTACGCTCAGGGTATGCTCTAACAGTCCTCCTACAAAGCCATGATGCACACTCTTCGCTGCAGAATGAAAACAAAAACGCTTTACGAAATCCCGATCCTCTAAAAAGAAGCTTCCTGCCAGCTTCTTTAAATACGGATTCTGAAAGGACTGAATCAGTGCCGCAAGCTCCTGATACATCAGCTTAATATCCTTAGAGCTGACCGGAAGATAGTCTGCCTCACGGTACTCCCCCTCATCGGCTCTGCGAATTCGCTTAATATTCAACTGATTCGAACCCTGAAATACCGTTACATCTCCATCTACATAAACATAATCCAGCGGCTCAAAGGTTCCGATTCCTGGAGAACTCAAATCCCAAATTTTACAGTCTATCGTTCCTGTCTTATCCTGCAAAAGTACAGAAGCGTACTCTTTTCCGTTTTTTGTTACCGCAATCTGTCTTGTCTTGCACAGATATACATCGGATACCCGTACACCCTCACGAAACTGCTCAATATATCTCATTTCTGTCCACTCTCTTTCTTAAATAAGTTCTATTTTCACTAGGGAAACGCCAGAAAGCCAGGCATCTTACCTGGCCCTGATATTAATATAGTATTCCAGCTGAGCATAGCCTTCCCGACCCTGACGCATCACAGTTACCATAACTGGCTTTCCGCTTTCAATGCTTTCGATCTGGGTCTGCAGATCCTGAAAGCTTAAAATCTCAGCACCGCCAAATTTTACGATTACATCCCCGTTCTGAATTCCTGCATCATAGGC
>CAZOZM010000035.1:0-4230 GCA_964584255.1 uncultured Lachnoclostridium sp. | reverse complement strand
ATGCAGTAGTGGTTGAAACAAGAATCCCCCTGCTTTAGCTGTGGGGAGTGTCAACAGGTGTATAAAGCGTAAAACTTTTAACTTTTACTATCGTTTGTCCTTTTATGTACATATCTGTTGTTTGATGAAAAAATGTTTCTATATACCGGTTCTTAGTGCTACTATCTTCTGCAATTCCAAGATGATTATATTCATTATCCTTTATTTCGAATAAAAGATAATCACTTTTGATTTTAGATTTGATAAGTGCTGGATTAAAATTTATTACTGCATCCGTATAGGTTAATGTAGTCAAATTATCATAAGAAAAGCTTTCATATCTTGATTTAATATTAGAGTAAAATACGCTTGCTTTTACCATCTGATCAGTAAACATATTTTTCTTAATACGACTTATGATATATTTTGTCTGTACCTTTTTGTTGCTTTTATCGTTAAACAATTGTATAAGCTGTATATCTTTTAATTTATGTAGCCCAAGTAGATGTATAAAATTTTCTTCCCTGTATGTAAATTTTATAATTGATCCGTTTGATAGTAGATATTCTGCTCTACAGTTTTTCAAACGAATATAATCATTATATTTTTCTAATAAGTTATCCATAATAATCCACCTATCTTTACAAGAAAAATGCTCCTGATAAAAATCAGGAGCATTACCATTTCTTTTGTAAGGTTCCTTGGTTTTCAGCCTCTAAGCCTATTCGGGAGAGCGAACCGACTCTCATTTGGGAACTCCAGTCGTGAACCGAACGACCACGACCTTCTTTGCTCACTTATATTGTACCATAAATTTCAAAAAAAACAAGATATTCATTTATCATTTCTGTTATGGCTTTTCTCTACAAAATGCCATAAGTATTCTTTAGAATCAATGTTTCCTTTTTGGTACAATATATTTTTTTGAAAGGAGATATTTTTTTATGAAACAGAAAAAATATGGTTATGTGAGAGTATCAAGTAGAGATCAAAACGTGCAACGTCAACTGGTATCAATGCTTCAGATTGAAATTATGAAAAAAGATATTTTTATTGATAAGCAATCAGGTAAAGATTTTGAGCGATTAGCTTATCAAAAACTGATGAAAAAGCTAAAAAAAGGGGATATATTGTACATCCATAGTATCGATCGATTAGGCAGGAATTACAAAGAGATTATAGAGCAGTGGCGTATTCTCACAAAAATAAAAGAAATAGATATTGTGGTATTAGATATGCCATTATTAGATACAAGAAAAGGGAAAGATTTATTGGGAACGTTTATTAGTGATGTTGTGCTGCAGATTTTAAGTTTTGTAGCAGAAAATGGACGCGAATCAATTCGCATTAGTCAAAATGAAGGAATCAGACAGGCAAAGGCGAATGGTGTGAAGTTTGGTCGTCCAATACTTATTGATGAATATATGTTTCGATGTGGCTATTTCTTATTAAGACAGATAGGATACTCGACAACACAAATCCGTACAATCATGCAAATGAAATATTCGACCTTTTATTACTATCGAAGAAAAATAGGTATTCATGCGTCAAACGAACCTGTTATGTGTTTTATTAGCATGGCAAAAGAATCTAACAACGATAATTTTCTTTGATAGATTCGTTGTGAAAGCTGATCATCTATGATAAACTAACATATGGATCACCAACGGTTAGTGGCTGGCCTTTTACATACGATTCATTTCAATATTCCATTTAGAAAGGAGTAGATGCGATGGAAAATATGCGGAAAGGAAAAATAGATGTACGATACGATCATTCTGATTGTCCGGATCGTTCAGATCGTCGCAAGTATCATCAATACTTGTGTACGAATCCTCGATCTTTGGGCCAGAACGAAAAAATAAACATCAAAAAAGCAGCTAACTTTTGCCCGAGTGAAGCTGCTTTTTGATGTTTTATCAAATATGCTACTTGGGCCAGCCGTTATCGGTGGCCCTTTTTATATTCTGTATTATAGTGAGTTTCACTCACAATGTCAACGCTCTTCGTGATTGATCACAGGCCTTTTTTTAGCACAAAAAAGGCCTGTGATCAATCACAGACCTTGTAAATATTTAAGTTACCTTGTGGAATTATCATTATTGACATTCCGGTTATCGTGATATATAATTACCACAAGGTGTCAGGAAATGTACGGCAATACATTTTTCTGACATGAAACATTTATCGCCAAATAAATGTTCCCACAGAAGTATTTATTACCATCTATTCAAACTTCTATAAAAAAATAGATGTATTTATGAAAACCAAACTTCTAGTATTAATATAGCAATAAATAGATGTATTTATGAAAACCATACTTCTAGTATTAATATAGCAGTAATTAGAGGTTTTGTCAACTTAGAAGTATAAAAAACATGCTCAATAAATAGACAAAATAGCAAGAATTTATGATATGCGATAGGTGGAGTAAATGCAGAGATGATCAGTGTATTTATTGCATCTATTTTTTTTGAGAAAATAAGGTACTATTTATGGTACGCGTAGCTACAGAAAGAGAAAGGAAGGAAAAGCCATGCAGAAAATAGGAATCTCAGTATTTGAAAAAATGGTTGAGAAAAAGATCACAAATAAAGAATTAGATTTTATATTATATATTGCTAGATATCAGAATGAATATGGAGTAGCAAAAGGGATCTATTACAAAGACGTATGTGAAGCTGCAGGACTTTCCTTCCAGGGCTTTTATGACTGCAAAGCATCGTTAGAAGAAAAAGGAATTATTTTCTGTATGAAAAAAAGTTATTATGATTGGGATATTACCATTTTAGATAATAGCTTTAAAGGCAAGGAGAATTATGGAAGAGGCTATATCAGTCTGCATAACAATATGGTGCGATCTGAAGAATTTCAGAAATGCAGAGTGGGAGCAAAATTGCTCGCACTCCTGTTGATGCGCGATTATAATATCGCACGTAAAAAATCCGGAAAGACAGCATATCAAATCTTAAAAGACAACTTTTTGACAAAATATAAAAAGATGTTCGGAGTGACTGCAAGAGTACTCAGAAGCTATCTAGGTGAGCTTGCGCCATTTTTAGACATATACTTGGACGCTGGAAGAAAGTACTATATCACGTTCAAGAGAACAGCAACAGGTGTAGATCTAAGTAAGGTGAAAAGCGAAAATGATGAATTGAGAGAACATGACATTAAGATCTCATGCAGACGTAATAAAGTAAAATCAATTACAGATGAAGAAAAAAACGACTTGATGACAGTACTTGCTCAGTATCATAAACGGATTGATAAGCAAATGTTTTTTGATTTAAGTGAAGTAGTATCAAGATGTTTAGCAGTGATCAACGAAGGGAAAAAGAATAAAAGCAAGTGGAAACGACAAATAAACATTCCATTATTACATAAATTGCTGCTAGAAGATCTGATTACTGCATAGAAAAGAAAATAAAGTATAAATAACCTTATAGATGACTATAGGGTTATTTGTGCTAGATATTTTTATCGTAAAAATCAAAAAGTCGAGTGATCAAAAGAAAAAGTAAGGAAAAAAACCTCACTTTTTCTTTTTTTTAATTTCTGAACAAAAATCTATTCAAATTTCATGTCATTTTTAAATCAATCTATTCAAATTTTTTCTTCTTCTGGAAAATCTTATTCAACTTTAGTGGAATTACCAAGGGATATCTATTCAGTTTTTATACCAACAATAAAAAAGAAAAAGCCCTGAAAACATAGGGAAAATCGTGCATTTTATTAGCAGAATAAATCATCTCTTATATTTATCCTATCTTTAAATAACTATATCTTACCTTGTTTGGAAATCGGAAGCCTACAAACAAAACGTGCTACGCACGAAAACAAGTTGCTCGTAACTAAAAGTAAACCTAAAAACGATACAAACCATATTCAGAAATACATTACAAAAAAGAAAAAAATTTAGATTGACAGTATTTGAAACATATATTGTTTTTATTGTCAAATCATGGTAAAATAATCGTGCAAAAAAGTATACTTTTTTAAATATACAAAATATTGCTTATTTTCAAATGTCAGTAGTCAATTACTGGCATTTTTTTTGTTTTATCCCCCTTTTTTTCTGAATTTATAAAAGTATACTTTTATGAACTTTTGTGCATGGGGGATTCTTTGAGACAAAAAATTCTAATTTTCCCAATAACAAAAATCATCACATTTTTACATCTACATTAGTTGAGAAAGTGTAGATTAATCTAGCTTTGATACATCCACAAATTTATATGTTTCTTTTTT
>CAZOZM010000034.1:0-4520 GCA_964584255.1 uncultured Lachnoclostridium sp. | reverse complement strand
CTGATCTACATTCTTTGCTTACCATAACTTATTCTCCTTTCTACTTCTTACCGGTCTTACCAACTTTACGTCTGATTACTTCATCAGCATACTTGATACCCTTGCCCTTATATGGTTCAGGTCTTCTCTTGTCTCTGATTTCAGCAGCGTACTGTCCAACTTTTTCTTTATCAATACCCTTAACCGTAATCTTGTTCTGACCATCAAGAATTGTTTCAATTCCATCAGGATCAACCATTACTACAGGATGAGAGTATCCAAGGATAAGTGTAAGTTCCTTACCGGCCTTCTGTGCTCTGTAACCAACACCGTTAACCTCGAGAACTTTTTCATAACCAGCTGTTACACCAGTTACCATGTTTGCGATAAGTGTTCTTGTAAGTCCGTGTAATGACTTATTCTTCTTTAAATCATTAGGTCTTGTTACAACAACCTCTGCGCCTTCAACTTTTATTTCCATCTCAGCAGGAAGCACTCTTTCAAGTGTTCCCTTAGGACCTTTTACAGTCACTTTATTATTTTCTGCAACCTCAACAGTAACACCTGCCGGGATTGCGATTGGCATTTTTCCTATACGTGACATGCCCGTACCTCCTATTATAGTTAATAGCGAAGATGATTTACATGTTTTCTCCTCGCTGTCATTTTACAACTAGGTTAAAAATTCGGTTATATTACCAAACGTAAGCAAGAACTTCGCCACCAACATTAAGCTTTCTAGCTTCCTTATCAGTTACGATTCCCTTGTTTGTTGAAATAATAGCAATTCCTAATCCACCAAGTACATGTGGTAAATCTTCCTTACTTGCGTAAACACGAAGACCAGGCTTAGAAATTCTCTTAAGACCTGCGATTGTCTTTTCAGACTTGTCTTTACCATACTTTAAAGTGATATGAATGTTGTTGAAGCTTCCTACTTCTTCAATTTCATAGCTCTTGATATAACCTTCCTTAAGAAGAATATCAGCTATAGCAACCTTGATCTTAGAAGCAGGTACATCTACAGTATCATGCTTTGCAGTATTCGCATTACGAATTCTTGTAAGCATATCTGCAATTGGATCACTCATTGTCATTTATATTTACCTCCATAAACTATTAGGCTGTGCTCAAATGCACATTAATCTTACCAGCTTGCTTTCTTAACGCCAGGAATCTGACCCTTGTAAGCTAATTCACGGAAACATACTCTGCAGATTCCGTATTTTCTTAAGATTGAATGAGGACGACCACAAATCTTGCAACGTGTATACTCACGTACCTTGAATTTCTGTGGACGCTGCTGTTTAATCTTCATTGATGTTTTTGCCATCGAAATCTTCCTCCTATTTCTTGAAAGGCATACCAAATAAAGTTAATAACTCACGTGCCTCTTCGTCAGTCTTTGCTGTTGTAACGAAGATAACGTCCATACCACGAACCTTATCTACTTTATCATACTCGATTTCAGGGAAAATAAGCTGTTCCTTGATACCAAGTGCGTAATCACCTCTGCCATCGAATGCATTAGGATTTACACCTCTGAAGTCACGAACTCGTGGAAGAGCAAGATTTACAAGTCTGTCAAGGAAATCGTACATCTTATCTCCTCTTAATGTAACCTTGCAACCAATATTCATGCCTTCTCTGATTTTGAAGTTAGCAACTGACTTCTTAGCCTTTGTTACTACCGGCTTCTGTCCTGAGATAATCTCAAGATCCTTAATAGCGTTCTCTAAAGCCTTAGCATTGTCTTTAGCTTCTCCAACGCCCATGTTGATTACAATTTTGTCGAGCTTTGGAATCTGCATAACGTTCTTATACTGGAATTTTTCCTGCATAGCGCCTGCGATTTCGCTCTGATACTTCTCTTTTAATCTATTCAACTTAAGAGACCTCCTCTTCTAGAATTAGTCAATGACATCACCAGTAGATTTAGCATAGCGAACCTTCTTACCATCTACTACCTTGAAGCCGACTCTTGTAGGCTGACCCTTATGAACATACATAACGTTTGATACGTCCATAGCAGCTTCCTGATGAGAAATGCCACCCTTAGGATTTGCCTGTGTTGGTTTTGAATGCTTTGTTACCATGTTTGCGCCTTCAACAGTAACCTTACCGTCTTTAACACTGATAACTTTGCCTTCCTTACCTTTATCTTTTCCAACGATTACCTTTACAGTATCGTTCTTCTTAATTTTAGAAGTTGCCATAAATACTCCTCCTTATAATACTTCAGGAGCGAGAGAGATAATCTTCATAAACTTCTTGTCACGAAGTTCTCTTGCTACTGGTCCAAAGATACGAGTTCCCTTTGGATTTAAGTCATCTTTGATAATAACTGCTGCGTTCTCATCAAAACGGATGTAGGAACCGTCCTTACGGCGAACACCCTTAACTGTTCTAACAACGACTGCCTTTACAACGTCGCCTTTTTTAACATCTCCGCCCGGATTAGCATCCTTTACGGAAGCAACTATAACATCACCAATTCCTGCATACTTTCTTACAGAGCCGCCAAGAACTCTGATGCAAAGAAGTTCTTTTGCTCCAGTATTATCAGCGACCTTAAGTCTGGTTTCTGTCTGAATCATAGTGAAATCTCCTTTCAGTAATGATGAAATTCAGTTTTACTGAACTTATTTAGCCTTCTCGACAATTTCAACAAGTCTCCATCTCTTATCCTTGGAGAGTGGTCTTGTTTCCATAACTTTAACTCTGTCACCAATATGGCACTCATTGTTTTCGTCATGAGCCTTTAATTTATAGGTTCTCTTAACAATCTTATTGTAAAGAGGATGCTTTACATTATCTACGATAGCAACAACAATTGTCTTATCCATTTTATCACTGACAACCTTGCCGATTCGTGTTTTTCTAAGATTTCTTTCCACTTGATTTCTCCTTTCCAAGGATCAATTACTCAGCTGTATTTGCCTTTGAAGCAATAACAGTCTGGATTCTTGCGATATTTTTTCTTACTTCTTTAATTCTTGAAGTGTTATCTAACTGATTAGTTGCGTTCTGGAATCTAAGATTAAAGAGTTCCTTCTTGGCAGCAACTAATTCTTCGTTAAGTTCTGCAACGGACTTAGCATTGATTTCTTCTAAATACTTCTTAGTTTTCACTGCCATTACCTCCCTCTAAATCTGCTTTAGAAACGATCTTGCACTTGCAAGGAAGTTTGTGTGTTGCGAGTCTTAATGCTTCTCTTGCAACTTCTTCAGATACACCTGATATCTCGAATAAAACACGACCCGGCTTAACAACTGCTACCCAGTACTCAAGAGATCCTTTTCCGGAACCCATTCGTGTTTCAGCCGGCTTAGCTGTTACCGGCTTGTCAGGGAAAATCTTAATCCAAACCTTACCACCACGCTTGATGTAACGGTTGATGGCAATTCTGGCTGCTTCAATCTGATTTGATTTAATCCAACAAGGCTCAGCGGCAACGATACCAAATTCACCATTTGTAATCTTATTGCCTCTTAAAGCCTTACCTCTCATAGTTCCGCGAAACTGCTTACGGCGTTTCACTCTCTTAGGCATTAACATTATTTATCGCTCCCTTCCTTCTTGTTTCCCTTTGTTGGGAGTACCTGACCATGGTTGATCCAAACTTTTACGCCGACCTTACCATATGTGGTGTCTGCTTCAGCGAATCCATAATCGATATTGGCACGGAGTGTCTGTAAAGGAATATTCCCTTCGCTGTAGAACTCTGTACGAGCCATATCTGCACCGCCGAGACGACCAGAAACGGAAGTCTTAATACCAAGTACACCAGACTTCATTGTACGAGCCATTGTTGATTTCATGGCACGACGGAAAGAAACACGGTTCTCAAGCTGCTGAGCAATGTTTTCAGCCACAAGCTGAGCATCTGAATCAGGCTTCTTGATTTCCTTAATTTCTACATTAAGCTTCTTTGTTGTGAACTTCTGAAGTTCTTTCTTAAGCTTTTCAATTTCAGCACCGGCCTTACCGATTACGATACCAGGCTTAGCTGTATAAATGATAACCTTAATCTTATCTGATAAACGCTCGATTTCAATCTTTGATACGCCTGAGTTGTTTAATCTCTTCTGAAGAAACTTTCTAATATTGTAATCTTCTACAAGGCAATCAGCGAAATCAGCTTCTGCATACCATCTTGAGTCCCAGTCCTTAATAACACCGACTCTTAATCCATGCGGATTTACTTTCTGTCCCATGCTAAACCTCCTTATCTTTCATCAAGCACTACTGTAATGTGGCTCATTCTCTTTAAGATTCTGTAAGCTCTGCCCTGAGCTCTAGGATGTACTCTCTTCATTGTAGGAGCACAGTTAGCATAGCATTCTGCAACATATAACTTTGTTACATCCATACCATTGTTATTTTCAGCATTTGCAATAGCTGACTTTAATAATTTCTCTATAACTCTTGAAGCATATCTTGGATTGTATGCTAAGATACCAAGAGCTGTTTCTACATCCTTGCCTCTGATTGCATCAAGAACGAAACAAGCCTTCTGTACGGAAACTCTTGCGTAAGA
>CAZOZM010000033.1:0-5450 GCA_964584255.1 uncultured Lachnoclostridium sp. | reverse complement strand
AATGCAGTAGTGGTTGAAACAAGAATCCCCCTGCTTTAGCTGTGGGGAGTGTCAAGGCAAGCTAATAGGATATCAATGAAATGAAACAGTAGAAGAACAATAAAGAAGAGAAAGGGATGACCTAATAGTGAAGCAAAGAATTGAACACTTTTTTGATAAAGTCAAGCACCAAAAAAGTTTTTTGCTAAAAATGTTCTTGTGTATTTTTTGTAGTGGATATGCATTATTTTTAACATCAAATATATGGTTGCCAATCAACAGTGATATGCTCGCAGCAACACCTCTTAATAAGACGCAGTCTTGGCAAAATAGAGATGTACAAATTTTATCCTGGGATTATGCAAAAGATCAGAACGAAATGGAAATTATCATTGAACTTGATAATAAATCTATGGACGGAATTAAAAATTATTCTTATGAAATTCTAGATCGAAAAAAAGGATATTTTAAAATAGATCCTATCGTAGAATCGAATGATCTCCTTATACTAAATGTTACTGAGGTGAAAAAAGGCTGGAGTGAAGTGTCTCTTCGAATCACAATTCCAGAAGTGGAAGAAAATAATACATTAAAATTGTATACAAACAAAAATGAAGTTTCCGAAGTTTCAGAGATTAACGAAAAAACAGAAAATCAATATCGTTTAGAATGTATTGATCTAAAGATTAACGATTATAAATTACAGATAGAAACATTATCTTCAGAAAACCTTGAACTTCAAGAACAAATTTCTAACATGCAATCAGGAATCGAAGACTATAAAGAGAAAGAAAGATATCAAACATTAGAACAGATCAATGAAACAGAGCGAATTATTCAGTCTGTTCAGACCGATATTACAAATCTGCAAATTAACATAGAGCAGAATGAGAATCGAATCAGAGAATATACTGATAGAATCATGAAACTCGAAGAAGAAAAAAATTTATACAGCTGTGTCGTAAAACCCCTAGCTTCAGCTATGGGGATATAAGACACGTCCATCGAATTTACGCAAGTAATTGAAGATGGACAAATATACACTTGTTAGCAAAAACTATAAGTTTCAGAAAGGATAGAGTATGGGACAAGCTACGAAAAAACAGATCAGTTTTGCAACAGCAATATCTGAAGAACTCCAGATAAAACTACCTGAACAGGTTACTTTTGAAACAATGAATGATTTTATAAGTAAAAATTTATCTTCCTATCAGTTACAGAAAAACAATACTATTCGAAATCAAATCATAGATGAAATCAGTATTGTTGATTATGCAAAAGAAATTGGATTTACACCAATAAAAAAAGGAAAATATTATTCTTTAAAAGAACATGATTCTGTAATGATTGACCTTGATAAAAAATGCTACTGGCAAAACTCGGTTGCTGGAAACAGGGGGGCTATAGGTCAAGGCGATTCTGTAATTGGATTCGCAATGAAATTTACTGGGAGATCCAGTGCGGAAGTTATGAAGGAGTTTGCTGAACGAATAAACACCAATGTACCAACAAAAAAATCTTTTACGACAAAAAATACATTTGTCACAAAAGAAAAACCTAAATTTGTGTTGCCAGAAAAAGCTGATAATATGCGCAGAGCTTATGCATATCTTATAAAATCAAGAATGATTGATCAAGATGTGGTGCAAGATTTTGTGTCGAGAAAATTATTATACCAAGACAGATATGGAAATTGTGTATTTGTATCTTACGACAAAGAGCAACCGGTATTTGCATGTTTAAGAGGGACACATACGGATGTGCGTTTTGTCGGTGATGTAAAAGGGAGCAACTATGAAAAAGGAATGCTTGTTAATCACAATTCTAAGAATCTAATAGTCACGGAAAGTATGATAGATGCAATGAGTATCATGAGTATCTTAAAAGCACAAGGAATTGATTATCATGATTATAGTTACATGGCACTTGCAGGTGCTACAAAATTTTTAGCACTCTTTAACTATTTGGATAAAAATCCAACAGAACATTTAATGTTAGCTTTGGACAACGACAAAGGTGGAATCCAAAACATGAATTTGATCAAAAATGAAATACAAGAGAAAGGATTGAATCTAGTTGTTACAGAGCATCTACCAGGTTCAGAAAAAGACTGGAATGATGAATTAAAAAAAGGAATGCATCATTTTTCGGTTTCTAAAATAGATTTTTTGCAAAAAGAGAATCAGAATATAGGACTTCAAGTTAAATCATTTAAATTGGAAGATGGAGTATGCATGGCAACAGTTAGTTTAAATGGAGAAGAATTTAAGGAAGGGGTATGGAAAAAGGAAAATCAATACTATGTATTAACAGGAATGGCTTTTGATAATTCACTAGAAAAACATCTTCTTTCAGAACAGGATATTAAAACAATGAAAGCTCAAATCCCGTTTGAGGAAAATGAGATATCAGATGGCGTTATATACATAGATCCTGAAAAAGATAAAATAGTAAAAAAAAATATTGAAATAGAAGATCCTATGATGCAAGCACTAAAAAGGAGAGAAGAATTAAATCGGCAAATGGGACGAAAAAAAACACGAGAATATGAAATGGAAATCTAAGGTACTATTTATAGTACGTTCGATAAGGAGATAAAAAATGGGAAAAATTCTTTTTATAGGGGAACGTGAAAAAGGATATTTTGTAGAATCCGTTGCATCAAAACATGATTTAGAGTATGACTATATCGATTCTAATGGTCATATGCGCTACCAAATAAATGACATTTTAGCTCATTCTGGTACAACCTATATGGTATTTGCAATTGAGCAATATATAGATTCTGCAGAAGAAATTGTAAGTCAAATTGCATCAATTTGTAATTGCAATGGTGCAGAACCGATCATTTACGCAAGTGGATATATGCCAACATCTAATATAATTGTAGAGTTGTTGCAATTTGGAATAACCGAATTTATTTTTGCAACAAATCTTAGCGATATGAAAGATCAATTAGAAAAATGTATGAATGGTTATTATGCAGTAAATGGAATTGATGAATTAAACAAGTTGACTCTTGTAGAAGCCGAAGAAGAAGCAAAAGAAAATTATAATTTTAAATTAATTGGCGTTGCAGGATCAATGGAACGAATTGGAACAACAACACAAGCTTTACATATTATAAAATATCTTCAGACCAAAGGGTATAAAGCTTGTTATATTCAGATGAATGATTCAGATTTTATTGAGACTACCAAAGAGTGGTATGGAAATCATAATTGTGATGAAATACTTGGTAAACTATCTTTTGATACCATTGATCATTTTTACAAAATTGAAAAAATATCAGATATTAAAAAGTTAGGATACGATTATTATATTTATGATTATGGAGCATATTTTAATCCAAATTTTAATAAAATTTCTTTTCTAGAAAAGGATATAAAGATTTTCGTGATTGGATGTAAACCAACAGAACTGAACGCATCATATCAATTGATTGATAGTGCATTTTATGATGATGTAAAATATATCATTAGTTTCGCAGACGAATTAGATCAAGAAGAAATGCAAGATTTAATGGGAAATAAAATTGAAAATGCGATTGCTCCAAAACGATGTTCCGAACATTATAAATTATTTGATCCAGAAGCATATGAAAAGATTATACCTGTACAGGATCTAACGACATCTGAAGAAGTAAAAAAGAAAAAATGGTTATTTAAGTGGAGAAAATAATATGAGTACTCGGTACAAAAAAAATCTGGTGGAAGAAATTGAAAAAGAAAAACAATTTCAGCGTGAACAGGAAAAATTACATGAAAAGTACAACGTAAAAGAACCAGAAGTTTTAGTAATCGAAAAATCGAATCTTTATAAATTTACGATACGATCAATAGGAAATGTGATCAGAATCACAGCTACATTGCTATTATTAGTACTTGCAGCAATAGGAATGATGACATTGCTTTACCCACATATTCGCAATGAGTGGATAAACGAAATATATGAAATTTATGAACAGTTACAATTGATGATTCCAGGATTCGGAAAATAATAAAGGGGAGAAATTATGACAGTATATAAAGCACCAAGAAATTCAGAACGTTTAAGAAATTACAATCTTGTAGTCGGGTATTATCACGGGAAAGCGATTGTAAAAAATGAATTTGATTATCTCTTTTTTATTGAATGTGATGAATGTCATGCTCCTGAAGGAACGATTGTTGAAAATGAGATTTTGACACCAATCATTGAATTAGATGAAAAAGAACAGAGAGAAATTCGTAAGATATATGAATAAGAGGTGATTTGTTTGACAAAAGAAGATAAGGCAAAGCAGATTGCTATTGAGAATGAATTAAAGGCACAAGAACTTTTAAATAACATTTTAAAAAATTATCAAGAAAATCCTGAAGTAATGGCAGAAGCATTCGCATTTGCAAGTAAATTTTATACATATAGTCCTAAAAATACACAACTGATCCATGCTCAAAATCCATATGCTACATATTGTCAATCATTCAAGGATTGGAAAGATATGGGAGCATCTGTATTAAGAGGACAGCATGGGTATAAGATCTGGGTGCCAGTACAATCTACATTGTTAGAAGTGGAAAAAGGTAAATTTGTACAATTATCAAATGCCACGAAAGAACAAAAAGAAGCATATAAATCAGGCGAAATAAAAGGATATAAAAGAGTTCATTTTAAAGTTGGTACTGTATTTGATATTGCTCAAACCTCTTTTCCTAAAGAAAGATATCCAGAACTTTTTAATATGGGATATTCTTCCAACGAACATCAGATGATTTATCAAGGTATAGTTAATTATATAAATGGAAAAATGAACTGGTCCATTACAAGGGAAGATTTGAGTTCTATTTCTTTGAGAGGATATTGTAATCCTGCATTAACGCATATAGTAATAAATGAAAAATTAGAAGATACGCAGATGTTATCTACTACATTACATGAATTAGGACATGCATTGATTCATTGTGATATGCCAAATACATCTGTTGTACAAAAAGAAATAGAAGCAGATGCATTATCAATCATGCTAGAATCTACGTTTGGTGTTCCGGTTATTGACAGTCGCAAAAGACACTTTGCGAATCATTTTAAGCATTTTAAGGAAGAAATTCTTGAAAAAGAATCGAATGATAAGGCTGAAGAAAAAATTGAAAAGGCTATAAATCAAGTTTTTCAAGACGTATTTGAAGTATATCGCCAAAATATCGAAGATATACAATTGTGTGTGTCAAATGTTAAAGAGCAAAATTTGGTGAAAGAAGTTCGAGAAAAAGAGGACCTTGAAGAACGTAAAGAAGAAGTAAAAAAAAATCACGCTCATGAATTGGATGCTCCCATGATGCAAGCGATAAAAAGACGTGAAGAATTGAATCGGCAAATGGGCCGTGTAAAAAAACGAGAACATGAAATTGAAATATAAGGTACTATAAATAGTACCTTATCCAATGTGTCGTAAAACCCCTAGCTTCAGCTATGGGGATATAAGACACGTC
>CAZOZM010000032.1:3028-6082 GCA_964584255.1 uncultured Lachnoclostridium sp. | reverse complement strand
CTTCAGAAGCGTATACAACAAAACAGGTTTTATTTAATGGCAGTGAAGTAGAAGGTTCTTTTTCAATGCCAGAAACAGAGAGTACGTTACGTGTTGTCTTTGAAGCAATTCCGAAAGAGGAAGATACAGAGGAAGAACCAAACAATGATCCAAGTCCAGAGGAACAGCCACAGGAAGAGGAATCCGTAGATTATGTGGTAAACAGCAAAGGCATCAAAGTAAAAAGATCCTTATTATGTGAAGATCCGAACTGTTTAGAGGAACATGTAGGAAATACCTTGCAGGTATCCGATCTTCCGGTTACAAGTTTTGTGAAGGATGCATCTATGTTTGGGCGAAGTGCTAGGATCATGGAAGATGTCTATGTAGGAATGAAAACATCTGGAGCAAATGCACAGGTTGCATTCTGGGGAACACCAGGAACAGGCGGTGTCCATGAGGTAAAGATCCTTGATGGTGGTCTGTCAGGTGTAACAGGAAGTGGATATTGTCTGAATCATGGAGCAGCCAATCCAGGAGAAGGATTCTGGCAGGTATGTACCTATGAAGCAGTGTGTACAGCGATCGAAGGCACAACAGCAACCTGGCAAGTAACGATGACACCACCTGATGCATGGGATGGATATTCCTATGCGAATGGATATCCGGCCGGATATCAACGAGTAGGGATGAATGTCCGCGTGGGATTTGAAGAAGCTAAAGGAACTTTGGAAGTACATAAATCTTCTTCAAAACCAGAACTTACAAATGGAAACAGCAATTATTCCTTACAGGGTGCTGTGTATGGCTTGTATCAGAATGGGGTAGAAGTTGCAAGAGCTACAACAAACGAAAATGCAGTTGCAACATTCCAGAGCATCAAAAAAGGGGATTATGTATTAAAAGAGATCACCGCACCAAAAGGATATGCATTAGATGAAACGTCTTATGATGTTACGATCATTTCTGGCGATACGGTTACAAAAAACGTGACAGACAATCCACAGTCTGACCCAGTAGCAATACTTCTTGGAAAAGTGGATGCAGAGACCAATCAGAACAAACCACAAGGTTCTGCCAGTTTGGAAGGAGCAGAGTTTACTGTTAAATACTATGCGATCCAATCCGATACCGATCCGGCTTTGTCTGGCTTGAGTCCATTGCATACTTGGGTATTAAAAACAGATAAAGATGGATATACAAGATTAGCAGAACAATACAAAGTATCTGGGGATGAATTGTATTATACCTTGGAAGGCGATCCTACATTGCCATTGGGTACGATCACCATTCAAGAAACCAAAGCACCGAAAGGATATTTATTAAATCCAGAAGTGTTTGTTCGACAGATCACAGCGGAAGGAACTGGCGAACATGTAGGTACTTACAACATGCCAACTGTACCAGAGACCGTACAGAAAGGTGTGATCCAGTTACAGAAAAAGAGCAATGAAACAGCGATCGGAACTGCAACCTTACAAGGCGCAGAATATGAAGTGCGAAATGCAGAGGGAACAGTCGTTGATAAGCTGATCACAGATGCAAATGGACAGGCACAGAGTAAAGAACTTCCATTAGGTACTTATACCGTAAAAGAAGTCAAAGCACCTGCACAATTCTTGTTAGATCCAGAGACACATACTGTAGAATTAACTGCAACAAATACAACGGATCGTGTGTTTTATAAAACAGTCGAAAGTACAGAGACATTGCAAAAAGGGATCATTCAGTTACAGAAGAAAAGTAACGAAGCATCAATTGGAAATGCAACTTTGAAAGGTGCAGAGTACGAGGTGCGAAATGCAGAGGGGATATTAGTAGATACATTGATCACAGATGCAAATGGACAGGCACAGAGTAAGGAACTTCCATTAGGAACTTACACCGTAAAAGAGTCCAAGGCTCCGACTTACTTCTTGTGTGATCGAGAGACACATACTGTAGAATTGACTGCAACAAACACAACAGATCGTGTATTTTATAAACTCGTCGAAAGTATAGAAACATTGCAAAAAGGGATCATCGAATTACAGAAAGTGGATTCAGAAACCCAAAAAGCTGAAGCACAAGGCTCTGCTAGTTTGAAAGGTGCTGTATATGACATCTTCTTAAAATCAGCTTACAAAGCTGGGGATGATGTAAATGCAAGTTCTTACAGACAGACGATCACAACAGATAAGAACGGGTATGCGAAGAGTACAGAATTGTTGTTAGATACTTATTATGTAATTGAACGAACAGCAAGTAAAGGCTATTTGGTAGACCAAGAAATCTACGAAGTAAAACTGACACCAAAGAATACAACAGATCGTGTGTTTAACGAAAAAGTGACAAGTAAAGAAGCGATCATTCGTGGAAACGTAGAGATCATCAAAGTAAGCGAAAACGAAGATAACGAAAATGATACGCTGCAAGGATTAAAAGGAGTAGAGTTTACCTTCACATCTGATACTACTGGAAAAGTAGTAAAGAAGATTGTCACAGATAAAAATGGATTTGCAACAACGGTAGACGATGACAATCCAAGAGGCGGATTGATATACGATACTTACACAGTCACAGAAACAAAATGTCCAGAAGGACTCAAACCGATCGAACCATTTAAAGTAACGATCGAAGAAGAAGGTGTAACCTTAAAAGGAATCTATAAAGAAGATAAGCTGATCGTTAGTCCTGTATCAGTCGTAAAAGTAGATGCTTCAACAGGAAAGGTGATTCCTGTAGCAAATACTGAGTTCCGTTTACTGGATGCTCACAAGAACCCAGTTACGATGACTACATATTATCCAACAAAGGTAGAGCATACGACTTTTAAGACGGATGAAAATGGACAGTTTACATTCCCAGATAAATTGAAATATGGAACATATTACTTGGAAGAGTTAAAAGCTCCGCAAGGATATTTAAAGGGCCAGTTAGTAGAGTTTAAAGTTACAAATAGTGCCAACTGGGAAAATCCATTAGTCGTAAAATATGCCGATGAAAATGCAATGGGTAAGATTACGATCAAGAAAACAGATAAAGACACCGGAGATCCGATTTCTGGAGCTGTATTCGAGATCAAAGCAGTCGAAG
>CAZOZM010000032.1:0-2928 GCA_964584255.1 uncultured Lachnoclostridium sp. | reverse complement strand
CAGCCGCAGGATATGTAAAAGGTGACACATCTTATAACGTAGAACTGAAATACAAGGATCAGAATACAGCAATTGTGACAGAAACAACAGAGATCACAAACAAGCCAACAGAAATCCGAGTATTGAAAGTAGACGATGAAACAGAAGAACCATTAGAAGGAGTTACCTTCAAGATGTGGAATAAAGCCATGGAATCAGAAATCGATGGAGAAATGGCAGTTACAGAAGAATTGGTAACAGATAAAGATGGATTGATCACAGTAAAATGTTTGATTCCAGGAACATACTGCATCCAAGAGATAAAAACACTTCCAGGCTATATATTAAATGACAGAATCATGGAAGTGACCATTGATGAAGATGGATTGATCGATGGAGAGGAATCCGCAGAATTAGTAATTGGAAATGACTTTACAAAGATTGATTTAAGCAAACATGATCTGACAACTGATAAAGAAATAGAAGGTGGAAAATATCAGGTATTAGATCAAGACGAAAATGTAATCGATGAATGGACAGGAACAAAAGAGCCACACCGTATTACAAAATTAGAGGTAGGAAAAACATATCTCTTCCGTGAGATAACAGCTCCTTATGGATATCTTCTGACACTTGATGTGGAATTTACTGTAAAAGACACAGGAAAAGTGCAGAAAGTAAAAATGTTTGATGATCTGGCAATGGGTAAGATCACGATCAAGAAAACAGACAAAGACACCGGAGATCCGATTTCTGGAGCTGTATTCGAGATCAAAGCAGTCGAAGATATTGTGACACCAGACGGAACAACAAGAGTGAAAAAAGGGGAAGTCGTAGATACAGTTACGACAGAAAAAGGAACAGCAACAACAAAGGCTCTGTTCATAGGAAAATATGAGGTTGTAGAAAAGAAAGCAGCCGCAGGATATGTAAAAGGTGACACATCTTATAACGTAGAACTGAAATACAAAGATCAGAATACGGCAATTGTGACAGAAAATGTGGATGTGATCAATGCACCTACAACCGTGATCATCAATAAAAAAGAAAAAGGATCAGAGAAATCCTTGGAAGGTGTTACATACAAAATCTGGAACAAGGCGATGGAAACTGAATCTATGGAAATGATTCCGGAATATGTAACAGATAAAGATGGATTGATTACATTAAAATATTTGATTCCTGGAACATATTGCATCCAAGAGATAAAAACTCTTCCTGGCTATGTATTAGATAAAACAATCTATACTTTTGTAGTAAGAGAGGACGGATTGGTAAAATACGATGCAAGCAAAGAACCAACAGGAACAATGACAATCACTTTAGATAATGATTATACAAAATTGCAACTTTCAAAGCAGGATGCAACAACTGGAAAAGAACTTCCAGGTGCAAAACTGGAGTTGATTGAGAAAGAAACTGGTAAAGTCATTGAGGAATGGATCTCGGGAAAAGAACCTCACTACATTGAAAAATTAGAGCCTGGTGATTATATCTTGAGAGAAACACTTGCACCAAAAGGATATCTACTTGCAGAAGATATTGTATTTACAGTGCAGGAAACAGGAGAGATCCAAAAAGTAGTCATGAAAGATAAATATTCTGTTGGT
Source organism: uncultured Lachnoclostridium sp. (assembly GCA_964584255.1). Taxonomy (GTDB): domain Bacteria; phylum Bacillota; class Clostridia; order Lachnospirales; family Lachnospiraceae; genus UBA3775. The sequence goes on along the minus strand of CAZOZM010000032.1, from coordinate 1,339 downwards.
GGCTTAACACCAAAACTTCCTGGAAATGGGGCTAGTGGAAATAATACATCTGCCAAGACAGGAGATATCACAAACATGATGTACTGGCTGATTCTAGCATTATTGAGCATGGGTACAGTAAGTTGCACAATGATTCATAATATCCGCAGAAAAGAGGGAACAGATGAAGAATAAACAGAGAGGTATCGCAATCATTCTTTCTTTTTTATTGACAATGGTTCCGCTGCAAGTTTTTGCAGCGGATACTACAAAAGAACTTACCGTAAATGCATCAAGCGAAGAAGAAGCAATACGCCAAGCAGAAGAAGAGTTCAAAACGACAATCAAAGAAGATGGAAAGAAATACAAGTTATTAGATATACGTTATGAAGTATTAGAAACGAAATACCTAGATACAATTGAAAAAAAAGTGGAGCTAAAAGAAGAACCTCAAAAAAGCATGACAGAAAACGATGTAAATTATACACTGAAATCCTTTGATACAGAGGAACGAAACAAAGAGGGGATAGTAGAACAGATTGTTACAGCTTATGAGGATTTTGACCATGCAATCTCTAGTCAAGATGTACCAAATATGAAGCTTGTAACAGAAATAAATAAAGCAACCGGAGAAGAGGAACAAGTAGAGTGTCTGTTCACAGAAATCACAAACGTTGGAACAACAACAGTGGACAAGACGATGACGATTACTTTTACCGATTATGATTCTGCATATTTTTCCTGGAATGGCCAGTTGTTACCACACAATGATGATGTACCACCGTTGAGCGGATATGAATCATCTTTGTTGTCTTACGTGGGAGCCAGTGATGGAAGTATTGTTACGGATTTTTGGTGGGCTGGAGATCCATATATGTCCAACGGTGTCCTTTGCAGAGATGCAGCCACAACGGTAAGACAGCCAGTGCAAATGTATCGTGCAAATTATCAAGGAACGATAGATATCCCAAAAGAAACAATCTATCAAGCAATTTACGAAGCACCGGATGAAAATGGAAGGACGGAAGTAATCGTAAAAGCAAATGCGACATATGTAGAGGATCATTTTGTACAGTATGTCATTGCTGCAGGAATTGGTGTGGTTCTTTTGATTGTTTTGATTGTTTTGATTTTACTTGTATTAAGCAAAAAACGAGAAAAGAAAAATAAAGAAGAAGCATAGGACAAGCCTATAGAAATGTTAGAACGGAAATACCTAGATACAAGGCATGTGATACCGGAAGTAACATGAAAATCGAAGCATAGATAAAGTAGATCATTTATACATCTGCGTCGTAAAACCCCTAAGACTGCACCGTAGGGCATACGGGAACAGTATAATCTAGCTTGTGGACACTGT
>CAZOZM010000031.1:0-8699 GCA_964584255.1 uncultured Lachnoclostridium sp. | reverse complement strand
TTACGACTATGCCGATATTTTACAGGATTATAAATCCCTTATTGAGTTGCCCTTCAGGGAGGCATCTTTTTTGTTTCAATTATCCGTTAGGATTCCTGAATTCTTAGTTACGTCATTTTTGAAGAAGTCAGTAAGAAAATCTTGAAAGGCAGTGAGACCATCGGAAACATAACCTTCTTTGATGCGGAGATTGATGTATCTGTAGCAGTCGGGAGTTATTTTAGACGTATATGGAAAAAGTGGAGTTTGATAAGGAACCGGTAAAAAAATCTGTAAAACTTAACGGTGATACTTGACAACAACAAAAATTAATCGGATATTAAAGACAGCAGATAATGTGTAGCAATCTGCTGTCTTAGTTAATTGAATCATGTCGTATAACGAGCCGTCATGTACAAGCTAAGGTATGCACATAAAAGAATGCGGATACCGGGCAATTTATGATGAGTTTATGAAATATGCGACAGAACCGACATGGAAAAATACGCTCGGACCGAGTAGAAATCTGAATGGAGAAATAAAATGAGAAATATTAAACTCCTTATACAATATGACGGAAGCCGTTATAAAGGATGGCAGAAACAGGGAAATACCTCTGATACGATACAGGGAAAGCTTGAACTGCTTACCGGTCAGATAACCGGAGAAAAGGTTGAGGTGAACGGATCCGGAAGAACGGATGCCGGGGTGCATGCCCTGGGACAGGTTGCAAATTTTAAAACAAATTCCGATATCAGTGTTGAAGAGCTGAAATATGATTTGAATATTCTGTTGCCAAGGGATATAAAAATACTTGAAGCAACGGAGGCAGAGGACGATTTTCATGCAAGGCTTTCGGCAAAAGGTAAACATTACAGTTTCAGAATATGTGATTCGCAGAAGTCGGATGTATTTATGCGCAAGTATGTCTCGGAATCTGAAGAACCGCTGGATATCGAAAGAATGAGGGAAGCGGCAGCCTTTATGGAGGGAACGCAGGATTTCAGAAGCTTTTGTGGGAATCGGCACATGAAGAAATCTACAATAAGAACCGTCAGAAAAATAGAAATTAACAGGGACGAACAGACAGACATCATACGGCTGGATTTTTATGGAAACGGGTTTTTGTATAACATGGTCCGCATTATGTCCGGAACGCTGATGATGGTAGGACAGGGCCGGCTCTCACCGAAAGACATTCCGATGATAATTGAGAGGCAGGACAGGGATGCTGCAGGATTCACTGCGGCTCCGCAGGGACTTTTTTTGGAAGAAGTCTTTTATGAAGGCGATATTTGGTAAAAAACTGTCAAAATGTGTGCAATGACGGAAGGTATTACACCTTGCATTTATATATGAATGGTGTTATAATCGATTTTGTGTTGGTAATTCGGACTTGAAAATACTTGAATTGGGGCTTGTATTATTTAAGAAGTGATAGAATTATTTTGTTACGGCATTGTAATCGTGGGTATGGGGCCCGGGGTTCTTTTGCAGTATAAGTGTAACGCCTTACGTCGGACGAGATCCCGATTGAAAATCAAGAAAAGTATAACTGAGGTTATAGAAAAACGAGGTGCCTATGTACACAAAAGAGGTTGTTGTCGGTAATATTTTTGAAAAATATGATAATCCTATTGCTGAAGTAGTTCAGAAGGCATGCGGACATGAATCTGTAATTCATGTGCAGAGCGGAAGCAGAAGGGTTAACATGAAAAGCATAATGGGTATTATGGCTGTAAAGTGGAATGAGGGAGCAACAGTTGAAATTTCAGCAGAAGGTGCAGATGCAGAGGCTGCTGTAGAAGAAATTTGTAGCTATCTTTCATGCAGGTAGATAAAAGGGTTTATATAATGTATAAGGGAATAATTAATTGTTTCTATTAAAACTGCAAAGAAATTTGCAGTTTTTTTACGTTCAGGCCGTTTTTTATTACGTTCAGGTCGTTTTGCTCTCGGACTGTTTAATTTGGAAATTGAATATGCTAATATAATTTCAGCCGGGACAGCGACGGTGATGTTGCGAGAGAGAATGTATGATACGGGAAAATCCGTTTCATTTTTAACGGGTCCGGAAAATGAGACCCGTAACCGTTTGCTGCCGGCGAAAACCCTTACCTGCGGGAGCAGAGAAACGGAGAATGTTATGCGCAAATGTATTTTGACAAATTATTACAGACTTGATAATCAGATTATTTATACGGTTTTCTATGACAGGGTGGGTTACAAAATGCACTGTTATGATATGATTACCAAAAGGGACCGTATATTACATGAATCGGCCAGGGATAACAGATACTATGCCGTTATGTCAACATATGATGATTTAATAAGTATGTCGGTTTACGAGCGTGATGAACCTGATGATGCGAAATACACCTATTCTATAAGAGGTGTTGGAGTCATAAGAAAGGATGATCTGTTAGGGTGCAGATTGGAGAAAATGTGTCTGAATAGATGGAAATAGCATAAATAGTCAGACAGCTTAATACGAAACAACTAAAATAGAAGATAACTCAAAAAAAGATAAAATAATGGTTGACAAGTAAAAGTAAAGGTGATATATTTTAGACAACAAAACAAAAGAGAGAAACAAAGTACCTACAACAAATACAGTGGTTGCGAAAAAAAGGTACAAAATCAAAATGGTAAGTCAGTTACCAGGAAAGGAAAGGTACAGTCCGATGGGTCGTTAGCGATAACCAAAAACCAAATTTAGGAAAGCGGGTACAGTCCAATGAAAACCTGGATTTATTCTAAAAGCGAAATTTAGGAAAGCAGGTACAGTCCAATGAAAACTTGAACCTGATTTAAACCTCAAATTTAAGAAAGCAGGTAAGGTCCAATGAAAATTTAAGACTTAACTTGAAAATGGATTTTAAGAAAGCAGGTACAGTCCAATGGGACATTAGTATAAAACCAAACTACATCTTACTTTACTTGGTTGACAGTTCGAAATTGCAAATGCATATTTAGGGTTTTCGAAAAACCATTGTACAGGGTACGAATATTGAGGCATTGAGTTATTACGATAAGGAGTTCAACCAAAATTAATAAAGGCGGTAAGGTCCGATGGAAATATAATTAATGACTTTTAAGTTTTAACATAGATAAGCTTACGAAAGGAAGGTACGGTCCGGCAATTACATAGAGTTTATGCTAAACCGATATTATGAAAGGAAGGTACAGACCGAAGTTTAATTAAGCTTTTTCTTGAAAACTTTTTATAGAGACCGATGCATTTTAAGTGTCGGCGGTAACTTATAAAAACAGATTATGAAATGGAGGTACGGTCCAAAGTACACTTTAGTTTAGAATTCAAACCGATATTATGAAATGGAGGTACGGTCCAAAGTACACTTTAGCTTGAATTTCAAACCGATATTATGAAAGGGAGGTACAGACCAACATTTACATAAGAGACGAAATTGAAAAAGAAAATTAACGGCTGGGAGCTGTCGGAGATGGCTTTCAGCCGTATTTTTATGTTCTGACAGTATGGGATTAATTTCGCGGCCGGTGGGAAATTTTCGGGTTTTGACATCAGGAAAGGCAATAAAATATATATTTCTCCTGAGGTAAAAAAATATTGTTATATCAGTTGAAAAAAGTTATAATGATTTCAGGAAAATTAAGAGGGAAGGAGATACCTGAACGCAGGAGAGAGAAGAGAAATATGGACAACTACTATAATGGTACTATAATCATTACATTAGTGTTTATGATCATAATGCTGGTTAAAATTATGATTTCTGAAATGTTTGACAGGAAGTGTAAATATAAATTCTTTTCGGTTTTTATACTTATAATATTCCTGGCTGTTCTGGAGTGGACAGGATATCATCTGGAAAGAAGCAGTTACAGAAAAATATATTTGGTTTTGAAGGCCTGTGAGTTTACGGCAGCACCAATGGTGCCGCTGATATGTGTGGACATTATCAATTCGAAAAACAGTACAAAAAAGTTTTTATATATCGTGCAGGCTTTTAATGCAATTATGGAAGTATTATCCTGTTTTTGCGGATTTATATTCAGTATTGATTCAAAGTGTCGGTACACACCGGGAAATTTCTTCTTTGTATATATTCTGATACATACAATCGGCTGCCTGATACTGGTTATTGAGTGTTACCGTGTTTTTGCGCATATCCAACGCAGGCAGGCAATAATTATGGTCTTTGCACTTTTGCTTTCTTTAACCGGTATTATAATGCAGGCTGTAAATAATGACATTAAAACTGCGTATATTGCCATTGCATTGGCGGCAAGTCTGTTTTATATTACTTATTCAGATGTCGTTCTGAGAACCGATGCATTAACCGGAGTTTTGAACAGGAGAAGTTTTGACAGCAAACTTTCTGCCATTCAGGAAAATGCAATTCTGGTAAATTTTGATGTTGATGAGTTGAAGGAAGTGAATGAAACAAAGGGTCATTCATATGGGGATGCATGTCTCGAGACCATTGCCGAACTCATTATTCAGATTTTTGGAAAATACGGTTACTGTTACAGAATAGATGGTGATGAATTTGGAGCGATAATCTATAAGAATTTTGATGGAATCGAAGAGATGGTTGCGAGATTCCATATGTCGCTTGAAGTGAGAAGAAAATTTGAAGCAGGTCTTCCGACGGTTTCTACGGGATATGCTCTGTTTGAATCGGAGAAAATCAGCAGCAGGGAGTCGTTTGAGGAAGCACGAAACATGGCTAAGAAATTCAAAAAAATCAGAAAGGAAAGTAAGTCGTAGACTTACAGGTAAAGAGATGGTAATACAAAACCCGATTTTAAAAGGATTTTATCCGGATCCGAGTGTGTGCAGTGCAAATGGGAAATACTACATGGTATGCAGTTCATTTCAGTTTTTTCCGGGAGTTCCGCTTTTTGAAAGTGATGATCTGCTCAACTGGCATCAGATAGGACACTGTCTTACAAGAAGCAGTCAGATTGATTTGGAAAACGTGGGAAGTTCGGGAGGCGTTTTTGCTCCAACAATAAGATATAATGACGGCGTGTTCTATATGGTTACGACCAACGATACTTATCACAAGAACTTTTATGTTACGACAAAAGACATCTACGGAGAGTGGTCGGAACCTGTGTTTGTTGATCAGGGAGGAATTGATCCTTCACTCTATTTTGAAGACGGAAAAACTTATTTCATGAGTAATGGAAGCGATGAGGATGGCAACGGATGTATCTTTCAGTGTGAAATAAATCCGGTTACGGGTGAAAAACTTACAGAAAGTGTTCCTTTATGGAAGGGAAACGGGGGCAGATATCTTGAATCCCCTCATCTTTATAAATTTGGTAACTGGTACTACATTATGGCGGCAGAAGGCGGCACGGAGTACGGCCACATGATTACATATGCAAGGGGACGCAGCGTTTATGGTCCTTTTGAGAATTATGAAAAAAATCCGGTTTTAACGAACAGGAATCTTGGCGGACATCAGTCGGTTATTCAGGGAATAGGACATGGGGATCTGATTCAGGATAAAGACGGAAACACATTCATATTCTGTTTGGGATTCAGACAGCAGGATATGTGGATGCCTTTCCATCAGCTCGGCCGTGAGGTGTTTATGGCTCCGGTACAATGGGATGAAAACGGATGGTTCACTGCAGGAAAAAATGGAATTGTATGTGACAGAATGGAGATTGCCGACATAGGTGAACAGAAGGTGACAGACTATTCGGTGAGTTTTGAAACCTTAAAGAAAAATCCTGAAAGATTTATTTCGTTAAGAAAGCCGGATGCTTCAAATTATGAGTTTGACGGCTCGGTTTTGAAACTTAAGGGTACGGAAACATCCATAATGGAACCATTGTCACCTACGTTTTTGGGAGTTCGTCAGTCGGAATTCTTTACTGAACTTAGAGTAAAAGCAGATTGCAGAGGCGGAGAAGCCGGAATCAGCTTCTATATGGATCAGATGAATCATTACGACTTTGCGGTTGTTGAAGGTGAAAGCGGCAAAAAAGCAATCCTCAGAATAAGCCAGGGAGACCTGAGCTGTATCGTAAAAGAGGTTTCTCTGGAAGCTGATGAAAAGGGCCGGTTCAGAGTTGAAACCGATAACTACTTCTACAGATTCATTCTTGAGACAGATGACGGTGATGTTTTTATGGGACAGGCACAGGATAAATATCTTTCATCGGAAGTGTGCAGCGGTTTTACGGGTGTGGTAATGGGATTCTATGCACAGAATAACGGATGCGGCGAAGTTACTGATTTTTACTGGAAACAGGGTAGGTAAACAATCGGTTTCCGATAGCCGTCTGACCTCGTGAAAGTGTAAAAAATTCCGGATTTTTTGTCGAAAAAAATCTTTCACATGCTTTACAAATCATGTCGGAATAGTATATTATAAACTTATATTAAGGACATGCGGCCAGGAAGCGGATGATTTATTTCGGAAAATTATCTGTTGCGAAAAGCATGTAAAAAACATTCCGATAAGAAAGGACAGCTATGGAGAAGAAAATTAAAGCTTTTTTGGAAGAGTTTAAAAACTTTGCTCTCAAGGGAAATGTTGTAAGTATGGCAGTCGGTATTATCATCGGTGCTGCTTTCACAAACATTATTACAGCATTCACAAATGATTTTATCAATCCGATCATTAACGCAATATGCGGTGGCGGAATTGATGCACAGTGGGCCGGAAAAATACCTTTATGGGATTCAGGTGAGTATATCGCATATGGTGATTTCATTACGGCTGTTCTGAATTTCCTTATTCAGGCATTCATTCTTTTTGTAATTATCAAGGCTGTTAACGGAATTATGACGGTCGGAAAGAAACCGGAAGCACCGGCAGCACCTACTACGAAGAAATGTCCATATTGCCAGAGCGAAATCAGCATTAAGGCTACAAAATGTGCATTTTGTACCTCTATCGTTTCAGTTGATGATGTGGAGTAGTCGGTAAAAAGTTTTATTTAAAAACGGGGAGTCCCTGCCGCTTATCAAAAAAGATAGGCGGTGGGGATTTGTTTTTCTCAGCGGAACGGAGAAATAAGCATTTGATGTAAGTCATATTGACTGTAATACTTGAATAAAAATGAGGCATGAAATATAATGGAATCATCAGAAAAGTCAAAGGGAAAGCGATTTCATAATCAGCCTTTTACCCGCTGAATTTATAAAAAATGTAGAAATGGAGATTGGTATGTCCAAAAAATATATTGTAAGATGCAAATCTGTAAATCAAAACATGAATGGAGAATTCGTATTTAACAATTCAAATTTTGAGGCACCCAATCTACTGCCCGGGGAAAAGGCCTCGGTAGAGTTGTTGTATGGAAAAGATAAGGGTAAGGCTGTCGTACATGAAATAATTGAACCGTCGGCAGAAAGAATTAATCCCGAGTGCCAGGCGTACGGAAGTTGTGGCGGCTGTTGTATTTTACATACAAATTATGATAATCAGTTGAAGCTAAAGACCGATACCGCAAGAAAATATCTGGAGAGATATGGAGAGGTAAGAGACTGTATCGGTTTGGAGGAAAGACGTTTTAATTATAGAAACAAGATTATAGCTACTCTGTCACTTGATAAGAAGGGCAGGGTGATTTCAGGACTTTATGAGGAAACCACTCACAGAGTCGTTCCGATAACAAGGTGCCGGCTTGAGAATGAACATGCGGCGGAGGTTATGGCAACAATACGTGAGTTCATGGATAAGGGCCGCATAAAGCCATATAATGAGGATAACAGAAAAGGTACGCTCAGGCATGTTCTTTTCAGAGTATCAGCCGAGGGTGAGACTTTGGTTGTACTTGTGTCCGGAAACAAAATATTCCCGGAAAAGAACAAGCTGGCGAAAATAATAGCAGAGAAACATGATTTTGTTGCCGGCGTAGTGTTGAATTATAACACGAAAAAAACTTCTTTCGTTTTAGGAGATAATGAAGAAGTTTTATTTGGAAACGGATATATAACAGACCGGATGTGCGGTATGGAATTTAGAATTTCACCGCGTTCTTTTTACCAGGTCAATACGCCCGTGGCTGAAAAAATATATACGGATGCCATAATGCGGGCAAAAATACAGCCTGAAGATACGGTTCTTGATGCGTATTGTGGAATAGGAACGATAGCGCTAACTGCAGCAAAGCTGACAAATGCAAAAGAAATACTGGGCGTGGAGCTTAATCAGGCAGCGGTTCGTGATGCAAAAGAAAATGTTAAACGTCTCGGGATGAAGAATATCAGTTTCATCTGTGATGATGCAGGGGATTATCTTAATGCGGCAATCGGAGCTGACATTCATTATAACTGCATAATTATGGACCCTCCAAGACGTGGAGCTTCAGAGAGTTTTATAAAGGCGGTTTTGCGAATGAATCCGGAGAAAATTATATATATATCATGCAACCCGGAGTCACTGGCAAGAGATTTGAGGGCACTTACAATAAAGAAATATAATGTAGATTATATTCAGCCGTATGATATGTTCGCAGGAACCGCGCATGTGGAGACGGTCTGTCTGCTCACGAGAAAAGCCCAATAAATCAAAGGATTCTGTCAATTCAGGGTAAAAATAGATGTGTGTTTCTGTTTCCTAAGAGTAGGTATGAGGAAATTGATATACCCAGGGGGGATAGGAAGTTTGGAAGTGAAGGAATATCTTTGGGCGTAAGGCTATTATTTGGCGAAAGGGGAAAATCAGGAGAAAAAGAATGAAAGAAATCACAAAACTTCCCGCGTGGGAGAG
>CAZOZM010000030.1:6292-9784 GCA_964584255.1 uncultured Lachnoclostridium sp. | reverse complement strand
TTTCTCCGCCGTACCATGTGTTGATGATAACCTGTTCTTTGCTTGTGATGTTGAAAGCAACACATGTTTCTGAATTAAGACCTAATTCCTTGTAGTTCTCAACTTTTGCCTTTGATGCATTGTATACGATGAAGTTAGGCTCGAAAGCATCAAGTTCTTCGGCTGTTGGCTGAATGAACATATTCTTAATGAAATGTGCCTGCCAAGCAACTTCTACGATGAAACGAACAGCCATTCTTGTGTCCTTGTTTGCACCACAGAATGCATCTACTACGAAAAGTCTCTTGTTGCTGAGCTCTTTCTTAGCAAGATCCTTAACAACAGCCCATGTTTCTTCTGTCATTGGGTGGTTGTCATTCTTGTATTCATCTGTTGTCCACCATACAGTGTCTTTTGAGTTAGCATCACAAACGATGTATTTATCTTTAGGTGAACGACCTGTATAGATACCTGTCATAACATTTACTGCACCAAGTTCACTAACCTGTCCTACTTCATAGCCCTCAAGACCGGCCTTTGTCTCTTCTTCGAATAATAATTCATAAGAAGGGTTGTACACGATTTCTGTTGTACCGGTAATACCGTACTTTGTTAAATCAACTGTAGCCATTTAACCATACCTCTTTTCTTAATATTTAGTAATGATTTCTCTGAATCCAGAGTATCCTCAATTATTGAACGCTTTAAAACCACGTTCACCGTTTGATAGTATACACTAACATTTGAAATAAATCAATAAAAACAAAATGAAAAGTGACTAAATCCGACTAATCTTTGTAAAAGTATGAGTTCAATTTAAGTTCAATTTCTTTTTTACGGTTTTTTTCATTTTTATATTGAACTTTTAAATCTATTGAATTATAATTTCACTAACTTAAATTGAACTTTTTTTGAAATGTCACATCTCATTTAAGTTCAGTATTGGGAATGCATAATATCATCCATTCCCGCAATACAATTAAAATATGTAAGGAAGTGAGGTTTAAAATGGACGATAATCTCTTTGCCGACAGACTTAAAGAGGCCATGAAGCAAAAATCCCTTAAGCAGATTGATTTAGTCAATGCTGCCGAGAACTACGGTATTAAACTGGGAAAAAGTCATGTCAGTCAATATGTCAATGGAAAAACCGTGCCGCGAGCGGAGATTCTCAATATGCTTTGTTCAATTCTTAAAGTTGACGAAGACTGGCTCATCGGACGCAGCTCTTCTTCCATCACTTCAAACAGCCAAGACAAAATTCATTCAGAAGCCAATGCAGCTTCAACCAATAATTCTGTAATCAAATCCGGAGGTATATATATGAAGGAATTTAAAAAATCTTCTAAACTTGATAATGTATTATATGATGTGCGAGGTCCTGTAGTTGATGAGGCTTCCCGTATGGAAGCTTCCGGTATGCAGATTTTGAAATTAAACATAGGTAACCCGGCACCTTTCGGTTTCCATACGCCGGATGAGGTTATTTATGACATGCGCCAGCAGCTTACCGAGTGCGAGGGTTATTCCGCATCAAACGGACTCTTTTCTGCAAGAAAAGCAATAATGCAGTATGCTCAGCTTAAACATATTCCAAACATTTCAATTGAAGATATCTATACCGGAAACGGTGTAAGTGAGCTTATTAACCTTTGCATGTCCGCTCTTCTCAATGACGGGGACGAAATTCTTATCCCTTCCCCTGATTATCCTCTTTGGACTGCCTGTGCTACTCTTGCAGGCGGAAAAGCAGTTCATTATATCTGTGATGAACAGTCAGAATGGTATCCTGACATAGACGATATAAAGAAGAAGGTAAACGACAGAACAAAGGCTATCGTCATCATCAATCCCAACAATCCTACCGGTGCTCTTTATCCTAAAGAAATCCTTGAACAGATTGTTGAGGTGGCAAGGGAAAACAACCTGATTATCTTTTCCGATGAAATCTATGATCGTCTTGTCATGGACGGTGAAGAACACATTTCAATTGCTTCCCTTGCTCCTGACTTATTCTGTGTTACTTTCAGCGGACTTTCAAAGTCTCACATGATTGCCGGCTTCAGAATCGGATGGATGATTCTCAGCGGAAATAAAGCAATCGCAAGAGACTACATAGAAGGAATCAGAATGCTTTCCAATATGCGTCTTTGCTCAAACGTTCCTGCACAATCAATTGTACAGACTGCTCTCGGAGGACACCAGAGTGTAAACAATTATATTGTTCCGGGCGGAAGAATTTATGAACAGAGAGAGTTTATATATAATACCATGACACAAATCCCGGGAATCACAGCTGTAAAGCCAAAAGCTGCCTTCTATATGTTCCCTAAACTTGATGTCAAAAAATTCAACATCACTGATGACGAGAAATTTGCTCTTGATCTTCTTCGTGACAAGAAAATACTTCTCATTCACGGCGGTGGTTTCAATTGGAAAACTCCTGACCATTTCCGTGTCGTATATCTTCCAAGAATTGAAGTTCTCAAAGAATCTGTCGAAAAAATTGCAGATTTCTTAAGCTATTATCATCAGTAAACAAAAAACTCTTTGAAAGCAGGGCTGTACGATGAGATTTTCAAGTCGTATCGGCCTCTCTTTCAAAGAGTTCTTTTTTTACCTGTAACAGATTAAACCGTCCTCATGCCTCTGTTGAACATTGTCCGCTTTATCAATATAAAAAAGACTTTTATGCTTGACAGAAACACCATTCTGCTCATTGGTGCAAAATATGTATCACTTCCCGTCTCTTCCCCTATACAGCCCCGTATATCCCCCGAATATACAAGTCGGTCTGAGAAAAGTTCAAGAAAATCATCCGGCGTATACTGATAACATGGTCTGTTAAAATATCCCATATCTTCCAAAAGATATGCAACAAATTCGACACAGGTGAAAGTTTTATACACATGGAATCCCTTTATCAATGGAAAACTGAGCACCGAAAAAAGATTGTAATAGTAGTGTTTATCTTCCAAAATCTCAGTTATCTTGTTGTGTATATCCCTGTATTTCTCATCTGTCATCGGAAATTCCATCACTGCAATCGGAACCTGCACATCCCTGTTCATCGTATACCTGTCTACATCTTCCTTTACCAAAGTTGCAAGAAGTGCAGCATTATACTGCGGTCTGGCGAAGGCATAAATTTCCTGAAATTTGTCATCCATACATATCGATACATGATTGTATTTCTGTTTTCCAAATAATCTTATCAGTCTTCCAAACCTTGTCTGGGTTTTTGATAAAATTATATATATTTTCTTTGTCTCCATAAACTACATCCCAACCCACTCTGTCTCTATGGGAATCAGCGCATCCGGTTCTGTGCATCCGGATGAAAAAATACCCTTTTCTTCGAAATCTTTCGTGATCCATTCGGCGCTCGCAGAGAAAGAGAGCAAGCTCTCTTTCTCTGCTCACTTTGCTCATTATTCGTGATTTCATCACTCATTAATTTCGGCGCTCGCAGAGAAAGAGAGCAAGCTCTCTTTCTCTGCTCACTTTGCTCAT
>CAZOZM010000030.1:1985-6192 GCA_964584255.1 uncultured Lachnoclostridium sp. | reverse complement strand
TATATCATGCTTCAACTTCAAAAGGAAGTAAATCAAGAATATCTTTCTTTACATCCACTCCAGGATACACTTCCAAAAGTTTAAGCCCCCTTGGTGTAAGGCCAAAAACACATCGTTCCGTTACATAAAGTACCTTCTGACCGTTGACTAAAGCCCGTTTTGACGAAAAACTTATGCTCCTCACTTCATCAACAAATTTTGGAATCGAACCATTGGTATTTATGGTTACCTTTTCTTTCTGTCTGCTGACATCAAGTCCCTTTGTGTTGAATGTAAGACAGAAAACAACGGTAGGTGTCTTTGCTGTAATATTGGCAAATCCTCCGATACCGGCAAATGCTCCCGGTCCCCGGTGTGCATTTACATTTCCATGCTTATCAACTTCAAGTGCTCCCATAAAACAGATATCCAGTCCTCCATTATCATACAGGTCAAACTGGTTTGCCATATCAATCATGGCATTGGCTCCAATTACTGCTCCAAAAACCGTACCTGATGCAGGAAATCCGCCAAATCCACCTGACTCAACCGTTAATGTTATCTTGTCAAGCATGCCATTTTTTCTTGCATAATTTGAAACGAGTTCCGGTATACCTATTCCGATATTTACCTTATCCTCCGGTTTAAGCTCCTTTGCCGCTCTTCTTCCAATTATTCTTCCTGCAACATTAAAGCTGGATTTTGTTGCCGTAAGCGTTTCAAGCATTTCATGCCAGTCCTGCCACTGTGAATATGGAATTTCAAAACTTCCCGTAAGAGATTCAAATGCGGCATGTCTTGGTTCCGGAGGTACAACCACAACTGCATCTACAAGGCATCCCGGTATGATTGTGTTCCTTGGTCTTGATGGAACCGTAATAAGTCTGTCAACCTGTACAATTACCTTTCCATGATTTGCCTTCACTGCCTGACATATCGAAAGTGCATCCCCTGACATATACATATCTTCAAAAGAAATATTTCCCTTTTTATCAGCGGATGTACCTTTTATAAGTGCCACATTGAACTTCGGAAGTTTATAATAAAGAAACTCCTCATCATCAACATTTACTATCTTCACCAGCGAATCATCATGAGACACATTATTTATTGCCGGTCCGTCAATTCTCGGATCTACAAAGATATCAAGTCCGACTTTTGAAAGTGCTCCCGGAAGTCCTCCTGCCTGTGCCCTTATTGCATGTGATATGCATCCGAGCGGCAGATTGTATGCTTCAAATTTATCTTCCAAAACAAGTTTTTTTGTACTTGGCATTGCACCAAAATGACCGCATATCAGCTTGTCAACCGCACCTTCCCTTATGTAAGGCTCTGCACTTTTGTTTTCATCCCAGACACCAAACCCGGCACTTGAGATTATGGTCAGTTTCTTTGGCGAACCTGTTTCTTTATATCTTCTATATAATGCTTCATGAAGCTCAGCGGGATTCTCTATTCCGACGAAGGAATTCAGACATATTACATCTCCGTCATTAATAAGACTCACCGCCTCATCTGCAGTTACTGTTTTAAACATCTTAAAGTAATTACCTCTCTTTTATGTGCTAATAAAAGATTTTAACATAACCAAATAAAAATGTATAGCTTTTTTAATTTATCACTTTCCTCTGCAGTAAAACAACATCATTTACTTATGATATCGTCAGCGGCCTCAAGCATCCCGTATTCAACAAGTTTATCATAATGCTGATAATACTTATAATATCCGCCGATATTGTGCTGAACATCGTCAATTCTTACTCTATAACCGTCATGTCTTACCATAAATGTATTAAGTATTCTTCCAGGATTCTTCATATACATTGCATATTCAGGATAGAAATAACCATCAAGCTGTCTGTTTACTCTGCAATATATTGTCTTAAGAAACATCTTAACATCAAACTGACTCATATAATCCGTTTCAATCCCCTCCGTTACCATACGGTCATATAGTTCAAAAGCTGACATCAAAAGTTCCAGATAAGTATGGTAGGTAGTATCTCTGTCATAGATACTTTTCAGGTTTACCTGTGCATTCATCAAAGCAAAATCATAGTACTTATCATCTTTTACATACTTTGTAATCTCATTCATACTGTATGCTACCCAATGATCCTTATACTGACTATAATCAGCTTCAATAAAATGATCTACCGCACTTTGAGCTGCATCAAGCCATTTTTGATCTCCTGAGGCTCCATACAATCTGCATAACGCAAATGTAGCTTCTCCGTCATAATAAACCGTACGAAATTCTGCTTTTCTGTTATAAGAACCGTCAAGCACATGATAGTATTTGCCCGTTTCTTCATCAAGCATTGTAAGAATTCCGTTTCCCAATTTTTCGCATACATCCAGATACTTATCCGTTCCCATAACATTCATATATTCCGTAAGGGCTATGACAGCCACTCCGCAACCTCCAAGCTTTATCTCATCATCTTTTTCTTCATAGAGATATGCCGTATTTTCATCTTTGTAAACCACCTGAGTCAGCAGATATTCAATCGTGCTGTCTAACGTTTCCTTTAACTCCTCATCCGGTGAAATACTGTATCTGCAAATCAACGACCATATTGTACTTGCATGACGCACAACGTTATAGTTATCGATATCATTATCAAATCTCGGATATATTCCATATATAAAACTTCCGTCTTCCTTAACCTGGTTCACCAAAAACCGCGAAGCATTAAGTATTATTTCCTCTGCATATTCTTTATCAATTAATTCTATATTTCTCCTACCGTAATCTAATCCCTCATCAATCAAGGAATAAATTTTTCTTTCTTCATCACACAGCCATCCCTTTGTTCTAAATACAATCATTTCATTCGGCAGTTCGTCCAATTCATTTCTGTTACTTTTCTTCAAATAACTATTCAGATACTTTAAATCAACCCCTCCATCATCATATTCATATATTTTAGCACCATTCATTTCACTTTCTAAAAGTGCTGTTTTAAACCCTTCGTCAAAAGACACACCATATCTGTAGAATTCATGACGTGACTGATAAATTTCTTTACATAAACAGTCATAATCTTTTCTTTCAGATTCTACAACAATATCAGCCTTTACCCAAACCGGCTCCATTTCCATTTTCAGAACTGCCTTATTCGCATTTTTCACGGAATCTTCCCATGCTTTTTCCAAGGTTTTTCCTGTTCCGGTAAAAACTCTTGCTCTTTCTTTTGTGTCACATATTGAAATAAACACTACATATCCTGCATCTTTATTAGTTTTCTCAGCCTGTTTTTCCATTTCCTCCGTTAAAACCTGTTCTTCTAACAGGGAAATCTTTTCTTTGAAAACAATCTCATAATTATTGTCAGGTTTGATTTTTACCATTAATACAATAACCAATGCAATACAAACCGTAATTACAGCCGGTATTATATATTTATTTCTTTTTTCCTTTTTTATTTTCTGTTTCCTTTGGTATCTTCTATTTGTAATTTTCTTAGACATAAAAACTCCCGGAACTTTATACAAAAGCCTGTCCCCTTATCAGACTGATATTTTTTGCCTATTCAATGAACTCGTCATTAATGAGCAAAATATCAGTCATCAAGGGGGTATAAGCTTTCGTTTTCTACTGTTTATAAGTGAATTTCAGATTAGTATTTTAGGGCATTTTCCGATATTCACAAACTAAAACTGTCTCATTTAAGATTTTGCATCAATCTATTCAATGAACCAATATCAGTTATTCTGATATCAAACATCAAATACTTCTTCTATCTGTTTTTTGCATTCTTGACTGCGACCATTGATCCTAATGCAGCAACCGCAATAACAACCCAAAGAATCAAATCAAAATTGTCACCTGTTTCAGGGGAGAAATCAAGTCTTCCGTTTCCAGGCTTTCCATTATCTACATAACCTGAATTTGAGTTGCCATTTGAATTATGGTCACCATCGGCATCCGCATCGGCATCAGCATCTGCATCGGCGTCAGCATCTGCATCTGCATCGGCATCCGCATCTGCATCGGCATCAGCATCGGCATCCGCGTCAGCATCAGCATCCGCATCTGCATCGGCGTCAGCATCTGCATCGGCATCGGCATCAGCATCAGCATCGGCATCAGCATCGGCATCCGCGTCAGCATCTGCATCAGCATCGGCATCGGCATCCGCGTCAGCATCTGCATCCGCATCTGCATCGGCATCAGCATCGGCATCAGCATCGGCATCCGCGTCAGCATCTGCATCAGCATCGG
>CAZOZM010000030.1:1645-1885 GCA_964584255.1 uncultured Lachnoclostridium sp. | reverse complement strand
CATCCGCATCTGCATCGGCATCAGCATCGGCATCAGCATCAGCATCGGCATCAGCATCGGCATCCGCGTCAGCATCGGCATCAGCATCGGCATCGGCATCGGCATCAGCATCGGCGTCAGCATCGGCATCGGCGTCAGCATCTGCATCGGCATCGGCATCTGCATCCGCATCCGCATCTGCATCTGCATCAGCATCGGCATCAGCATCAGCATCGGCATCAGCATCGGCATCCGCGTCAG
>CAZOZM010000030.1:0-1545 GCA_964584255.1 uncultured Lachnoclostridium sp. | reverse complement strand
CAGCATCTGCATCGGCATCGGCATCTGCATCCGCATCCGCATCTGCATCTGCATCGGCATCGGCATCTGCATCGGCATCCGCGTCAGCATCAGCATCGGCATCGGCATCGGCATCGGCGTCAGCATCTGCATCTGCATCCGCATCTGCATCCGCATCCGCATCTGCATCGGCATCGGCGTCAGCATCTGCATCCGCATCAGCATCAGCATCGGCATCTGCATCTGCATCGGCGTCAGCATCGGCATCTGCATCGGCATCGGCATCAGCATCAGCATCAGCATCGGCATCTGCATCCGCATCAGCATCGGCATCAGCATCGGCATCGGCGTCAGCATCGGCATCCGCATCTGCATCAGCATCAGCATCCGCATCGGCGTCAGCATCCGCATCTGCATCCGCATCTGCATCGGCATCGGCATCGGCATCGGCATCGGCATCAGCATCGGCGTCAGCATCTGCATCAGCATCGGCATCTGCGTCAGCATCTGCATCTGCATCTGCATCGGCATCAGCATCAGCATCGGCGTCAGCATCGGCATCGGCGTCAGCATCAGCATCCGCGTCAGCATCGGCATCAGCATCGGCATCTGCATCGGCATCCGCATCCGCATCAGCATCTGCATCAGCATCGGCATCGGCATCTGCATCGGCATCCGCATCCGCATCAGCATCGGCATCTGCATCGGCATCTGCGTCAGCATCGGCATCCGCATCTGCGTCAGCATCGGCATCTGCATCTGCATCAGCATCCGCATCGGCATCCGCATCCGCATCTGCATCTGCATCTGCATCGGCATCCGCATCAGCATCCGCATCCGCATCAGCATCGGCATCGGCGTCAGCATCGGCATCCGCATCGGCATCTGCATCGGCATCGGCGTCAGCATCAGCATCTGCATCCGCATCTGCATCGGCGTCAGCATCGGCATCGGCATCAGCATCTGCATCTGCATCGGCGTCAGCATCTGCATCCGCATCGGCATCCGCATCGGCATCAGCATCGGCGTCGCCTTCATTATCATTATCTCCAAGTGTTATGTAACGATATGAATCTGCATCATCTGAATCAAATTTAACAAGATCTGTTCCTTCAAAATCTGTTGATGCAAGTACTATATGCTCATCATTACATGCATCAATATTAATATCTCCTGTCAAAGCACGATTTGACTCAACAGAACGAATTATGAGTGTTCCATGATCAAGTACATTGACAGTGCCATTAATTTTTACACCGCTTGCTCCGGCAATTTCTACACTATTTGTATTTTCTAAGATTAAATCTCCGTTATTAACTATCTCAAGTCCCGTAATATTTTCATTGGATATTACGACCTTATTGCTGCCTGCAATTTTAACATTTCCTTTTTCTGCACTAATTCCTGAAATGTTATATTCTTCTCCTTTACCGGAAAGAATTATGGCATTTTCATCCGTTCCGGTTGCATATAAACCTATTTTATTTCCGGATTCTACAGACACAGTACCTAATGTATCTATAATGACTGTATTTCCCGAAATTCCATATTCTTTGCTTACAACCT
>CAZOZM010000029.1:0-10301 GCA_964584255.1 uncultured Lachnoclostridium sp. | reverse complement strand
TAAGACTGCACCGTAGGGCATACGGGAACAGTATAATCTAGCTTGTGGACACTGTGTAAGTCATTGAATACCGTAAGGTATTAACCAATGCAGTAGTGGTTGAAACAAGAATCCCCCTGCGTTAGCTGTGGGGAGTGTCAAATAAGATTCTTAAATGAGAATAATGAGTTGTCTAAAAACGGAAAAATAAGAAAGTAAAGAAAGGAAACAAAACATGGAACAATTAATGAACGGCTTATACAACGTGGTAAATTCAGTCACACCAGTAATTCATCTTGCAGTTGCGGCTGCATTAATAGTTGTTGGATTTTTATTTATTATTCCATCGGAAAAATCAAAACAAGCTGCGAAGTCAGCATTACCATTTGTAGTACTTGGATGTGGAATCGTATTACTTGCAACTACGCTTGCAACAGAAATCAGTAGTAAGTTTGTGTTTTAAAAATAGAGGAAGGTACTATTTATGGTACCTTCCTTCTTTAAAAAAGAGAGAAGAAAATGAAAGAGATTTTAGAATTATGTTCTGTGCAAAAAATGGATCAGATCAATGATATTCACGATTCGTTTTTTGGTATTTCAGATCAAGAGTTTTATCGGATTGTATTGATTGATCAGAAATCTTTTCAATTAAAAGCATTGGATGAAAAAATTTATTCCCAAAAAGAAAAAGCAATACAAGCAGTCCCTAGAACATTATTTTATATGGACTATGAAGATATGATAAGTCAATTATTGAGATTACAAGAAACACAAGGAAAAAATTATGATTAAAGATATAAAAAATGATGTATTGGCTTTAACGAAAAACAAGTCACAATTAAATCGAATCAATCAATTTTTATCAAGAAAATATATGATTATTCTAATCGTTATCCTGTTTGATTTTATTGGATTATCGTTAGTTAATCTGATCATAAATATGTTCTTAGATTTGATCAAATCAGGTGTTACAGGTTTTCAGTTTAAATTAGGATTTATCTTCTTGGATCTACAGCTATTGCTGACATCAAAAACTGTTCGTTTAATTTACTTAATGGTAGTACTTATTATGGTAGTTCTTGATGCAATGTTAATTTATCAAATAAAAACATCTTTATCGCAAGAACATTTTAATGTGGATCAAAAAGGAAATTCTCGCTTTGTGACTGTCGAAGAGATCAAACAACAATATAAAGAGATACCAGAAAAAGAAGAAGAGTTCCCAGGTGCAGGTGGAACGATCATCTCACGTTTTCGAGATAAGTTGTACATCGATACGAGTCCAACAAACAATCTGATCATCGGTATGACACGATCAGGAAAAGGTGAATTTTTTGTAATACCTTCTATTGATGTATATTCGCGAGCAGAAGAAAAGGCATCAATGATTATCTTAGATCCAAAATCAGAATTGTATAGATCATCAAAAAAAACTTTGGAAGAACGAGGATATGATACATATTTCTTTAACCTCATAGATCCGTTACATTCTATGGGATATAATCCATTAACATTGATCATTGATTACTATAAAAAGAAATTGTTCGATGAAGCGGAGTTGTTGGCAGATTCGTTTGCGTATTCCGTTTATAGTCCCAATAGTGATGAAAATAGTGGAAATGATAAATTCTTTGACGAAACTTCAAGTGGTGTATTTTCTGCACTGATTTTGTCTCATGTAAATGATTGTTTATATGAAGATGAACGTTTAAATACGAAAAGATTGGAAGCTTATACAAGAAAAGTAGAACTTTATAAAAATTTAGTTTCTCGAGAGGGCATCCAAAAAGAAAAATTGAAACGAGACTATTATATTTTAAAAGCGGATTGTAAAAAGAATCAAGAAGATGAATTTTTAAGTCCGAAGATATCATACATTCCAGAAGAAGAGGAATTTTATTATGTTGACAAATATGAAAAATGTATCAATGTCTATTCGATTTTAAATATGGTTGTCGAGCTTTCGCAACAATCGCTTGGTAATAGTGATGATATGGCTTTGGATGAGTTCTTTCGAGTACGTCCACCTTTAGATCCAGGGAAAATGCGCTATGCAACGGCAATGGTTTCTGGTGCTAAAACAAAGGGAAGTATTTTAGCGAATTTATTAACAGGACTGAATGTTTTTCAGAGTAGGGCAATTGCGAAAATGACTGCGGAAAGTACGATGGATTTCAAACAAGTCGGATTTGGAGAACGACCAGTAGCAGTATTTATGGGAATCCCAGATTACAACAGATCAAAACATTTTTTGGCTGTCGCATTTATCAGACAGGTTTACTATTATCTCGCAGAAACTTGTAGTAAAACAGTTGGAAGATGTAAGCGACATGTAAAATTTATTTGTGATGAATTTGGAAGTATGCCGGAAATTGATGATATGGAAAGTATGATTACCGTTTGTCTTGGAAGAAATATTTCGTTTGATCTTTATATTCAGGACTATTCCATGCTCAATCGAGTTTACGGCGAAGCTGCAGATACAATAGTGTCGAACTGTGGTAATAAAATCTACATCCTCGCGAATAGCTATGATGTTGCAGAAAGTATCTCAAAGGATTTAGGAACAGAAACACGTGTGAATTTGCAACGTAGCGGAAAGAAATTAAGTCTTGATAAATCGTTTACAGAAATGATCGATGATGAAGCACTATTAGATCCAAACAAATTAATGCGATTAAGAAAAGGCGAATGTGTTGTCATACGTTCTATGAAAAGAACTGATTTAAATGGAAATGATATATTCCCATATCCAATCTTTAATTCCATTGATACAGGAACAAGATTTTTATATCGCTACGAATATTTACAAGACACATTTCCTGATCCAGATGATATAAATCTCAAAGATATCAACAGTGAAAGCAGGAAGGCTATCGATCCAACGCAACGAATTTGGGATTTTCACATGTCATTTGCGAGGTTTAAAATTACAGAAAATACGAAAAAAGAAGTTGTAAATTTTCAAGATTTACAGCCCGATATAAGAAATCAAGTATTAGAACTATTAGAAAAAAATATGGGGACAGACATGGCTACCTATGGCATCAATGAAGATAGCGATATTTCTTTGGCAAAATTGATCAGTGTTATAAATCAATATCCTTTTATGGATGCTTTTGATAAACAATCCCTAAATGGAACGTTAAAAAGTAGGTTGGCAGGAGAATCAAATGTTGGAATTATGTATGATTCAAGAAACTCGTAGAGAAGCAGATATGATTATAAAAGAATTAGAAATGTGTTCTGCATTGTCCTCTATTGAGGTAAAAAGAGAACAAGATGAAGCCTTATTTGAAAAAATCAGAGCATACGAAAAAAGGAGAAAACATGAAGAAGAAAGGTAAGAAAACGTTAATAATTATAGGCTTTATAATTCTATGTACGGTTTGTCTATCAACCAATGTATTGGCAACAGAGGATAGCACGATTATTTCTGTATTAACAAATTTTCCAGATTTGTTTGTAGAAAATAATCTTATTACTTCCTTTTTTCGATCCGTTGGATGGGCAATTGTTAAGCTCTTTGTGTGGGTTGCAGATGCATGTGCGCTTTTATATAGCAAATCCATAGGATTTATAGATTTTACACAATACATTGAAAGCTCAGATATGATGGACAAATTGGAAGTGTTATTTGGAGCAATTATGGCCGTTTCTATTTGTGGATTAGGAATCATATTGATCATTGATCATGAAAAGAAACCAAAAATATTACCAGCACTTTTTATGATTGTAATCTCATTGGCATTGCCTTCTTGGTTGTTAGCTACATTGCAAAGTCCAATCCAATCAGCCATGAATGAAATAGCAGGATCAGGAACTATTGCAGATGAGGTCGTGAATACCCATTTATACGATCTCTTATATATAGATAGTCAATGTGGTGGGTTAACAGTATTAGCAGACGGTTCCTTTGATCTTTCGACATGTCATTATCCAGATAATTCGTTTGATATTGATAGAATTGAAATCAACGAAGTATTAAATTACGAAAGCGAAAGATTATCAAAAGATGCAAAAGGGAAAGATGGAATCCTCGGAAAAAAATTGACGTATTATTACGCGGAAGATGGATCAATAGTGGATGCTTTAGCGGATGTATACAATGGATTTGGATGGAATAGTAGTGATGATAATGATTTCTTTAATGAATTTTATTATCGATATAAAGTCGATTATTTTCCGATTTACATAACGTTGTTATGCACATGTATTTTATATATCTGTATAAGTTACAAAGTAGTTAGGATTGTCATCGAAATAGTAACTGCAAGAATTATTGCACCTTTATATTCGGCTAATTTAAACGGTGTTCAAAAGACCGTGAAAATATTACAGTCGATAATTAACGGGTATATTGTTTTATTACTGACATCAGTATTGCTAAAACTATATTATTTGGCAGAAAGATTTATAAGTGACACATATGGGAATGGTGTAGTTTATTATGTCTTTTTAGCATTTATTACATTTGCTATTATAGATGGTCCTAACATCATACAGCAGCTCACAGGGATTGATGCTGGTCTTAATAGTACTGTAGGAAAACTAATAGCTGCACAGCATATGGTTCGAGGTGCTTCACACGCAGTTGGTGGAGCTGCGAACCTTGCACGTTCGCATCAGATGCAAAAGACGCAAGAGGGAATTTTGAACGAGTTAAGGCAACAAAACGGAGGCAATGAAAAAGACGATAGTAATGTACCTCCAGATAGCAAGAACACTTCATCTGCTAAAGATAATGAGCAAAACAGCGCAAATCAAAATCATAATCCTACAGAGGATTCAAATTTAGAAAAAGATGGATTATCAGGTGAAAAAACAATGAATGAAAAAAATCCTGAAAATTCATCTAGTGATATGTTGGATTTATCCGATTCTGATAAAAGTGGTGTCTCTGGAGCATCAGCCAGCGAACAGATGGAGCAGGATTGGAAGCAATCACAAAACGATGAAAATGATATGAATGGGGTTAGTGGTGTTACAAATGATGGACCTTCGGATAGTCAGAATGATGCATGGAGTAAATATGCAAATCCACAGGATCTTAATGAATTAGATTTGGATACTAATGATCAAAATGACATACCGAAAGATACACAAACAACAGCAGATCCTGGAGATATCAGTTTAGAAAATAATTCGGCAGAAACAAGCGATAAAGAGAAAGATATTTCAAAAAATATGCAGGAAAATGCAAGTTTGCAAGATATGGATTTGAATGTCGATGTTACGAAAAATCAAGGAAAAAATCGACCAATATCAAGGAAAGAAAATAGCTTTTCTGATCAAAAAACAATTAATTTAGAACCATCGAAAAAACAAACAAACACATCAACAAAAAAGAAAAAATAAAAGGTACTATAAATAGTACCTAGAAAGGAAATGATAGAATGATCAATGAATCGTATACAATGCCACAAGAAATAAAATCGGAAACAAAAGTCATGCTATGGATGTATGCACTTGATTTTTTCTTTTTAATTGCATACATGATTTTAACTTCACTTTTAGCAAATGTTGTACATCAGGCATTGCAGATTCCTTTTTGGATTTTTTCTATAATCATGGCTGTATTATTAACTTTACCAAGTCCAATAAATAAAAAGAGAAGAATTTATCAAACAGTGATTATTTATCTAAAAAGAGATAGATGCGTATATCGTCCGACAAAGATTGCATATACTACGATAAAAAAGGAGGAAGAAGATGTTTGACCTTCAGAGTATAGTTACATTAAGTGTGGGATTTCTTATTCTTATAGTCTGTATTGTTCTATTTATTGTATTGATCGTTACAAAATGTAAAAAAAGAAAATTAGCAAAAGAGAAAGAAATACAAGAAGATGAAGTTGTAAAAGTAGATCCACAATTTACTAAAATTCCAACCGTTGATTATTATGATCAGAACTTGAAATGTTTTGTTATGAGAAATGGGATGTATATGGACTTTTTTAAGATCCATACAAAAGATTTAAATAGTGCATCAGAAGATGAACTCAATTGGGATGCAATGAAGTTTGTGAAACTGTATAAAACTTATCCAGATGATCTAAAAATTGTTACGATGAATTATCCATGTAACACTTCATGTCAGCAGGAATATTGGAGATATAAGATGGAACATACGAAAAATCCTGAAATTAGAAAAGCACAGGAAAAAAAGATTTATCAGTTAGAATGGTTGGAGAAAAATAGTACGTCAAGAGAATTTTATTTGATGTATTACTCAAAAGATAAGAATACTTTCGAAAATAACCGCAGATCTATATTGAGTGTATTGTCTACTGGAAAAATGGGATTACTAGAAGAAATAAGTGCAGACAAAAAAATTCAAATCTTGTATAAACTGATGAATAAATGTTCTCACATATTCTAAGTTAAGGGGAGAGACATATGAGAAGTTTAAAAAAAACAAAACCGGAAGATACAGTAAAAACAGATTTCCTTTTAATTAGCAAGATACAACCGCAAGGAGGGATATCCTTTCGTGATGAAGGAATGATTCGCACTGGAACAGGGTATGAATGTTGTTTACATATTTATAAATTTCCGGGAAAAGTATACGCAAGCTGGTTACGCACAGTTTGTCGAATTAAAGATACTGTTACAACAATAGACATCTCAACAGACGATGTAACAGAAGTTATGAAAAACATCAATAAATCTTTAAAAGAACAAATGGTACGTTATCAATATGCACAAGATTTCGTAGAACAATACGATGCAGAACAACGTGTAAAAGAAATGAAAACGTTGTATCAGGAAATATCGTCATTGGGAGAGGTAATCAAACTTGTAAAAATTAGAATTTTTATATCAGACAGGAGTAAAGCAGCATTAGAAGAGAAGGTAAAAAAACTGATCAATATATTAGAGAGTAACACTTATCGAGCTGCCGTATTTTTGAACGAATCTAAAAATGAATGGATATCCGTATACCAATCGTATACAGAGCAAACAGCAAATCCATTTGATGTGCCAGGACAACCAATCACTACGCAGGCATTAGCAATTGGCAATCCATTTCATTTTTCTTCTTTAGATGATCCGGAAGGATCTTATGCAGGATATACGCCATGTGGTGGTAATGTACTATTTGACGAATTTACAAAAACAGCCACAAGACTATATTACAACTCTGTCGTGTTCGGAACCATGGGATCTGGAAAATCAACGTGGTTGAAAAAACGGTTTGATGATCGTGCAGCAAGAGGGGATTATGTACGCACATTTGATATATCCGGGGAATTTGCAACTCTTACAAAAGCTAGAGGTGGAAAGATCATAAAGTTGGATGGTACAAACGGAATGTTGAATCCATTAGAAATTCTTCGTTCAGGCGAAATTGAAACAGTTAATTTTCAGCGCCATATATCTAAAGTAACGACAATTTATAAATTCCTTGTGCCAGGAGCAGAACAACAAGAGATTACGCATTTTGCAAATCTGATCAGAGAATTATACTTTGAATTTGATCTGAATCCAGAACTGGAGAATCGCGAGATTCAAATTACTGGACTTCCAGCAAAAAGCTACCCTACATTCGGTGATCTTCTTGATTACACAATTAAAAAAATGAATAAGATATCAGCAAGTAAATATAATCCGATGGAAGAGGAAGTTGCAAAGAAAAATTTATTAATCCTAGATAATATAAAAAATACGTTAGAAAATATTGTAGCTACATATGGATCTATATTTAACGGATATACGTCATTAGAAAATATATTGGATGAACAGATTGTTACATTTGACATTTCCACGATTAAAGAACTAGAGCCACAGATATTTGATGCCGTAATCTTTAATATGGTATCTCTATGTTGGGACAACTGTGTAACGAATGGACAAGTTATGAATGATTTATACAATAAAGAAAAAATCAAAAAGCAGGATATCGTTAAGTTTTTAATCATCATAGACGAATCGCATCGTTGGATCAATACGCAAAAACTGCAAGCATTGGATTTGATTACTATTTATTTAAGAGAAGCACGAAAATATTTTGGTGGGATCATGATGGCCAGTCAATCCATTCGAGATTATGTGCCGGAAGGAAGTTCCGATATCGCAATCAATAAACTAAAAACTGTATTTGAATTAACACAATATAAATTCATATTCCATCAAGATGGAAATGCATTAAGTTTGATCAATACTGTTTTCCAAAACGAATTAACGCAATCACAGATATCAAGGATTCCAACCTTAGAAATGGGGGATAACATTCTTTGTATTTCAGGCGAACAAAATCTAGAGTTCCACGTGCATGTAACAGAGGAAGAGAAGCAGTTATTTACAGGAGGAATCTAAATGCGTTTTTTTAAAAAAGGAGCAATCATTGCAGGCATTTTGATGGTAGTACTTACGATTGTAGGTATCGGTGGGATTATCCAAAGCTATCAACAAAGTTATGTATTGTTTGGAAATAAAGAAAAAACAGAGAAAGAAAAATCCATACAGATAGAAAACCTTCCTAAAATATTAACAAATGACATGATTATTGGTTCGCTAGAAACGCAAGAGAAATATGGCGTACCCGCTGCATTAACACTAGCTCAGATTATCCTAGAGAGTAGAGGAAACTATCCAGGTGGTTTATCTTTACTTGCATATGAATGTAACAATTTATTTGGGATCAAAGGGAGTGGAACTGCTGGCTCAAAGCTTTATGCTACCCAAGAATATACTGGATCAACGTATATTACAATAAATGAACCTTTCAGAAAATATAACAATGTGAAAGAAAGCATTGAGGATCATGCTATCTTGTTATGTACAGAACGATATACAGCACAAACAGAATCAGCTAAAAACGATGATGATTGGGCCTATGCTATATGGAGAGCTGGATATGCTACTGATCCGGATTATCCGCAAAAATTGATCAATCTATATCAGACGTATGATTTGTACAAATTTGACAATATGACAGTGGCAAGTTTTGAAAAAGGAAGTTCGGAGATTCTAGTTGTAGGTGATGGTACTTTTTGTCATCCTTGTCCAGAACTTACTTACATATCTAGCACCTTTGGATATCGAGAATGGGACAATTCCTATCACAACGGAGTAGATTATGCTGCTCCGGCTGGAACACCTACTTATGCAGCAAAAGAAGGAAGTGTAATAATTGCTGGTTGGAGCGATAGTGCCGGAAATTGGGTGGTCATAGATCATGGGAATGGTTTCGTAACTAAGTACATGCATCATTCGAAATTATGTGTAAGTGCAGGACAAACAGTAAAAAAAGGACAACAGATAGGTTGTGTTGGAACCACGGGATATTCTTCAGGAAATCATTTGCATTTTCAGTTGGAGATTAATGGGAACCCTGTAAATCCAACACAGTATATGTAATGGTAATAAAATGAAAAAGAAAATATTATATATAAGTGCATTGATTATAGCAACAACTGTGTTTGTTTGTGGGTTGTGCTATTGGAATTTGTATAAACCAAAAGATGATATAACATCAAAAACGCCAAAAACAAACGAATCAAAACGAGAACTTGATATATCTGAAATAAAGCAAGAAATTACAGCAGATAATATAATCAATAACAGAGAAATAACCGATGAATACATAGAATCAATAGATTTTCAGATTTTAGATATGGACCAGGAGTTAGAGCAGTATATAAATGACATTACTGACTTTACAAAACAGATGCAAAAAGAAATCTATGCCGCCGGTTATGACATTGATAAAGTTTATTGCACAAATGTAGTGCAGGTAAATTACAAAGAAAAATCTATGCAGCTTTATTTTACACTAGAAAATGAAAAGAATACATTTTTATATGCAACTGTAAATTGGGATAGTCAAAACTATGATTTTGTATTTGTAGATTACGAATAAATTTAGGGAGTCTGAAAATGAAATTAAAAAGTTTTTCTCGATACTACTTAATTTGTAATAAAAATAAAAAACGACTGATAAAAGAAAAATTAAGAGCGCTGAAAAAAACGATGATATTCGTTGAATCTTTGTATGAAGCAGATCAAGTTCTTGTGATCGGTGATATCACTAAAGAAATGCAACACGAAATCTCAGATGCAGGCAGATATGGAATGACAATTGAAAAAATCAGTGAAAAGGAATTAGATACCTTTTACATTCAAGAACGCGTATTGCAGAATGAACTAGACAGTGAAAAAAAATATTCCAGAGAGTATGGAAGAGAGTATGAATTTTAATTTTCCCGTAGGGCATATGGGAACAGTATAATCTAGCTTGTGGACACTGTGTAAGTCATTGAATACCGTAAGGTATTAACCAATGCAGTAGTGGTTGAAACAAGAATCCCCCTGCTTTAG
>CAZOZM010000028.1:0-10312 GCA_964584255.1 uncultured Lachnoclostridium sp. | reverse complement strand
CTGCACCGTAGGGCATACGGGAACAGTATAATCTAGCTTGTGGACACTGTGTAAGTCATTGAATACCGTAAGGTATTAACCAATGCAGTAGTGGTTGAAACAAGAATCCCCCTGCGTTAGCTGTGGGGAGTGTCAAATAAGATTCTTAAATGAGAATAATGAGTTGTCTAAAAACGGAAAAATAAGAAAGTAAAGAAAGGAAACAAAACATGGAACAATTAATGAACGGCTTATACAACGTGGTAAATTCAGTCACACCAGTAATTCATCTTGCAGTTGCGGCTGCATTAATAGTTGTTGGATTTTTATTTATTATTCCATCGGAAAAATCAAAACAAGCTGCGAAGTCAGCATTACCATTTGTAGTACTTGGATGTGGAATCGTATTACTTGCAACTACGCTTGCAACAGAAATCAGTAGTAAGTTTGTGTTTTAAAAATAGAGGAAGGTACTATTTATGGTACCTTCCTTCTTTAAAAAAGAGAGAAGAAAATGAAAGAGATTTTAGAATTATGTTCTGTGCAAAAAATGGATCAGATCAATGATATTCACGATTCGTTTTTTGGTATTTCAGATCAAGAGTTTTATCGGATTGTATTGATTGATCAGAAATCTTTTCAATTAAAAGCATTGGATGAAAAAATTTATTCCCAAAAAGAAAAAGCAATACAAGCAGTCCCTAGAACATTATTTTATATGGACTATGAAGATATGATAAGTCAATTATTGAGATTACAAGAAACACAAGGAAAAAATTATGATTAAAGATATAAAAAATGATGTATTGGCTTTAACGAAAAACAAGTCACAATTAAATCGAATCAATCAATTTTTATCAAGAAAATATATGATTATTCTAATCGTTATCCTGTTTGATTTTATTGGATTATCGTTAGTTAATCTGATCATAAATATGTTCTTAGATTTGATCAAATCAGGTGTTACAGGTTTTCAGTTTAAATTAGGATTTATCTTCTTGGATCTACAGCTATTGCTGACATCAAAAACTGTTCGTTTAATTTACTTAATGGTAGTACTTATTATGGTAGTTCTTGATGCAATGTTAATTTATCAAATAAAAACATCTTTATCGCAAGAACATTTTAATGTGGATCAAAAAGGAAATTCTCGCTTTGTGACTGTCGAAGAGATCAAACAACAATATAAAGAGATACCAGAAAAAGAAGAAGAGTTCCCAGGTGCAGGTGGAACGATCATCTCACGTTTTCGAGATAAGTTGTACATCGATACGAGTCCAACAAACAATCTGATCATCGGTATGACACGATCAGGAAAAGGTGAATTTTTTGTAATACCTTCTATTGATGTATATTCGCGAGCAGAAGAAAAGGCATCAATGATTATCTTAGATCCAAAATCAGAATTGTATAGATCATCAAAAAAAACTTTGGAAGAACGAGGATATGATACATATTTCTTTAACCTCATAGATCCGTTACATTCTATGGGATATAATCCATTAACATTGATCATTGATTACTATAAAAAGAAATTGTTCGATGAAGCGGAGTTGTTGGCAGATTCGTTTGCGTATTCCGTTTATAGTCCCAATAGTGATGAAAATAGTGGAAATGATAAATTCTTTGACGAAACTTCAAGTGGTGTATTTTCTGCACTGATTTTGTCTCATGTAAATGATTGTTTATATGAAGATGAACGTTTAAATACGAAAAGATTGGAAGCTTATACAAGAAAAGTAGAACTTTATAAAAATTTAGTTTCTCGAGAGGGCATCCAAAAAGAAAAATTGAAACGAGACTATTATATTTTAAAAGCGGATTGTAAAAAGAATCAAGAAGATGAATTTTTAAGTCCGAAGATATCATACATTCCAGAAGAAGAGGAATTTTATTATGTTGACAAATATGAAAAATGTATCAATGTCTATTCGATTTTAAATATGGTTGTCGAGCTTTCGCAACAATCGCTTGGTAATAGTGATGATATGGCTTTGGATGAGTTCTTTCGAGTACGTCCACCTTTAGATCCAGGGAAAATGCGCTATGCAACGGCAATGGTTTCTGGTGCTAAAACAAAGGGAAGTATTTTAGCGAATTTATTAACAGGACTGAATGTTTTTCAGAGTAGGGCAATTGCGAAAATGACTGCGGAAAGTACGATGGATTTCAAACAAGTCGGATTTGGAGAACGACCAGTAGCAGTATTTATGGGAATCCCAGATTACAACAGATCAAAACATTTTTTGGCTGTCGCATTTATCAGACAGGTTTACTATTATCTCGCAGAAACTTGTAGTAAAACAGTTGGAAGATGTAAGCGACATGTAAAATTTATTTGTGATGAATTTGGAAGTATGCCGGAAATTGATGATATGGAAAGTATGATTACCGTTTGTCTTGGAAGAAATATTTCGTTTGATCTTTATATTCAGGACTATTCCATGCTCAATCGAGTTTACGGCGAAGCTGCAGATACAATAGTGTCGAACTGTGGTAATAAAATCTACATCCTCGCGAATAGCTATGATGTTGCAGAAAGTATCTCAAAGGATTTAGGAACAGAAACACGTGTGAATTTGCAACGTAGCGGAAAGAAATTAAGTCTTGATAAATCGTTTACAGAAATGATCGATGATGAAGCACTATTAGATCCAAACAAATTAATGCGATTAAGAAAAGGCGAATGTGTTGTCATACGTTCTATGAAAAGAACTGATTTAAATGGAAATGATATATTCCCATATCCAATCTTTAATTCCATTGATACAGGAACAAGATTTTTATATCGCTACGAATATTTACAAGACACATTTCCTGATCCAGATGATATAAATCTCAAAGATATCAACAGTGAAAGCAGGAAGGCTATCGATCCAACGCAACGAATTTGGGATTTTCACATGTCATTTGCGAGGTTTAAAATTACAGAAAATACGAAAAAAGAAGTTGTAAATTTTCAAGATTTACAGCCCGATATAAGAAATCAAGTATTAGAACTATTAGAAAAAAATATGGGGACAGACATGGCTACCTATGGCATCAATGAAGATAGCGATATTTCTTTGGCAAAATTGATCAGTGTTATAAATCAATATCCTTTTATGGATGCTTTTGATAAACAATCCCTAAATGGAACGTTAAAAAGTAGGTTGGCAGGAGAATCAAATGTTGGAATTATGTATGATTCAAGAAACTCGTAGAGAAGCAGATATGATTATAAAAGAATTAGAAATGTGTTCTGCATTGTCCTCTATTGAGGTAAAAAGAGAACAAGATGAAGCCTTATTTGAAAAAATCAGAGCATACGAAAAAAGGAGAAAACATGAAGAAGAAAGGTAAGAAAACGTTAATAATTATAGGCTTTATAATTCTATGTACGGTTTGTCTATCAACCAATGTATTGGCAACAGAGGATAGCACGATTATTTCTGTATTAACAAATTTTCCAGATTTGTTTGTAGAAAATAATCTTATTACTTCCTTTTTTCGATCCGTTGGATGGGCAATTGTTAAGCTCTTTGTGTGGGTTGCAGATGCATGTGCGCTTTTATATAGCAAATCCATAGGATTTATAGATTTTACACAATACATTGAAAGCTCAGATATGATGGACAAATTGGAAGTGTTATTTGGAGCAATTATGGCCGTTTCTATTTGTGGATTAGGAATCATATTGATCATTGATCATGAAAAGAAACCAAAAATATTACCAGCACTTTTTATGATTGTAATCTCATTGGCATTGCCTTCTTGGTTGTTAGCTACATTGCAAAGTCCAATCCAATCAGCCATGAATGAAATAGCAGGATCAGGAACTATTGCAGATGAGGTCGTGAATACCCATTTATACGATCTCTTATATATAGATAGTCAATGTGGTGGGTTAACAGTATTAGCAGACGGTTCCTTTGATCTTTCGACATGTCATTATCCAGATAATTCGTTTGATATTGATAGAATTGAAATCAACGAAGTATTAAATTACGAAAGCGAAAGATTATCAAAAGATGCAAAAGGGAAAGATGGAATCCTCGGAAAAAAATTGACGTATTATTACGCGGAAGATGGATCAATAGTGGATGCTTTAGCGGATGTATACAATGGATTTGGATGGAATAGTAGTGATGATAATGATTTCTTTAATGAATTTTATTATCGATATAAAGTCGATTATTTTCCGATTTACATAACGTTGTTATGCACATGTATTTTATATATCTGTATAAGTTACAAAGTAGTTAGGATTGTCATCGAAATAGTAACTGCAAGAATTATTGCACCTTTATATTCGGCTAATTTAAACGGTGTTCAAAAGACCGTGAAAATATTACAGTCGATAATTAACGGGTATATTGTTTTATTACTGACATCAGTATTGCTAAAACTATATTATTTGGCAGAAAGATTTATAAGTGACACATATGGGAATGGTGTAGTTTATTATGTCTTTTTAGCATTTATTACATTTGCTATTATAGATGGTCCTAACATCATACAGCAGCTCACAGGGATTGATGCTGGTCTTAATAGTACTGTAGGAAAACTAATAGCTGCACAGCATATGGTTCGAGGTGCTTCACACGCAGTTGGTGGAGCTGCGAACCTTGCACGTTCGCATCAGATGCAAAAGACGCAAGAGGGAATTTTGAACGAGTTAAGGCAACAAAACGGAGGCAATGAAAAAGACGATAGTAATGTACCTCCAGATAGCAAGAACACTTCATCTGCTAAAGATAATGAGCAAAACAGCGCAAATCAAAATCATAATCCTACAGAGGATTCAAATTTAGAAAAAGATGGATTATCAGGTGAAAAAACAATGAATGAAAAAAATCCTGAAAATTCATCTAGTGATATGTTGGATTTATCCGATTCTGATAAAAGTGGTGTCTCTGGAGCATCAGCCAGCGAACAGATGGAGCAGGATTGGAAGCAATCACAAAACGATGAAAATGATATGAATGGGGTTAGTGGTGTTACAAATGATGGACCTTCGGATAGTCAGAATGATGCATGGAGTAAATATGCAAATCCACAGGATCTTAATGAATTAGATTTGGATACTAATGATCAAAATGACATACCGAAAGATACACAAACAACAGCAGATCCTGGAGATATCAGTTTAGAAAATAATTCGGCAGAAACAAGCGATAAAGAGAAAGATATTTCAAAAAATATGCAGGAAAATGCAAGTTTGCAAGATATGGATTTGAATGTCGATGTTACGAAAAATCAAGGAAAAAATCGACCAATATCAAGGAAAGAAAATAGCTTTTCTGATCAAAAAACAATTAATTTAGAACCATCGAAAAAACAAACAAACACATCAACAAAAAAGAAAAAATAAAAGGTACTATAAATAGTACCTAGAAAGGAAATGATAGAATGATCAATGAATCGTATACAATGCCACAAGAAATAAAATCGGAAACAAAAGTCATGCTATGGATGTATGCACTTGATTTTTTCTTTTTAATTGCATACATGATTTTAACTTCACTTTTAGCAAATGTTGTACATCAGGCATTGCAGATTCCTTTTTGGATTTTTTCTATAATCATGGCTGTATTATTAACTTTACCAAGTCCAATAAATAAAAAGAGAAGAATTTATCAAACAGTGATTATTTATCTAAAAAGAGATAGATGCGTATATCGTCCGACAAAGATTGCATATACTACGATAAAAAAGGAGGAAGAAGATGTTTGACCTTCAGAGTATAGTTACATTAAGTGTGGGATTTCTTATTCTTATAGTCTGTATTGTTCTATTTATTGTATTGATCGTTACAAAATGTAAAAAAAGAAAATTAGCAAAAGAGAAAGAAATACAAGAAGATGAAGTTGTAAAAGTAGATCCACAATTTACTAAAATTCCAACCGTTGATTATTATGATCAGAACTTGAAATGTTTTGTTATGAGAAATGGGATGTATATGGACTTTTTTAAGATCCATACAAAAGATTTAAATAGTGCATCAGAAGATGAACTCAATTGGGATGCAATGAAGTTTGTGAAACTGTATAAAACTTATCCAGATGATCTAAAAATTGTTACGATGAATTATCCATGTAACACTTCATGTCAGCAGGAATATTGGAGATATAAGATGGAACATACGAAAAATCCTGAAATTAGAAAAGCACAGGAAAAAAAGATTTATCAGTTAGAATGGTTGGAGAAAAATAGTACGTCAAGAGAATTTTATTTGATGTATTACTCAAAAGATAAGAATACTTTCGAAAATAACCGCAGATCTATATTGAGTGTATTGTCTACTGGAAAAATGGGATTACTAGAAGAAATAAGTGCAGACAAAAAAATTCAAATCTTGTATAAACTGATGAATAAATGTTCTCACATATTCTAAGTTAAGGGGAGAGACATATGAGAAGTTTAAAAAAAACAAAACCGGAAGATACAGTAAAAACAGATTTCCTTTTAATTAGCAAGATACAACCGCAAGGAGGGATATCCTTTCGTGATGAAGGAATGATTCGCACTGGAACAGGGTATGAATGTTGTTTACATATTTATAAATTTCCGGGAAAAGTATACGCAAGCTGGTTACGCACAGTTTGTCGAATTAAAGATACTGTTACAACAATAGACATCTCAACAGACGATGTAACAGAAGTTATGAAAAACATCAATAAATCTTTAAAAGAACAAATGGTACGTTATCAATATGCACAAGATTTCGTAGAACAATACGATGCAGAACAACGTGTAAAAGAAATGAAAACGTTGTATCAGGAAATATCGTCATTGGGAGAGGTAATCAAACTTGTAAAAATTAGAATTTTTATATCAGACAGGAGTAAAGCAGCATTAGAAGAGAAGGTAAAAAAACTGATCAATATATTAGAGAGTAACACTTATCGAGCTGCCGTATTTTTGAACGAATCTAAAAATGAATGGATATCCGTATACCAATCGTATACAGAGCAAACAGCAAATCCATTTGATGTGCCAGGACAACCAATCACTACGCAGGCATTAGCAATTGGCAATCCATTTCATTTTTCTTCTTTAGATGATCCGGAAGGATCTTATGCAGGATATACGCCATGTGGTGGTAATGTACTATTTGACGAATTTACAAAAACAGCCACAAGACTATATTACAACTCTGTCGTGTTCGGAACCATGGGATCTGGAAAATCAACGTGGTTGAAAAAACGGTTTGATGATCGTGCAGCAAGAGGGGATTATGTACGCACATTTGATATATCCGGGGAATTTGCAACTCTTACAAAAGCTAGAGGTGGAAAGATCATAAAGTTGGATGGTACAAACGGAATGTTGAATCCATTAGAAATTCTTCGTTCAGGCGAAATTGAAACAGTTAATTTTCAGCGCCATATATCTAAAGTAACGACAATTTATAAATTCCTTGTGCCAGGAGCAGAACAACAAGAGATTACGCATTTTGCAAATCTGATCAGAGAATTATACTTTGAATTTGATCTGAATCCAGAACTGGAGAATCGCGAGATTCAAATTACTGGACTTCCAGCAAAAAGCTACCCTACATTCGGTGATCTTCTTGATTACACAATTAAAAAAATGAATAAGATATCAGCAAGTAAATATAATCCGATGGAAGAGGAAGTTGCAAAGAAAAATTTATTAATCCTAGATAATATAAAAAATACGTTAGAAAATATTGTAGCTACATATGGATCTATATTTAACGGATATACGTCATTAGAAAATATATTGGATGAACAGATTGTTACATTTGACATTTCCACGATTAAAGAACTAGAGCCACAGATATTTGATGCCGTAATCTTTAATATGGTATCTCTATGTTGGGACAACTGTGTAACGAATGGACAAGTTATGAATGATTTATACAATAAAGAAAAAATCAAAAAGCAGGATATCGTTAAGTTTTTAATCATCATAGACGAATCGCATCGTTGGATCAATACGCAAAAACTGCAAGCATTGGATTTGATTACTATTTATTTAAGAGAAGCACGAAAATATTTTGGTGGGATCATGATGGCCAGTCAATCCATTCGAGATTATGTGCCGGAAGGAAGTTCCGATATCGCAATCAATAAACTAAAAACTGTATTTGAATTAACACAATATAAATTCATATTCCATCAAGATGGAAATGCATTAAGTTTGATCAATACTGTTTTCCAAAACGAATTAACGCAATCACAGATATCAAGGATTCCAACCTTAGAAATGGGGGATAACATTCTTTGTATTTCAGGCGAACAAAATCTAGAGTTCCACGTGCATGTAACAGAGGAAGAGAAGCAGTTATTTACAGGAGGAATCTAAATGCGTTTTTTTAAAAAAGGAGCAATCATTGCAGGCATTTTGATGGTAGTACTTACGATTGTAGGTATCGGTGGGATTATCCAAAGCTATCAACAAAGTTATGTATTGTTTGGAAATAAAGAAAAAACAGAGAAAGAAAAATCCATACAGATAGAAAACCTTCCTAAAATATTAACAAATGACATGATTATTGGTTCGCTAGAAACGCAAGAGAAATATGGCGTACCCGCTGCATTAACACTAGCTCAGATTATCCTAGAGAGTAGAGGAAACTATCCAGGTGGTTTATCTTTACTTGCATATGAATGTAACAATTTATTTGGGATCAAAGGGAGTGGAACTGCTGGCTCAAAGCTTTATGCTACCCAAGAATATACTGGATCAACGTATATTACAATAAATGAACCTTTCAGAAAATATAACAATGTGAAAGAAAGCATTGAGGATCATGCTATCTTGTTATGTACAGAACGATATACAGCACAAACAGAATCAGCTAAAAACGATGATGATTGGGCCTATGCTATATGGAGAGCTGGATATGCTACTGATCCGGATTATCCGCAAAAATTGATCAATCTATATCAGACGTATGATTTGTACAAATTTGACAATATGACAGTGGCAAGTTTTGAAAAAGGAAGTTCGGAGATTCTAGTTGTAGGTGATGGTACTTTTTGTCATCCTTGTCCAGAACTTACTTACATATCTAGCACCTTTGGATATCGAGAATGGGACAATTCCTATCACAACGGAGTAGATTATGCTGCTCCGGCTGGAACACCTACTTATGCAGCAAAAGAAGGAAGTGTAATAATTGCTGGTTGGAGCGATAGTGCCGGAAATTGGGTGGTCATAGATCATGGGAATGGTTTCGTAACTAAGTACATGCATCATTCGAAATTATGTGTAAGTGCAGGACAAACAGTAAAAAAAGGACAACAGATAGGTTGTGTTGGAACCACGGGATATTCTTCAGGAAATCATTTGCATTTTCAGTTGGAGATTAATGGGAACCCTGTAAATCCAACACAGTATATGTAATGGTAATAAAATGAAAAAGAAAATATTATATATAAGTGCATTGATTATAGCAACAACTGTGTTTGTTTGTGGGTTGTGCTATTGGAATTTGTATAAACCAAAAGATGATATAACATCAAAAACGCCAAAAACAAACGAATCAAAACGAGAACTTGATATATCTGAAATAAAGCAAGAAATTACAGCAGATAATATAATCAATAACAGAGAAATAACCGATGAATACATAGAATCAATAGATTTTCAGATTTTAGATATGGACCAGGAGTTAGAGCAGTATATAAATGACATTACTGACTTTACAAAACAGATGCAAAAAGAAATCTATGCCGCCGGTTATGACATTGATAAAGTTTATTGCACAAATGTAGTGCAGGTAAATTACAAAGAAAAATCTATGCAGCTTTATTTTACACTAGAAAATGAAAAGAATACATTTTTATATGCAACTGTAAATTGGGATAGTCAAAACTATGATTTTGTATTTGTAGATTACGAATAAATTTAGGGAGTCTGAAAATGAAATTAAAAAGTTTTTCTCGATACTACTTAATTTGTAATAAAAATAAAAAACGACTGATAAAAGAAAAATTAAGAGCGCTGAAAAAAACGATGATATTCGTTGAATCTTTGTATGAAGCAGATCAAGTTCTTGTGATCGGTGATATCACTAAAGAAATGCAACACGAAATCTCAGATGCAGGCAGATATGGAATGACAATTGAAAAAATCAGTGAAAAGGAATTAGATACCTTTTACATTCAAGAACGCGTATTGCAGAATGAACTAGACAGTGAAAAAAAATATTCCAGAGAGTATGGAAGAGAGTATGAATTTTAATTTTCCCGTAGGGCATATGGGAACAGTATAATCTAGCTTGTGGACACTGTGTAAGTCATTGAATACCGTAAGGTATTAACCAATGCAGTAGTGGTTGAAACAAGAATCCCCCTGCTTTAGCTGTGGGGAGTGTCAA
>CAZOZM010000027.1:0-12623 GCA_964584255.1 uncultured Lachnoclostridium sp. | reverse complement strand
ACCGGTAAGAAGTAGAAAGGAGAATAAGTTATGGTAAGCAAAGAATGTAGATCAGATGTACGTAGAAAAAAGCATCTCAGAGTTCGTAATCGTTTCTCCGGTACTTCCGTGAGACCACGTCTTGCAGTTTTCAGAAGCAATAATCATATGTATGCACAGATTATTGATGATGAAGCTCAGAAGACACTTGTAGCTGTTTCAACATTAGATAAGGATCTCAAGGCTTCTCTTGAGAAGACAAATAATGTAGAAGCAGCAGCAGCACTTGGTACTGCTGTAGCAAAGAAGGCTCTCGCTTCAGGAATCACTGAAGTTGTATTTGACAGAGGCGGCTTTATATATGCAGGAAAAATTAAGGCTTTAGCAGAAGCAGCTCGTGAAGCTGGTCTGGTATTTTAGGAGGTAATCGCATGAAACGTGAAATTATTGATGCCAGTCAGTTAGAATTAGTTGACAAGGTTGTTTCAATTAAGCGTGTAACAAAGGTTGTTAAGGGTGGCCGTCATATGCGTTTTGCAGCATTGGTTATCGTTGGTGATCAGAACGGACACGTTGGCGCTGGATTAGGAAAGGCTACTGAAGTTCCAGAAGCTATCCGTAAGGGCAAGGAAGATGCAATCAAGAACATGATTTCATTACCACTTGATAAGAATGGCAGTGTTCCTCATGATTTCATTGGTGAATTCGGTAGTGCTTCCGTATTACTTAAGAGGGCTCCTGAAGGTACAGGTATCATCGCCGGTGGTCCTGCACGTAACGTACTTGAGCTCGCTGGTTTCAAGAACATCAGAACAAAGTCACTTGGTTCAAACAACAAGCAGAACGTTGTACTTGCTACAATCGAAGGCTTAAAGAACCTTAAGACTCCGGAAGAAGTTGCTGCTAAGCGTGGCATTTCAGTTAGTGATTTATAGGATTTAGTTAATCAGAAAGATCCGGTCACAATTTGATGTGACGGAAAGGAGTAATATGGCAGAGTTAAAAATCACACTTGTAAAATCTACCATAGGTGCAATTCCTAAGCATAAGAAGACAGTTGAGGCACTTGGCTTAAAGAAGACAAATTCCTCATGTGTTCTTCCTGACAATGCTGCAACCAGAGGAATGGTTGCTCAGGTTAAACATTTAGTTAAGGTAGAAGAAATCTAATATAAGGAGGTTCAGCGATGAATTTATCAGAGTTAAAGCCAGCTGAAGGTTCAAGACAGAGCGACAGCTTCAGAAGAGGCCGTGGTCATGGATCAGGAAATGGTAAGACAGCAGGTAAGGGTCATAAGGGACAGAAAGCTCGTTCTGGAGCTCCACGTATTGGCTTCGAAGGTGGTCAGATGCCTTTATACCGTCGTCTTCCTAAGCGCGGTTTCAAAAACAGAAATACTAAGGAAATTATAACAGTAAATATCAGCACTCTTGATAAGGTATTTAATGATGGAGACGAAGTAACAGTTGAAACATTAATGGCTAAGGGTGTTGTAAGCAATCCAAAAGATGGCGTTAAAATTCTTGGAAATGGAGAGTTAACTAAGAAACTTGATGTTAAGGTAGATGCATTCAGTGCAAGTGCCGTTGAAAAAATCCAGTCTCTTGGTGGAAGTGCAGAGGTGATCTAATATGTTTAGCACAATCATCAATGCATTCAAGGTAAAAGATCTCCGTAAAAAGTTAATTTTTACATTCTTTTGTCTTGTAGTAGTAAGAATAGGTTCAGCAATTCCGGCACCTGGTATTAACCAGGCGCTGGTTGCAAACTGGCTTTCAAATATGAATCTTGGATTTTTTGATGCACTTACAGGTGGTTCATTCACACAGATGTCCATCCTTGCATTAAATATTTCTCCGTATATCACATCTTCGATTATCATGCAGCTTATGACTATTGCAATTCCTAAGCTTGCTGAAATGCAGAAGGATGGCGAAACAGGAAGAAAGAAAATAGCAGAGATTTCCCGTTATCTTACTATTGCACTTGCTCTTATTGAGTCATCAGCAATGGCTTACGGCTTCGCAAGAAGCGGATATACAAACGACAAGAAGATAACAACCATTCTTGTAATTGTTGTGTGCTTTACTGCAGGTTCAGCATTCCTTATGTGGCTTGGTGAGAATATTACCGAATATGGTGTTGGTAATGGTATTTCAATCATACTTACAATCAACATCGTTGCAAAGATTCCATCGGATTTTGTAAATCTCTTCAGAGTATTTGTTGTTAATGCAAGTACAGCTGTTAATGGTGTCATTGCAGCAGCAATCATTATTCTTGTGGTTGCAGTAACGGTAGTTCTTATCATCATGCTTCAGGATGCAACAAGAAGAATTCCTGTTCAGTACAGCAAAAAAGTTGTTGGACGTAAAATGTATGGCGGCAGCAGCACATATATTCCGCTCAAGGTTAACACCTCCGGCGTAATACCTGTAATCTTTGCCATTTCATTTTTACAGTTCCCACAGATTATATCATCATTCTTCGGCATTAATGCTGCAACAGGTCCAAATGCAACATTATGGCAGAAGATATTATATCTTTTTAGTGATTCCAATTGGTTCAATTTTAAATCATTTGCAGAATTAAAGTATACACTTGGTGCAGTGATTTATATTGCCCTTATCATATTCTTTGCATACTTCTATACAAGCATTACATTCAATCCGCTTGAAGTTGCAAATAACATGAAGAAGCAGGGTGGATTTATACCGGGTATCAGACCGGGTAAGCCAACCACAGAATATCTTACATCTGTATTAAATAAGATAGTTCTTATCGGAGCAGCAATGCTTACGGTAGTGGCTCTTATTCCAATTTTCTTCTCAGGTGCTTTCAATGCAAGCGTTTCTTTTGGAGGAACATCACTTATCATCGTTGTAGGTGTAGTACTTGAAACACTTAAGCAGATTGAAACTCAGATGGTAGAACGTCATTATAAAGGATTCTTAAATTCATAAATATGTATATTAGAGCGGTACAACATTGTTCCGCTCTAATTACTATATTTGAGTTTTTATATTAAAGTAAAAACATAAGAGGTGGCATATGAAAATCGTTATGTTAGGAGCACCTGGTGCGGGAAAAGGAACACAGGCTAAAATGATAGCTGCAAAATTCGGAATCCCTCACATTTCAACAGGTGATATTTTCAGAGCAAATATTAAAAACGGAACAGAGCTTGGAAAGAAAGCAAAGTCATACATGGATCAGGGTCTTCTGGTTCCGGATGAACTTACACTTGAGTTGATTATGGACAGATTTACCAATGACGATTGTGCAAACGGATATGTCCTTGACGGATTTCCAAGAACAATTGCTCAGGCAGAGGCACTTACGGCCAGTCTTGCAGCAAAGAATGAAAAAATGGATTATGCAATTGATGTAGATGTTCCTGATGAAAGAATTGTTACAAGAATGGGCGGCAGAAGAGCCTGTGTAGCATGCGGAGGTACATTCCATATCAAGTATAACCCTCCTAAAACAGAAGGCATCTGTGATCTTTGCGGCGGCAAACTTACTGTCCGTGATGATGACATGCCTGAGACAGTTCAGAAGAGACTTGATGTTTATCATAAACAGACACAGCCGCTTATTGATTACTATAATAAAGAAGGAATCCTTAAAACTGTTGATGGAACACAGGATGTTGATAAGGTATTTGAAGATATCCTTGCAATCCTTGCATAAGATAATAAGATTCAGATTATCTGCATACATTATTTAAAGAGCAGGTTTTACGGATAAATAATCCGTAGAATCAATTAAGAAGTGTTGAATGGCAGGATGTACATTTATGTACGGAATGGAGGAACATGTCTAAAAGCGATGTCTTAGAGATTGAAGGCAAGGTAGTTGAAAAACTTCCTAATGCCATGTTTCGTGTAGAACTTGAAAACGGTCATATCGTTCTTGCTCATATAAGCGGTAAGCTTCGCATGAACTATATTAAGATCGTACCGGGTGATACAGTAACATTGGAAATGTCTCCTTACGATCTTACAAAGGGAAGAATTGTTTGGAGAGATAAATAGTATCTCTTGTGTTAGTACTTATTCAGATAAGAATAACACACTGTGATCGGTCCGGAATACCGGATTTGATACACAAAGAATATAATTAAAAAAAGTTGAAAAAGTTTGAAAAAACCACTTGCAATATACAAGCATTTCTGATAATATTGCAAGTGGACTTTTTTTGAAAGGAGTGACTTAAACTATGAAGGTTAGGTCTTCAGTAAAGCCAATTTGCGAAAAATGCAAAGTAATCAAAAGAAAGGGTAACATCATGATCATTTGTGAGAACCCTAGACACAAACAGAGACAAGGCTAATTCAACCGCTATATGTGCGTTGTTACTATAAAGTAGTTCTTGCTTTTTGTGTTACAATGTTTCGAACATAACCCGGTTCGGAACAGACTATTGTGATACTGTGGGCTGCCAAAGGCAGTTTTAATTCGGATGTCATTATCGCCGAATTAGCAATACCGGCTTGTATTGTCATGGTTTAAAGCGGCTGGTCGGTTTATTC
This sequence comes from uncultured Lachnoclostridium sp., assembly GCA_964584255.1. Lineage (GTDB taxonomy): Bacteria > Bacillota > Clostridia > Lachnospirales > Lachnospiraceae > UBA3775. Next base: position 8,109 of record CAZOZM010000027.1, on the reverse strand, counting down.
CGACAAAACAAAATGGGAAAAATTCCCAATCCATTATTTTTTAACGGAGGTTTAAAGTACATGGCTCGTATCAGTGGTGTTGATTTACCAAGAGAGAAACGTGTAGAGATCGGTCTTACTTATGTATATGGTATCGGTAGAGTAAGTGCTGGTCGTATTCTTGAAAAAGCTAATGTTAATCCTGACACAAGATGTCGCGATTTAACAGATGATGAAGTAGGTCGTATTCGTGACGTTATTGACGCAGAATACACTGTAGAAGGTGATTTAAAGAGAGAAATCGCTTTAAACATCAAGAGACTTCAGGAAATGGGATGCTACAGAGGTATCCGTCACAGAAAGGGTCTTCCTGTTCGTGGACAGAAGACTAAGACTAACGCAAGAACTCGTAAGGGTCCAAAGCGTACAGTTGCTAATAAGAAGAAATAATTACCAAGGATTTAGTCTATTAGGAGGTTAAGTGATGGCTAAGAAAGTCGTAGCATCAAAGAAGACATCAGCTAAGAAGCGTGTTAAGAAAAATATTGACCGTGGACAGGCACATATTCAGTCTTCCTTTAATAATACAATCGTTACACTCACAGATGCTGAGGGTAATGCAATTTCATGGGCTAGTGCAGGTGGTTTAGGATTCAGAGGATCTAGAAAGTCTACACCATATGCAGCTCAGATGGCAGCAGAGACTGCAGCAAAGGCAGCAGCAATTCAGGGCTTAAAGTCAGTTGACGTATTTGTAAAGGGTCCTGGTTCAGGTAGAGAAGCAGCAATTCGTGCACTTCAGGCATGTGGCATCAACGTAACAAGCATTCGTGACGTAACACCGGTTCCTCACAATGGTTGCCGCCCACCTAAGCGCAGAAGAGTCTAATTAAGGAGGTAAAGTGAAATGGCTAGAGACATGGGTCCTGTTTTAAAGAAATGTAGATCTCTCGGCGTTGATCCTTCTTATTTAGGAATTGACAAGAAGTCTAACAGAACTTCAGCGAGAGCAGGAAAGAAAGTAAGCGAGTATGGCTTACAGTTAAGAGAAAAGCAGAAGGCAAAGTTCATCTATGGTGTTCTTGAGAAGCCTTTCCGCAACAATTTTGAGAAAGCTAAGAAGCTTAAGTTTGGTACAACAGGTGAGAACCTTATGATTATCCTTGAAACCAGACTTGACAACGTAGTATTCCGTCTTGGACTTGCAAGAACAAGAACAGAAGCAAGACAGATCGTTGATCACAAGCATATTCTTGTAAATGGTAAAGTTGTTAATATCCCATCTTACTCAGTTAAGGCAGGAGATGTTATCACAGTAAGTGAAAAGGCAAAGAATAAAGCTGGCCAGAGATTCAAGGATATCCTTGAAGTAACTGAGGGAAGAACTGTTCCGGCTTGGTTAGAGTCAGACAAGGAATCTCTTAGCGGTACAGTTAAGGAATATCCAAGCAGAGACATGATTGATGTACCTGTAAACGAAGTGCTTATTGTCGAGTTATATTCCAAATAGTAAAGAATATACTCTTTTCGCCCAAAAGGAGGGTCGCATATGTTTGATTTTGAAAAGCCTAGGATTGAAATTGCAGAAATTTCAGATGATAAAAAGTATGGTCGATTTGTTGTAGAACCACTTGAAAGAGGTTATGGTACTACATTGGGAAACTCCTTGAGAAGAATTATGCTTTCGTCTTTACCGGGTGCAGCAGTAAGTCAGGTTAAAATTGACGGAGTTGTACATGAATTTTCAACAATTCCCGGTGTAAGAGAAGACGTAACCGAAATAATAATGAATATCAAGAGTTTAGCTATTAAGGACAACAGCGACTCAAACGAACCAAAGCTTGCTTATATTGAATTCGCAGGTGAAGGAGTTGTTACAGCAGGAGATATTCATTGTGATCCGGACATTGAGATTCTTAATCCGGATCAGGTTATCGCCACTCTTAACGGCGGAGCGGACAGCAAGTTATATATAGAGCTTACTATTACAAAGGGCAGAGGTTATGTAAGTGCAGACAAGAATAAGAGAGATGATCTTCCAATCGGAATCATTCCAATTGATTCTATCTACACTCCTGTTGAACGTGTAAATCTTACCGTAAACAACACTCGTGTCGGTCAGATTACAGACTTCGACAAGCTCACACTTGATGTATTCACAAACGGAACAATTGAACCGGATGAGGCTGTAAGTCTTGCAGCTAAAGTTTTAAGTGAGCATCTTAATGCATTCATTGATTTATCAGAGAGTGCAAGAACTGCTGAAGTAATGGCTGAGCCTGTTAATAACGAGAAAGAAAAAGTTCTTGAGATGAGTATCGATGAACTTGAACTCTCGGTTCGTTCATACAACTGCCTTAAGAGAGCAGGCATTAATACTGTTGAAGAATTAACTAATCGTACATCAGAAGATATGATGAAGGTTAGAAATCTTGGACGTAAATCACTTGAAGAGGTACTTGCTAAGCTTAAAGAGCTTGGTTTATCATTAAATGTTGGTGAAGACTAAAACTATTCAGTTAGTTTTAAAGGAGGAATTTAAATGGCAGGCTATAGAAAACTTAGTAGAACTGCAGACCAGAGAAAGGCATTACTCAGAGGTCAGGTTACAAGCCTCTTAGTTAATGGCAAGATGGTTACTACTGAAGCTAAAGCAAAAGAAATCCGCAAGATTGCTGAGAGTATGATTGCTCTTGCAGTTAAGGAAAAAGATAATTATGAAACTGTTACCGTAACAACAAAGGTTGCCCGTAAGGATAAAGACGGCAAGCGCGTTAAGGAAGTTGTTGATGGCAAGAAGGTTGACGTTTATGATGAAGTTGAAAAGACAATCAAAAAGGACAACCCATCAAGACTTCACGCAAGAAGAAAGATGATGGCTTATCTTTACACAGCAAAGACAGTTGATACTTCTGTAAATGGCAAGAAGAAGGCTGTTAAGGAAGTTGACCTTGTTGCAAAACTCTTTGATGAAATCGCTCCAAAGTATGAAGGACGTAACGGTGGTTACACCAGAATCGTTAAGATTGGTCAGCGTAAGGGTGACGCAGCAATGGAAGTACTTATTGAATTAGTTTAATTCGTAAGCGAATAAATTTTGAGAGGGTGTTAGTTTTTAACACCCTCTTTTTTGTAATATTAACGGAACAGTAAGTCTCATTTATGAGTCAAAGTAAGGATTATTCCGTTTTAATCGGCAGTGCATTGTTTTCCCGGGAGGATTTATGGCGGTAATAAGCATAAAGAACCTTGTTCACAAATATAAAACCCATAACACATTGACGGAAAAAATTGAGAGCTTTACAGCACTTGATGAGGTTTCACTCGATGTGAACAGGGGTGAATTTATTGCAATACTCGGACATAACGGTTCGGGTAAATCTACATTGGCAAGGCATATTAACTGTCTGTTGTTTCCGACAGAGGGTAAAGTGTTTGTAAATGAAAAAGATACGTCTCTGGAAGATAATGTACTTTCGATTAGAGCTGAGGCAGGGATGGTTTTTCAAAATCCTGACAACCAGATAATTGCGACAGTTGTTGAGGAAGATGTTGCGTTTGGACCGGAAAACATCGGGGTTGAGCCTTCTGAAATCAAAATCAGGGTTGATGAAGCATTAAAAAGTGTAAATATGCAGAATTTCCTTAAAAGCTCACCAAATCGTCTTTCAGGCGGTCAGAAGCAACGAATTGCCATAGCCGGAGTTCTCGCCATGAGACCACAATGTATCATACTTGATGAACCGACTGCAATGCTTGACCCTATAGGACGGAGAGAGGTTCTTGATACGATAAAAAAACTGAATAAGGAAGCAGGCATGACTGTCATATTGGTGACGCATCACATGGATGAAGTGGTTGATGCTGACCGGGTGATAATTATGAAAGACGGAAGAATTGCGGAAAATGGTACTCCCAGAGAATTGATTACCAATGTGGACAGAATGAAAGAGCTTAGTCTGGATGTACCACAGGTTACAGAAATATCTTATCTTATATGCAAAAACCTGCCGGATTTCGGTATAAGCCTTACAAATGCCGAATTCCACAGGAGCATGTTGATGTTCAAAAATGTTTCAGACAGATTGTATCGAAGCATGCTCCCTATGCGTAAAAAGATTGATTTTTTTTCAAAGCAGAAAAACGGAGAGCCTATACTTTCATTGTCAAATGTTTCGTATGTTTATGATGAAAATACCGTTTTCAGCAAAAAGGTTCTCAAGAATATAAAGCTGGATATTTATGAAAAGGAGTATCTGGCTGTAATAGGTCACACCGGCTCCGGTAAATCAACGCTTATGCAGCTGTTGGATTCACTGATTAAGCCGTCAGACGGCAGAGTTTTTTATCACGGTGAAGATGTTTGGGCTGAAGGGTATGACAGAAGACTGATAAGAAATGGTGTCGGACTGGTTTTTCAATATCCGGACCATCAGTTGTTTGAAATGAGTGTCTTGAAGGATGTAATGTTTGGACCGCGTAATCAGGGGCTGGATGATGGAGAAGCTGAACTGAGGGCCAAAGAAGCACTGGAACTTGTAGGAGTAAGTGAATCTGAATGGAACAAATCGCCTTTTGATCTGTCGGGAGGTCAAAAGAAGAGGGTTACGATTGCCGGCGTATTGGCAATGAAACCGGAAGTTATAATTCTTGACGAACCGACAGCCGGACTTGACCCGCTTGGCAGGGATGAGATTCTTGGAGCCGTATATGATATATATGAAAAGATCGGTATAAGTGTTGTTCTGGTATCACATAGTATGGAAGATGTTGCAAAATATGCTGACAGAATAGTTGTTATGGACGATGGAAGCATCATTTTTGACGATCTTCCGGTAAACGTATTTAACAATGAGAAGAAGCTGGAGAGAGTCGGTTTGTCCGTTCCACAGATAAATTCTGCCTTGAGAAGTCTTGCTGCAACAGATCCGTATGTGGATGCGGATGTAATAACCACAGAAGCGTATATAAACAAGGCGGAAATACTAAAGGAGTTTAGATAAAGCAGATGATAAGGGATATTACAATTGGACAATATTATCCGGCGGCAAGTCCGATTCACAGGCTGGATCCGAGAACAAAGCTGGCAGCAGTTTTTGTATATATAGTCTGCCTTTTTCTTGCAAAAAGTTTCATTGGTTTTATTCTGCCGTTTGTACTTTTTTTTATGGTGATGTGTATCTCAAAAGTGCCATTTGGTTTCGCTTTAAAGGGGTTAAAACCGGTAATGCTTGTCATAGTAATGACAATGTCTTTCCAGATTTTTTTTGGCAGAGGAGAGGCACTGTTCTCGTATGGAATTATATGTATTACACCGGAGGGAATTAAGAGAGGATTCTTTCTTGCCTTCAGAATCATACTGCTGATGTTGGGAACGTCTGTACTTACTTTTACAACGACACCTAATCAGATTACTGATGGTCTGGAAAGTCTTTTAAGACCTCTGGGACATTTGAAATTTCCGGTACATGAGATGGCGATGATGATGTCGATAGCGTTGAGATTTATACCGATTCTGATAGACGAAACGGACAGAATCATGAAAGCACAGCAGGCAAGAGGCGCAGATTTTGAAAGCGGGAATATTCTTCACAGGGCGAAGGCGATGATACCTGTTTTTATTCCGTTAATCGTATCAGCATTCAGACGTGCTCTGGACCTTGCACAGGCGATGGAGGCACGATGTTATCATGGAGGCGAAGGCAGAACGAGGTTAAGACCGTTAAAATATACGGGAAGAGATAAGGCGGCATATACATTCATTCTTATGTTTGCAGCCTGTTGTATTTTAATCAGAATTTTACAGGGCTGAGTAAAGTGGCATATGGCTGTGTGTAATGGAGGTTTTTATGCGAATAAAATTAACGGTAGCATATGATGGAACAGATTTTCACGGATGGCAGTTCCAGCCGGAACAGAGAACCGTTGAAGGAGATTTGAATAAAGCACTCAGTGAGTTGCTGAAAGAGGAAATACAGGTAACAGGCGCAAGCAGAACGGATGCAGGAGTTCATGCGTATGGGAATGTGGCAGTATTTGATACTGAAAGCAACATACCGCCTGACAGATTTGCTTATGCACTTAATACAAAACTAAAAGACGACGTGCGGATTATGAAATCCGAAGAGGTTGCGCCGGATTTTCATCCGCGTTATCAGTGTCATAACAAAACATATGAATATCATGTTTGTTGTTCGGAAATACAGATACCGACAAGGAGGCGTTACTCAGCATATACATATAAAAAGCCTGATGTTGAAAAGATGCGCGAGGGTGCGAAATACTTTGTGGGCAGACATGATTTTGCCTCGTTTCAGGCTGCAGGCTCGACAATTACGGATACTGTGAGGTCGATTTTCTTTATAGACGTGCTGCAGGACAATGAAGGTATTGTCATAAGAGTTAATGGTGACGGCTTTCTCTACAACATGGTAAGGATAATGGCAGGAACGCTGATAAATGTGGGATGCGGAAAGATTTTACCGGAAGATTGTAAAGGTATTTTAGAAGCATGTGACAGAAAAAAAGCAGGACCTACTGCACCTGCGTGCGGCCTCTTTTTGAAGGAAATCTTTTATGATGAGCCGGAAAGAAGCTGAAAAAATAAAAAAATTAAGTTATCTTAACAAAAGTAATTCAAAAGATTACTTTTGTTAAGATAACTGCCAAAAATTTTTTTGTAAATTTGAAAAAAGTATTGACTTTATTACGGTATCTGTTATAATTCGAGAGGTGTGTGACTGATGTGATAATCAGTCCGTCAGGTTAGATTTAAAGAAGGAATTTTAAACGGAGGAAATACTATGAAGACTTATATGGCAGCAACAGCTGACGTTGAAAGAAAATGGTATGTAGTTGATGCTACAGGCAAGACTTTAGGTCGTCTTTCATCACAGATCGCAGCAGTTCTTAGAGGAAAGAACAAGCCAATCTTTACACCACATGTTGATACAGGTGACTATGTTATCGTTATCAATGCTGACAAGATTGCCGTTACAGGTAAGAAGTTACAGCAGAAGATTTACTACAATCACTCAGATTATCCGGGTGGAATGAAGGAAACAACACTTGCAGAATTACTTGCAAAGAAGCCTGAGAAGGTTGTTGAGCTTGCAGTAAAGGGAATGCTTCCAAAGGGACCACTTGGAAGAAGCATGATCACAAAGTTACATGTTTACGCCGGAGCAGAGCATCCACATGCTGCTCAGAAGCCGGAAACATTAGAATTTTAGGCTGAAAGGAGATTTATACAATGGCTAAAGTTACAAAATTCTACGCTACAGGTAGACGTAAGAGCTCCGTTGCAAGAGTTTATTTAGTATCTGGAACAGGTAAGATTACAATCAATAAGAGAGACATTGATGAATATTTCGGCCTTGAAACATTAAAGGTTGTTGTTCGTCAGCCACTTGTTCTTACACAGACAAATGATAAATTTGACGTTATCGTAACAGTTAAGGGTGGCGGCTTCACAGGTCAGGCCGGTGCTATCCGTCATGGTATCGCAAGAGCACTCTGTGTAGCAGATGCTGAAAACCGTCCGGTTGTTAAGAAAGCAGGTTTCTTAACAAGAGATCCAAGAATGAAGGAAAGAAAGAAGTACGGTCTCAAAGCAGCACGTCGTGCACCACAGTTCTCAAAGAGATAATTTCAGAACAATATATAACTCCGCAGATTCAAGGTTTTCTTTGGGTCTGCGGTTTTTTGTTTATAAAGGGAGTTTGAGATATAGGAGTAGTTTGCTGGGTAGAAAGTGTTTTTTAGCGCTTTGAAAGGAAATGAAATTATCCATAGTGTCATGTTCCATAACCTAAAACCTGAAAAGCAGTTTAATCAGCTCTTAGAGAAAGCAAAAGATTGTTTGCAATTGACATCATAATTTATCAGTAAAGGAATTTTTCTTGTAATCCTGAATAGCGTATGATATAGTTAGGTCAGAAAAGGGAACAACCGCCTACAAGGTAGGTTGACCTAATAATAAAATGATAACATAGAATTACCACCCTTTACCGGTCAAAGTTTTGGGGTGGTTTTTCTATGCGTAAAACATTATCTGATAAACGTAAAAACGAATGTCAGCAATGCGAGAATGAACATACCAAAAGCCATAAGGTCTTTAAAATCAAATGG
>CAZOZM010000026.1:0-15613 GCA_964584255.1 uncultured Lachnoclostridium sp. | reverse complement strand
CTCATCAAGTATGTTATGCAGCTCTTTGCTGAAATCAGAATCACGAGTGGTTGTAAGCGGATATGTAAAATGGACATTTCCTATGGCCAATACAATTGTTTGGTTTCATTATGAGAAGATATTGGGTAAGCCGATTGTACCTATATGGTATTCGTGGATATATCTGATTGCAACTCTGGTAATCCTTGTGGTGCTTAATTATATGGCTGTCAGGAAATTTCAGTATGTCAATATTGAGCATATTGAATAGATAAAATAGGGTTTTAAAAAGAAAGGGATAGTGTGATGGAGATTATTGTTGTCAGGGGATTGAGCCTCAAAATAGGAAAAACACAGATTCTTACGGATGTAAATGTTGGTTTTCAAAAAGGACAGATACATGGTCTGATTGGAAGAAACGGAAGTGGAAAAACAATTCTTATTGCATCCCATTCATCTGAAGATATTAAAGTGCTCTGTGATACAGTAAGTGAAATGAATAAAGGAATATTGGTGAGGCTGGATGCGGCAGATAACGAAACCTGAAGCAGAAATTATTTGCCTATAAGTTAAGACGATTGTGAATGTAGCAGAAAGAGGCGATACACGGCTTTAACAGCCGGTATCGCCTTTTTCATACTTCGTTTTGAGACTACTTAACGATTCCGTGATCCTTTACGATTTTGTCATAAAGGTCAAGTTTACAGTATTCGCCCGCCTTGTCAAAGTGACGACAGTTGGTACATGAACGACAATGTTCTTCGGCACTGTTTGTTGTCTTGCATTTACAGTTAGAATCAGGAGAATAAGAGCTGCAGTATTCAGCTACTTCTTCGTATGTCTTTTTGCTGCTTTTCATAAGAAACCTCCAGGTTTTGATTAAAATGATTGTCGAATCCGGTTATCAAATCCGATAAGTTTAGTATCTTCTGTCTGCAGAGAAATATACAAAAATAAATAAAAAATAAAATATTAGCACTCGAGCGAAATGAGTGCTAATATTCCCTTGACAATTACGATTTGCAGTATTATCATTGCCTTATCTTTAAAAGAACACAACCATATTGGAGGTAATTATATTATGAGTACAAAAAAAGGAAGTTTGTCAATCAACTCAGATAATATTTTTCCGATAATTAAGAAATGGCTCTATTCTGACCATGATATTTTTATTCGTGAACTTATATCAAACGGATGTGATGCCATTACTAAATTAAAAAAGCTTGCTCTTATAGGTGAGGCGGAAATTCCTGAAGACAACAGATTTTCAATCGTTGTTAAATCGGATGCTGAAGAAAAAACAATTTCGTTTACTGATAACGGAATCGGTATGACGGAAGAAGAAGTTGATACATATATTAACCAGATTGCATTCTCAGGAGCAGCAGAATTTCTTGAAAAATATAAAGATAAAGCAAATAACGATCAGATAATCGGGCATTTTGGTTTGGGATTTTACAGTGCGTTTATGGTAGCAGATAAGGTGACAATAGACACACTTTCTTATAAAGAAGGCGCAAAACCGGTTCACTGGGAATCTGAGGAAGGTATAGAATTTGAAATGAGCGAAGGCACTAAAGCTGAGCGTGGAACGACAATTACCCTGTATCTTTCAGAAGACAGTTATGAATTCTCAAATGAATACAGAGTGAAAGAAGTAATTGAGAAATACTGTTCATTTATGCCGGAGGAAATTTATTATGGGGAGCCTCAGTTTGATGATTCTGACTTTGAATCGGATGATGACGTTGTAGATGTCTCGGTTGATGAAAATGGTAAGGCTTCAGAAGAAAAGCCGGAGCGTGAAAAGAAGGCGGTTTCAACACCGGTAAATGATACGGATCCGCTTTGGAACAAGCATCCTAATGAATGTACTGAGGAGCAGTACAAAGAGTTTTATCGAAAGGTATTCCGTGATTACAAAGAGCCTCTTTTCTGGATACACCTTAATATGGATTATCCGTTTAATCTTAAAGGAATTCTGTATTTCCCTAAAATTAATTCAGAGTATGATTCAATTGAGGGAACAATTAAACTTTACAACAATCAGGTGTTTATAGCAGACAATATAAAGGAAGTTATTCCTGAATTCCTTATGCTCTTAAAGGGTGTAATTGACTGCCCTGATCTTCCGCTTAACGTATCAAGATCTGCACTGCAGAATGATGGATTTGTAAAGAAAATATCAGATTACATCACAAAGAAAGTGGCAGACAAACTTACAGGAATGTTCAAAGTTGAGAGAGAGAGTTACGAGAAGTATTGGGATGATATTGCTCCATTCATAAAGTTTGGATGTATAAAAGATGTCAAGTTTAAGGATAAGATGAAGAATTCCATCCTTTACAAGAATCTTGACAACAAATATGTGACACTTGAGGAATATTTCAATGTCGGAAAGAACGAAGATGAGAAGGTGGAAGAAAATGCGGCTGAAAAGATAAACGACGCGGGTGAGTCGGATTCTTCTGAAACTGCAACATCTGAGACGGATGCAGAAAAGAAAACGGTATACTATGTAAATGATGTTAAACAGCAGAGTCAGTACGTGTCTATGTTTAAGGAGGCAGGTCTTCAGGCTGTAATACTTGATCACAATATAGATACTCCGTTTATTAATTTGGTTGAAGATGACAATAAAGAAGTACGTTTTCAGCGAATAGATGCGGAGCTTTCCGATGAGTTCAAGTCTGATGCGGAACTTACGGAAGAAGAAATTAATTCCATAACTGATATCTTTAAAAAGTCCATCAGTAATGACAAACTTGAGATAAAGGTGGAAAAACTCAAGAATGAGGCACTTTCGGGAATTATAACTCTTTCGGAAGAAGGCCGTAGAATGCAGGATATGATGAAGATGTACGGCATGAGCGGATCGGAGCTTGACATGTATAACGCACCTGAAACACTTATACTTAATGCCGAGAATGAATTGGTTAAGCAGATAATCGCCCATCCGAAGGCAAAGAACACATCCATGTACTGCGAGCAGGTTTATGATCTTGCAAAGCTGGCACATGGACCGCTTTCACCGGATGCAATGTCAAAGTTTGTTGAAAGATCGAACAAAATATTAATGCTTCTTGCATCAAAATAAAATGCTGTCTGTTCAGAGTGGGTGCTTCCCTGTATTTTATGGGAAGCATCCATTTTGTTTTCTCCGGTCTTCCATTGCCGTAATACCCGGAAATGTTTTCGATGTGATTGAATAAAAAAATGAAGCACTGAAATAATAACTTATAATGAATCTCTCGGAGGAAAATATGAGTTATAAATTAAAAGGAAAGCAGAGTTTTGTTTTTGAAAATGATGTGTTTGTACTCGGCAGCGGCTCCGTGGTGGGCAGAAAAGAAGGCGAGGGGCCTTTCGGAGATGTTTTTGACGAAGTGTGCTGCGACCCGATGATTGGGGGAAAAACATGGGAAGAGGGTGAAAGCAATCTTATCGCGAAGGCCTGCGGACATGCGGCAAATGATGCAGGGGTAAGCAAAGATGACATAAAAATACTGGTGGGAGGAGATTTACTGGGTCAGATTATGGCAACGACCTTCGGCGTGGCAAAAATGCAGATACCTCTGCTGGGTATATATGGTGCATGTTCGACAATGGGTGAATCGCTGGCCGTGGCCGGAATGCTCATAGAAGGCGGCTATGCCGATATGGCAATGTCGGTTACAAGCAGCCATTTTGCAGGAGCTGAAAAGCAATTCAGGTTTCCGCTCGGTTATGGAGCACAAAGACCTAAAGCAGCTACATGGACGGTAACCGGCAGCGGTGCGGTTGTTCTCTGTTCAGCTGAAACATATGAACAGCGAGCGGTGGAACGGGAACGCGCGGTGTGTATAAAAGGGTTTACAATCGGAAAAATTGTGGATTACGGAATCATGGATTCAATGAACATGGGAGCAGCGATGATGCCTGCGGCCATGGATACGCTGGTGAACCATTTTAAGGATTTAAACAGAACGCCGGATTACTATGATTTAATTGTTACCGGAGACCTTGGAAATGCCGGCTCTGCAATGCTTAAAGACTTTATGAGGGAACAGGGGTACGACATTTCAGACAGACATATGGATTGTGGAGAAAGCATTTATGATGCGAACGCACAGGATACACATTCCGGCGGTTCCGGTTGCGGCTGTAGTGCGGTTATGCTTTGCAGTTATCTTATCAGGGAAATAAAAAAAGGAACTTATGATAAAATATTGTTTATGCCGACAGGTGCGTTGTTAAGTCCGGTGAGTTTTCACGAAGGGAAATCAGTGCCGGGAATTGCACATGCGGTAGTTATCGAGGCAAAAAACAGATAATATCAGTTGTCTGCAGGCGGCAAGTGTGAAGAGGAATACCTGTATGACTTGAAAAACCTAAGCCTGCATCAGGAAAGAGAGGGAATTATGGAATTTATTCGTGCCTTTTTGATAGGAGGGCTTATTTGTGCGGCGGTTCAGATTCTGATGGATAAAACAAAACTTCAACCGGGGCGTATTATGGTAATTGTCGTGGTAAGCGGATGTGTTTTAAGCGCGGTGGGAATATATAAACCTTTTTCAGAGTGGGCCGGAGCGGGGGCAAACGTTCCGCTTTGCGGATTTGGTAATGTGCTTTTTCAAGGAGTAAAGGAAGCGGTTGAGGAAAAAGGGTTCCTTGGAATTTTTACAGGGGGATTTAAAGCGGGTGCAGTCGGACTTTCAGCCGCATTGATATTCGGATATCTTGCCAGTTTCCTGTCCGAACCGAAGCTAAAGTAACTGTACCGGTAAATGCGTGAAAGGATTTTCCGACTGAATGGTCGGATTGGGATTAAAACGGGTGGCTTTATGCCGCGGGCAAATGCGAGGGAATGCAGATTTGTCAGGATGTGGGACGTAAAGACATGTTTGCGGAAAAACGCGATGTTGCGGCAAAGAGCCCGATGTTATATAATGGAAATTACTATTTGAATGTCGGAGGAACAGACTTGAATAAGGAAAAAGAATTGGATTTTTTTGAACGGATTTCAGGTGAAATAAAGGAAACACTGGAGTCGGTTGACAGGGATGTCGATAAGGAAAATGCAGCAATAAAAAAGTTAAAGGAATACATAAATGAAAATTATGAAGCCATGGACGTTAAAGAACTTCGCGGGAACGTGACGGATGTGGAAAACATGGCGGTTTTATGGGATGCAGACAGAAAAAAACTCCGTAATCTCCGATTTCTTGAAAAGAATCCTTATTTTGCAAAAATAAGTTTCTGTCCGGAGGGAGAAACAAAGGAAAATGAAATTTACATAGGAACAGGCGGTTTTTGGTCGGAAAAAAGCGGATGCCCTTTGATTTACGACTGGCGGGCACCGGTAAGCTCCATGTACTACGACTACGAACCGGGAGAGGCGTCCTATAAGGTACTTGATTCGGAAGGAGCAAGACCGGTTTATGAGACTTACAGGGGCAGGATAACTGAAAAATGTCAGTATAAAATCTCCGACGGTAAACTTGAATACATGGCAGAAACGGCGCAAAGAATAAATGATGAGCTTCTTTTTAAAGAATTGTCATTGAATGCTTCGGAACACATGCATCCGGTTGTTGCTACAATACAAAAACAGCAGAATGATATAATAAGAGACACTTCAAGTCATATTCTGGTTGTTGATGGCAGGGCAGGCAGCGGAAAAACTGTTATTGCAATGCACAGACTTGCATGGCTTTTATATAATAAAAGAAAGACTTTGAATACGGGGAATATACTGGTTATTTCGCCGAACACGGTATTTTCCGATTATGTATCGGGCATAATGCCGGAGCTCATGGAAAATCCGGTTCCGGAAAAGCAGTGGGATGATTTCGTAAGTGAACTGGTTTTTGCCGATATGGAGCATGAAACCAAGCAGGAACAGGCGAACATAATTATGACACTCGGTTCGGAGGACACACGAATCAGGAACATAAAACTTAAAACATCAATAGCATTCTTTGATGCATTTACGGCCTATATAGATGATATATTTGTAAAAAATATAAAGTTTACGGACTTCCATTACGAAAAAATGACATTCACGGCAGAGTGGCTCGATAAACTGTTTTTCAGGAATTTTGCGAGTCTTCCGGTATATGAGCGTTTTTACAATATGGCATACTTTATAATGGATGAGTATATGGAAACGCATAAACGTGATTATAAGGAAGTAAGGCAGGAAAAGCTTCAGAGAAGAATTCAGGACGAACTGATAAACAGGTTCGGAGAGCGGAACATAATAGACATATATAAGGATTTCCTTTCGACGGTTGCCGAGGCTTTTCCGGGTGCGGAATGTTACACGGATGAGTATGGAAAAATTACTTATGAAGACATGCAGGTGATTTTCTATCTCCAAATGAAACTTTACGGATGCAAAACGTATAAAGACGTGAAGCATTGCGTAATTGATGAGATGCAGGATTATTCAGTATTTCAGTTTGCGGTAATGGACATGATTATCGGCGGTGATAAAACAATTTTGGGAGACCAGTTCCAGGTACTTTTACCTGACGAAGAGGAAAATGTACTTGATGCAATAATAAGAATCTGGCCGGACAGAAACATAAAAGTGCTGAATACAACATACCGTTCGACTGCGGAGATAACACAATACTGCAGTACCATACTGTCGGAGGAAGGAGAGGCAGTTCCGTATCGGAGACATGGCAAAGAACCGGAAATAAGGAAAACGGAAAGTGAATCGGAGCAGGAAGAACAGGTGAAGGCAATTCTTACATCGCTGGAAGGAAGTTCGTATGACTCGATAGCGGTTCTTTGTGATGACGAGGGAACGGCATATGATTTTTACAGACGTCTCGGAAAAAAGGCAGTATTTCTTGCAGAAGGCCAGGCCGGTTACAGAGGCGGAGTTGCAGTCATGTCAAGATTCCTTGCGAAAGGAATGGAGTTTGATGCGGTAATAGTCGTTACGGAAGCAAATCCCGACAGACTGACAGACGAAGAAAGAGGCGCATATTACATTTCCTGTACAAGAGCGCTGCACGAACTTTATGTAGTGGGAAGAAGCTGAAAAAGCAGAAGCCGGGTGATAAACGGTAGATATTGTTTAAATATTCTGTTATACTGTTTAGATGATCCGATTTTGAAGCCGGATTATGAACAGATGACAGAAAAACGGAACAAAAGGTTCTATTTAAATAATGAAACAGGAGCGGTTATGGCGAATTTGGAAAGCGGAATTAATGAAGGAATTTCAGGGCTTGTTGAGAGCATAGTTGAGAGCTACGGACGTTGCCCCGATATTTCTAAAATAGACAGTGCAAGACAGCCGGATAAGGCGGTAATTGTCGGAATAATTGAGACCCTGAGAAAGATTATTTTTCCGGGATACTTTGAGTCGAAAAGACTTAAAAGTGAGTTTATTACTTACTATGTCGGTGAACTTATTGAAGAAATAAAGTACAATCTGGAGAAACAGATGGTGTTTGCCTATTCTGCCGGAAGCAAGGCGGATAAATGCCAGAAACTGATGGAAGGAAAGGCAAAAGAAAAAACAGCGGAGTTTCTTAAAAGTATTGTAAAGATAAGAGAGTATCTTGAAACGGATGTTATTGCCACTTTCGACGGAGACCCGGCAGCATTTTCGTATGACGAAATAATTTATTCGTACCCGGGAATATATGCGATAATGGTAAGCAGAATTGCCCACGAACTTTATCTTCTTGAGGTGCCTCTGATTCCGAGAATAATGACGGAACATGCCCATTCTCTCACGGGAATAGACATAAATCCCGGTGCGGAAATCGGAAAACATTTTTGCATAGACCACGGAACGGGAATTGTAATCGGCGAGACGACGATTATCGGTGAACATGTAAAAATATATCAGGGCGTTACTCTTGGCGGTATTTCCACATCGGGAGGACAGCAGTTAAAGGGTGTGAAGAGACATCCGACAATAAAGGATAATGTTACAATTTATTCAGGAGCATCAATCCTCGGAGGAGATACGGTAATCGGCAGGAACTCCGTCATAGGGGGTAATGTATTCATAACATGTTCCGTGCCTGAGAACACCAGGGTAACAATAAAGGACATGGAATTACAGTTTACGGAGAAGAAGTAGGCAGAAACGAATGGTAAGGGAAAAGATTATTTCGTATTGTTCAGAGAGAGGTTTTTCGGGCATAGGTCTTAATACGCGAGACATGGATCTGTTCTGCAAATCAGATAATGAAAGTGCATGGCTGGTTTTTGTCGTGGATGGAACAACGATACGAAATGTTAATAAACAGGCTATTGAGCGATACCATAAAAAAATCAGGGAAACATATAAATCGAGAGGTTTCCGATATATAAGCATACTGACGCTTTTTCTGTCGGATGATATACAATACTGCAGGGAAATCGGTCAGGGCAGCGCCTTTTGGATAGTTGACGAAAAATACGGAAGAGTCGTTGTTTACGATGACCAGCCGGAAGATTTTCTCGGTATGAGAAGAAGCCTGGAAGGAATGGTGAGCTTTCTGAACCGTGAAAAACAGGAGCAGGAAGAATATCAGAAGCGGCAGGCAGAAGAACGTATGCGGAGGGAACAGTATGAGGCCGCACTGGCAGAGCGTGAAAAAAGAAGAAGACGGGAGAATTTTAAGAGACTGCCGTTTGTAACGATTGCGATAATACTTATCAATATCCTGATATTTTTGCTTGTAAATCTGTTTGGAAGCCGCCTCGGAACCGCAGACTGGGCAGACAGGGGAGAAATTTCCTGGATGAAAGTGTTTTTTGACGGAGAATACTACCGGCTGATTACCTGTATGTTTCTTCATGGCGGAATAGACCATATTTTGGGGAACATGGTCGTGCTGTATGCAGCAGGCGAACTTCTCGAACGTGAAATCGGAAGAGTAAGATTTATTCTGGTTTATTTTGGCGGAGGAATATTGGCAGGAGTCGGTTCTGCATATTATTACTATATGCAGAGAGAGTTCGTATCGAGCATAGGAGCAAGTGGCGCGGTATTCGCTGTGATAGGTGCGCTTGTGATTTTTACGATAAAAAACAAAGAAAAAGCACAGCGGATAGGCGCTCCGAGAATAGTATTCTTTGCATTATATGCACTTCTTTCAGGATTCAGGGGAGAGGGAACGGATAATGCGGCACATGTGTCGGGTCTCCTGGCAGGAGGACTGATACTGCTTGTCATCGGACTTATTGAAGATATTGTTCAAATAAAAAATCGTGGAGGAAGAAGCAGATAATGTTCAGACTCTGGATAAAGGAATGGAAAAATAATCATCTTCTGAGGGATATGGTCTACGAATCAGATGAGGACACAAATCGTACTTCGAAGATATTTAAAGGAGTGGAGAAAGCATGCTCCGAGTGGGATCTGGCCATACCAATCTGGCTGGATTCGAACATAAAGGATTTTAAAAGACATTCAAGATGCAGATTTACGGCAGACAGTTTTGTTGAAGCCATTGATTTTGACTATCTTGAAATCATGGTGATAGAAGAGGATTGATATGGCATATCAGGCACTATACAGAAAATTCAGACCTGAAACTTTTGACGATGTGAAAGGTCAGGATCCGATAGTAAAAACACTTACAAATCAGATTAAAAGTGACAGAATCGGTCACGCCTATCTTTTCTGCGGAACAAGAGGAACCGGAAAAACCAGTGTGGCCAAGATACTGGCAAGGGCAATAAACTGTGAACATCCGGTAGACGGAAACCCATGCAACGAATGTGCGGTATGTAAGAGCATATTGTCGGGTGCATCAATGAATGTAATGGAAATTGACGCTGCATCAAATAATGGCGTTGACAGTATCAGACGAATAGTTGATGAAGTAAGGTATTCACCTACGGAAGGCTCGTATCGCGTATACATTATAGACGAGGTACATTCCCTGTCGATAGGAGCATTTAATGCGCTTCTGAAAACATTGGAAGAACCGCCGTCATATGTTGTATTTATTCTTGCGACCACCGAAGCACATATGATACCGATTACAATACTTTCGAGATGTCAGAGATATGACTTCAAGCGAATCAGTCTGAATGTAATTACGGACAGATTAAAGGAGCTTTGCACCAAAGAAGGAATAGAATATGAAAATGAAGCCCTGAAATATGTGGCTAAATGCGGCGAGGGCTCGATGCGAGACTCTTTAAGTCTGCTCGAAAGATGTGTAGCTTTTTATTTCGGAGAAAAGCTGACATATGATAAAGTAATAGACATACTCGGAACTACGGAAGTTGACGTGTTTGCAGAACTTCTCAGAAGCATAAAGAATGAAAATGTGGAAAACTGCATGAAGATAATAGAAGAGCAGGTTGTTGAGGGAAAAGATCTGTCACGTTTCGTGGTAGACTTTACATGGTACATGAGAAACCTGCTTCTTGCATCCGGAGACAGAGACATCAGCGAACTTCTGGAAGTCAGCAGGGAACAGATGGAGATACTTAATTGTGAATCGAAGATTTATGACCATGGAATGCTGATGAGATACATATCTCTGTGCTGTGAACTGACAAACAGGCTCAGATATGCAACTCAAAAACGTGTTCTGATAGAAACGGAAATAATAAAAATGTGCAGACCTCAATTGGAGGAAAATAATGCGGCACTGGCTGACAGAATAAGGATTCTTGAAGAACAGCTTTCGGAGATAAAAAAGAAAGGTTTTATTCCGGAAGAAAATCCGGCAGACCCGAAAAAAGAGGCACAGGAAGCCGAATATGTATATGTGCCGGAGGCACTTCCGGAAGACATAAAAGAGGTCGTTGACATCTGGCCTGAAATAAGGAAGGAAGTAGATAATCCATACAGAAACTTCCTTATAAACTCGACATTAAGCATTACACCTGACGGAGAACTGTTGATTATCTTCAAGGATGATATGGGATATAAATATGTGTCTGATCCGAATGAAACCGGAAGAAAGGAAATAGTGCCGAATATAATAAAGAAAAAAATCCAAAAACAGGTGAAAGTAAAATATGACCTGGAAAATAAGGATGGCGGTACCAATAAAAAGGTTCATGTCAATCTGGAAAATCTGATGGCACGGTTTGCAAATGTACCTATCGAAGTAAGGTGATTAAGGCAGAACTTAATCCTTGCAAATATAACCATGAAACAATATAATTAACACAATAACAATGCTAAAGGAGACAAAATTATGGCAAAAAGAGGCGGATTCGGCATGGGACAGATGCCGGGAAATATGAACAATCTTATGAAGCAGGCTCAGAAGATGCAGAGACAGATGGAGGAAAAGCAGGCTGAACTTGCAAGCAAGGAATGGGAAGCTGCAGCAGGCGGCGGAGTTGTTAAGGTAAAAGTATCGGGAGAAAAACAGGTTACGTCAATAACAATTGCACCGGAAGCAGTAGACCCGGATGACATTGAAATGCTCCAGGACCTCATTATGGCAGCGGTAAACGAAGCATTCAAGAGTATGGAAGAGGAACAGCAGGCGGCAATGGGATCACTTGCGGGAGGACTTTCCGGATTTCCGTTCTAACATATAAATAGGAGAACAGATTTGAATTATTATAGTGATTGTATCGGAAAGCTGGCACAGGAATTGGGTAAGCTTCCGGGGATAGGCACAAAATCAGCATCACGATTGGCATACCACATCATAAACATGCCGAAGGATCAGGTGAAAAACCTTACGGAAACGATAAATGTTGCCAGGGAAACCATAAGATACTGCAGCTGCTGCTATAATCTTACGGACTCGGAATTATGTCCGATATGCAGTAATCAGAAAAGAAATCATGCCCAGATAATGGTGGTGGAAACACCTCAGGACATGGCTGCATATGAAAAAACAGGCAAATATAACGGCGTTTATCACATCCTTCACGGCGCGATATCACCGATGCTGGGAATAGGCCCGAAAGATATAAAACTCAAGGAGCTGATAGTAAGGCTTGAGGGAGATGTGGAAGAGCTTATTATTGCAACCAACTCAAGTCTTGAAGGAGAAGCGACAGCAATGTATATTTCCAAACTCGTGAAACCGACGGGAATAAAAGTTTCGAGGATTGCCAGCGGAGTTCCCGTGGGCGGAGACTTGGAATATATTGATGAAGTGACACTTCTAAGGGCACTTGAAGGAAGAATAACACTGTAATTTACAAAAAATTCAGACAAAAGCAGGAAGTCTGTATCAGACTGTTTGTGCGTTTAATGCATAACAGCCGGATACAAAAGTCCTGCTTTTTTTATTCCCTCAAAAATAAATTCCGAAAGGGTGAAAACTGAATGAAGACGTGTTTCATTGAGAGAAGAGGCAGGAGACGGAGAAAAACTGCTTACTATGCCGGTTATGCTTATGCTGCCAACTGACGGAAGACGCTTTCCCACGCCCGAACCGGGAAACAGGGAAGCATCGGAAACACTTACACAGCCGACATGAGAAGTACGGCCGACGGATGCATCAATGGCAATGATAAAAGCATTTCCGTGGATAAGGCGGATTCGGTCAAGGGTCTTAATGAGGTTGCCGGCATGAACCGGGGAAGAAAGGTCGCCGTAAATGAAGGCACGACAGCCGGACTTTTTCAGCAGATGACCGATTATGGGACCGAGACTGTCCCCGGTTATGCGGTCACTGCCTATACAGAGAAAAACGAGAGCCTGTCCCTTTTTCAGACTGCAAAGATAAAAATCGGCCAAACATTCTGAAAAAGCCTCAAGCCCGTAAGGCTCGAACGGTCTGAAATAAAGGGAGCGTACAGGCTTTGTAACATGTGCTGATACAGAGCTTTCGGATGAAAACATGAAGGACCTCCAACTTATATGATTGTTTAAGTATTTCCCGCATTTGGTAAAATAAACCATGTAAAAAGGAGAGAAGGGAGAAAAATAAAAGAAAAAGACACAGGGAAACCCCGGCCACGGCAGAAAAGGACAAAAAACGCCCGGGCAGATGAGTATAATCGGAACAGGGAGGACGAGTGTGTCGCAAAAAAAGCAGTGCACCGTAAAAATGGAATGATGGAAGTATATGAAAATTCCCGAAATGAAACTCTGGTGGGACGGCCGGATCGGGATGTGAGAATATTTATTGAAGATTATGTAAAGAGTTACATAACAGGAAATCTGGGCAGCAGAGGAAAGGAAATTGAAATCCTCTTCGGAAAATTCAGCTCGATAAAAAACTGCACATCAATAAACATAAGCGGAGCAGCATCTCTGCCGGGAAATAATATACTGAAGAAACGCAATTATAATCCGGCTAAAGAAATAGAGAAAATAAATGTAAAATATTTTCCGGAGCTGGAACCGGTGGGGTGGATATATACCGGAAGGAACGGAAGGACGGATTATTCGGAAATGCTGGATATACATGAGAAAATCTTCGGAGACATAGTGGGACTGGTGGTGACGGCAGGACATGAAAACGGCAGGTTTAAAATATACAGCTATTGCGGAGACGGATTCCGATTATATGGCGGCTATATTCTGTACTACGAAAAAAATCAGGAAATGCAGGAATATATTCTGGCTGATGCACACAGATTGAAGAATAAACAGACATTGGAAGGAATACTCGAATTTATAAACAGAGCAGATAGAAGAAAAATCAAATTGGGAGGGGGAATATTTCTTACACTGGCACTGTTTGTCGGAGCCGTACTGCAAATGACGGATTTTGTACAAAATTATTACACAAACCTCGGAGAAATTATGGAATGGCTGAAGGAGTACCTCGGAAGAAAGCTGATTTAGTGGTATCGTAAGATTGCAAAAAGGGCTTTCTATGGTATAATATCCGGTATAAAAGCAGATTGTAAACTGCAGATGCAAAGAAGGGAAGTCTTCGTCTGATGAGAAAACACATAAAGAAAATAATTATCGGAGTGGTAATAGCCATAATAGCTGTCGCACTTGTATGTGTCGGAGCGTGGTTTTTGAAACACAGAGGAAAAACATATAACTCGTATACGGTTAAGGCAACGGTGGAATTCAACGGGGCGGGAGACGTGTCGTTCAGAACGGGCGAAAAAAACGTAATCAAGTATACAAGAGACGGAGTTTCTTCCTATAACAGTAACGGCAAGGAAGAATGGAACGTTTCCTATGAAATGAGTAATCCGATAGGTGACGTATGTGGAAATTACTCAGCGGTCGCAGACAAAGGCTCGGTTGATCTCTATGTAATGGACGGAACCGGAAAGGTTAACCGTATAACAACTGAGAAACCGATTCAGCAGATAGCGGTTGCGGACCTTGGAATAACTGCAGTCTGGATGGATGCGGGAACGGAAGATTATATTGTCCTCTATACAATAGATGGCGACATGATAGCGAAAAAAGAAACCATAGTAGATAAAGACGGTATTCCGGTAGCCATGGCAATATCGGAAAACGGTCAAAAACTGGTGACAAGCTATGCATATCTTGAAGAAAACGTGCTTCGAAACAAACTCGCCTTCTATAACTTTGGTGACGTAGGCTCAAACTATGTTGATAACCTTGTCGGAATAAATAAATATGAAGACAGAATCGTGGCAGACATAGACTTTATGGGCAACGACCATGTAGCCGTATTTTCGGATTGTGGGCTTACGGTTTTTGAAATGGAAGAATATGAGCGCGAGCTTAAAGACATTGAAATAACCGACACAATAGAAGCAATATCTGTTGACAGCGAATATATAGGCATCGTCCTGAAAGATGAAGCCGGCGCGAGAAGATGTGAAGTTTATAATGAAAAAGGTGAAAAAAAGTACACGAAAAATCTGGAAAAGAAGTATGCCCATTTCAAAATAAGCGGCTCGGATATGATTTTCTATGAAGGAACCGAGCTGTATATTGCCAGAATTAACGGAAATGACAAAGCCAGAATAGAATTCTCAATGGACATAACAGAGATACTCTCGGTAGACGGAAAGAAAACCTATATGATAGTAGGAGAGAAGTCTGTGCAGACAATAGAGCTGAAGACTTCGGAAGAGGAAAAAGAAAAATGATAGTAGTGGCAGTGCCGGTATTTTTACTGCTGATGATACTTGCGGGAATGCATGCGGGATTTGTAAAATGTCTCATCGGAACGGCGGCATACATTGTGTCCGTAGCATTTTCCCTTGTTATAACAACAATGTTCAGCGGTATATTCGGGAAAGGCAGTAAAGCGGACATCCTGTGTTTTGTTGCAGTCTTTCTTCTTATATATATATCAATTGCCGTGGCAGGGGTATCATTAAACCTCCTGGCAAGGCTGCCGATAATTTCAACGGCGAATAAAGTTTTGGGAGGAATGACAGGATTCATTCTGGGTATGCTCTGTATTTTCATGTTGTTTGCAATTGTCGGAAGATTTCCTGAAGCAGCATGGTCCGCTCAGCTTATTGACGGCATAAAAGAGCAGGAAATTCTGAACGAAATATATGAAAATAATTTCGTGGAGCTGATACTTGATAAATATCTTCCGGGGAAATAAGAAGTGTATCTTGTGCCTGAAATTTAGTAAAAACACATCTTATAGAGGCCGGAAAAAAAGGTCAAAAAAACTTAAAAAAAGGTGTTGACATTGAAAAGGTCGGGTGATATAATGCCCCTTGCTGACGCGGAAAGGCAACAAACACCGCAGAGAATAAGCTTGCCGAAAGGCACTCCGGGAGGAGATGCAGGTGAGCA
>CAZOZM010000025.1:0-15878 GCA_964584255.1 uncultured Lachnoclostridium sp. | reverse complement strand
AACCCTGGACACCCTGATTAAGAGTCAGGTGCTCTACCAACTGAGCTAGCGGTGCGCATTTATTGGCTTGTTCGTCACAAGCAAGGACTATTATACATCCTTTTCCAAAAAATGCAAGTACTTTTTTAAAATTTTTTTAATTTTATTTTGAGAGAAACATATTCTCCTGACGGATGGTATCCCAACTGCGTTGCAAGACCGAGAGATTTCAGATTTGCCGCATCCCAACTCGGATAGAGTCCTCGCTCAAGGCACATAAGAATCAGCTTTGATGATGCAACCTTTGCAAATCCCTTTCTTCTGTGTTCCGGATTGGTTTCTATCTGAATCTCGATACCCTCTCTGTAACCCGAAAACGGAACTGCATGAGCAACCGGCTCACCATCCTTCATAACCGAAACTCCGAGGCCGTATTTCTCATATGTCCGGAAGTCCGGATAGTTTTCAAGCAGACCATGACCCCATTTTCCTGCCTTGTATCCGTCAAAAAGCTCTTCATCCACAATCCTCAGTTCATAACCGTCCGGCAGAAGCTTCAGATTTTCTTCGAGTTTTTCTCTGTCAAAAACGTCGCCGTCTTTTTTCAGGCCATATCTGGAAACCTTTTCGGCTCTTTCTCCGTAAACCTCCATCAAAATCTCCATCCACTCATCATTTTGAGGTATGAGAATTACTTCCGGAAATTCCTCACCCTCCGGAACATATTCTGCGAGTTCTCTTGAAACGTCACCGGCGTAATATCTGTAATCTCCCATCACTGCCATGAAGGAATCCTTTCCCCTTACGCCGTAAATCTCTCCCATTGTCTGCTGAACACAGGAAATAAGCGCGGAATCTTCAATCCCGGCGAATTTGTCCAACAGGTTTTCCGTATTAAAAAGTCTTTCTATCATATCTTTCCTTTCCCACACCATAAGTTGATTCCTTTTTTCAGTCTGCCAAGTCCTTCCCTCAGATTCTTTCTCGTACAGGCACAGTTCATCCTCAAAAATCCCTTTCCGGCATCTCCATAATGGGAACCGGCATTCAGATAGAGACCGGCATTCTCAAATAAAAAGTCTGCCAGCTCTTCATCAGGTTTTTCCGGAATTTCATCTCCGTACCTTTCCTTTATTGCCTCCCCGGCATCCAGCCACAGCAGATATGTTGCCTCCGAAGGCATAACCCTGATAAGCGGAATGTTTTCAGCCACATATTCCGCCACTTCTTTTTTATTAAGATAAAGGTACTCCGTCAGTTCTTTATGCCACTGCCTTCCTTTATTAAACGCAGCCGTCGGCGCAATCACCGCAAACACATTCGGTTCTGCACACTCATCCGTATTTAAAGCCCGATTTATCTTATTTCTCAAATATTCATTTGGAATTACCACTGCCGACGTCTGTATACCGGCAAGATTAAATGTTTTTGTCGGTGCAATACATGTGATGGAATTCATCCTGCAATCATCCGAAACGGAAGCAAATGGTACATATTCCCTGCCCGGGTCGCACAAATCACAATGGATTTCATCCGAAACAACCACCACATTGTGCTTTTTACAAAGCTCTCCGACCCTTGCAATTTCTTCTCTTCCCCAGATTTTTCCCACAGGATTGTGCGGATTGCAGAAAATCATGAGACTTGTCTGTGAATTGGCAAGTTTTTCCTCCAAATCCGCATAATCGATCACGTATGTTTCACCGTTAAAAATCAAACGGCTTTCAAGCACACGGCATCCGTTATTTACCACGGAGTTAAAGAAGATATTGTAAACCGGAGTGAGAACCACAACATTTTCGTTTGGCGTAGTCAGCTTCCTTACCGTGGCGGAAATCGCAGGGACAACACCCGTGCTGAAAAAAATCCAGCTCTCATCAATCTCAAACCCGTGAAGCTCCCTCCACCAGTTTATATATGCCTTTTTCCATTCATCACCCGTCTCTGCATACCCGAAATCACCGCACTCCAGCCTTTCACGCATTGCCTCCACGACCTCAGGTGCCGTTTTGAAATCCATGTCGGCAACCCACATGGGAAGAACCGAATCCGGTACATTCCACTTTACGGCGCCGCTCTTCCTTCTGTTTACTTCCTCGTCAAAGTTATACATTAAATACCTCTTACACCGACACTTACCTTTTCCATTCCGGTTTGTCAGATTTCTTTCTGATATCACTGCATATTATTCTTGTTTTCTTTTCATCCGTCTCATCTTTCTCAATTATAAGCTCACCGATGAAATCCGCTTCAATTGTGCCCGAGCCCGGATTAAAAACACTCTCTATTCCGCTGCTTATTTTTGCATCGATATTCTCCGAATACTCAAATGCAAGTACAGTTCCTATGATTTTACAGTTAACCATTTTTAGCCCGTCAATATAACACATTCCCTGCAGGCTCTCAATCGTGCAGTTCACGAGAGTCAGATTCTTCGCATTCCAGCCGAGATACTCTCCCGATATAAATGAATCATAGACCGTAACATTTTCCGTGTTCCAAAAAGCATCCTTTGAAAGCAGCCTGGAATTGCGTATTTCCATGTTTTTCACTCCGTCAAAGGAATAGTTTCCCACAAGGGTAAGGCCGTCAATATTCATATTTTCACAGCCCATTGCAAAATAATCGCCCTTTGCCGTAACATTCTTCATATCTACATTTGAACAGTTCCAAAGAGTTTCCTCCGCATTTGTAAAACTGACGTCTTCCAGCGTAATGTTATCTGTTCTTCTGAAACTCTTAGGCGCCTCTATAACCGTATTCTTTACCGAAATATTTTTTGTATACCAGATTCCCGCTCTCGCCATGTCAAAGAGCGTGCAATCCTCCAGTTTTATGTTTTTACTGTACCAAAACGGATATTTCCATCTGAAAAGCGTATTATATGCCTCTATATCCGAGCATTCCTTGAGTGGTGATTCTCCGTTGTCAAAGATACAGCTTTCAAGCACCAGGTTCTTTTCTCCGAAAAGAGCTCTCTCTCCTTCAAAGTTTTTCTGTGATATATTTTTCATAAATGCCTCCATTCTTAATGCCCCATAATTGCTTTTTGTCAGCTTCAATGTTATACTTCAATAAATTTTATAGTTTTTTCCTTATTCTTTCAATAGAATAAATGTAAAAAATGTGTGATAAAAACCAAAATGCAGATTACAGTGAAGAATCTGCCGAAAGGACGGCTAAATGAACCGATACAGAATATTCCGTTATATTGATACATTCATATATATTCTGATAATGCTTCTGTTTCACCCTCTTTTCTTCGTGAACATGTATTTCAACATTTCACAGGAAAAGTGGCTGTTTTTCATGGTCGTAAGCCTTATTTATGTATGTTCCGTCGCCATCAGTCTGGTCATAGACGATTCCTTTGAAAGCGAACTTAAATCTTTTTTCAAAAATTTCACCATTACGGAGTTTGCCCTAATCGGCTTCGTCATCATAAATCTTGTCTCCACTTTTCTGTCTGACTATCCTTCAGCCTGTATCTCAGGAGGAATAAACGGCCGCTATAACGGACTTGTCTGTATGTTTTTCTATCTGCTCGTTTATTTTATAATAAGAAACTGCTATTTTGGCGGTGGCATCATTATCTGTATTTTCTGTATATCCTCTGCCCTTGTCAGTCTGACGGCAGTCGTTCAATATCTCGGATTTGACCCGATAGGCATGTATGACGGCGTAACCGCTGCCAGTGTCGCAAGAATGATATCTACAATAGGAAACCGTAACATCTACGCAAGCTGGCTTTGTTTATGTGTTCCTGCCGTACTCTGCTGCTTCATCAAGGCTTCCGGAAAATGGCTTCGCATACTCTCCGGAATTTCTCTCATGATCTGCTTCGCAGGCGGAACGGCCGGAAACAGCGACAGTTTTTATCTGGGCATTTTCTTCGCAGTTCTTGTACTTATATTTACCGGAAATCTTTACGGGAAAGACATTTCAAGACTTCTTGCAGCTCTCTCGCTCGGACTGATAAGCGACTTTCTTCTGCTGCAGGGCGCGGCAATCAGAAGGGAGCGGGGCGTAGAAATCCGTGAGGGCGAGGGCTTTACTCTGTTTTTCGAGTCACATGCTTCTTATCTTGCATATGCCGCCCCGGCATTTATGGCAGCGGCCGTAATTCTCTTTCTTCTCATGAAAAAATCAGATGCCGGTAGTTCACCGGCTGTCGGCAGAAACGAAGAAACAGATGCCGCGACCCTCGAAAAGAAAACCGTTTTTTCATTTATCAACCGTCATGACATCCAAACTCTGCTTAATGACCCGGTGGAGGATTCCGTAACCCGCAGGAAGAACCGTAAAATTTCATCGTGTATTCTTCTTGCCGCCATATGTCTTACATTCTGTATCCTCATACTGAAATTTCCGTTTGAGGACTCTTTCGGCAGTTATCGCGGTTTCATATGGAATCTTTCCGTTGAGGATTTCAAACAGATGAATCTCATAAATAAGCTTTTCGGATACGGACCCGAAACAATATATATCATTTTCAGTGAAAAATACTATGACATTCTCGTAGGCACTACCGGAGTTCTTTATGACAATGTGCATTCCGAGCCGCTCCAATACCTGATGACATCCGGAATTTTGGGTGTCGGATTTTATCTTATTTTTACGGTAAGCCTTATTATCCGTGCCGTAAAATTCTCATTTACCGACAGTCGCATATGCATTTTTCTCCTCCCGGTATGCGGATATTTTGTTCAGAGCTTCGTAAACATTGCTCAGTCCGCAACCACCCCGGTTTTCTTCATCTTCACGGCACTGACCGCCGGATATATGTACCGGTATGATAAAAGCCGTGATGTAACAAAACGTACCGAAAAATAAAATCCGGAGACAGAACCGGAGGAAAAAAATTTTCCCTGCCACACGAAAGGACTTTATTATGAACATTTCAGAATTTGCCGAATATGCCGGCGTATCAAAATCCGCTGTCAGCAGATACTTCAATAATGGCTATCTTGGAGATGATAAGCGTGAAAAAATTGAAACTGCCATTAAAGAGACCGGTTACTCTCCGAGTTTTTCGGCACAGACAATCAAAACAAGGGTTACCAAGCTTGTTGGCGTAATTATCCCTAAACTTTCCAGTGAAAGCTGCGCCCGAATCACGGAGGGAGTAAGCTATATTCTCTCAAAACACGGCTATCAGATACTTCTTGTTAACACGGCAAATGACTATAATGAGGAAATAAAGTACCTCGATCTGTTCCGTCAGAACAGGGTAGACGGCGTAATCCTTCTCGCAAGTATTTTCACCGATACCCACAGAGCCCTGCTCAATAAGATGCACATCCCGGTAGTAATTGTCGGTCAGCAGTTCAAAGGTTTCAGCTGCGTAAGTCACGACGACTACGGTGCGGCATATGCACTTACCGAGCTGATGCTGCGCAAAGGTTCCGTGCGCCCTGCCTACATCGGCGTTACAGATGACGATAAGGCTGCCGGTGAGTCAAGACATAAGGGCTTTCTGAAGGCACTCTCCGACAATGGCATTAAACTTGAAAAATCAAACAGTATAACAGCTGACTTTAATATAGACTCCGGTTACATCTGCGCCCAAAGACTTCTGTCTGGTAATAACCATCCTGACAGCATTTTCTGTGCAACCGACAATATTGCTGCCGGTGCAATACGCTGCTGCCTGGAGCATGGACTCCGTGTTCCTGAAGACGTTATGGTATGCGGTGTCGGTGACTCAAAAATCGGCACGATAACAGCCGTTCCCCTCACCTCCGCCCGTCTGCATTACAAAACCGCCGGAATAGAGGCGGCTCAAATGCTTTTAAATTCCATCGGCAAAGCCTCAATTGTTCCCAAAATAATGAAGCTTGACTACGAAATCGTAGAAAGGGAGTCTACAAACATTCCTGAGAAAAGCCGATAACATACTTCATCTCTTCCCAGCCTGTTGTGATTTTTGCACAAAAAAGCGTCGGATTACATATGAAACTGTGTGAAACCAACTATTTCTTTTCAATTTTTTAATAGGTTTTGTCAATAGACGCAACCACAAAGTGGCTGTATAATCTAATCAACATATGAAATCGATTTCACAAAGTATATGAAACCAAAAAAACATAAACGGGGGAACATTTTATGGATTACGCTAAAACCGCAGGCGAAATCCTCTCTGCCATTGGCGGAAAGGATAATCTCGCAAGTGCTGCACACTGTGCAACCAGATTACGTTTTGTCATAGCCGACAACTCAAAAATCAGAAAAGATGAACTTGAGAACATAGACGGAGTTAAGGGTGTTTTTGAAGCATCCGGACAGCTCCAGATTATAATCGGAACCGGTACTGTCAATAAGGTTTACGACGAATTCATCGCCAAAGCCGGTATTGAGGCTGCTTCTAAAGAAGATGTTAAGGCAGCTGCCGCTGCCAAATCTCCTTGGTATAAACGGGCAGTAAAGAATCTTGGCGATATTTTTGTACCAATCATTCCTGCAATCGTGGCCACCGGCCTCTTAAACGGTCTGTTAGGCGGCCTTGTGCAGGTATTCCCGGAAATGTCCGATTCCTATATTTACGGACTGCTTAATCTCTTTTCCAACACGGCACTCACATTCCTTCCTATACTGATAGCCATTTCTGCCGCTAAGATATTCGGCGGAAACCAGTATCTCGGTGCAG
Organism: uncultured Lachnoclostridium sp.; assembly: GCA_964584255.1. Taxonomy (GTDB): domain Bacteria; phylum Bacillota; class Clostridia; order Lachnospirales; family Lachnospiraceae; genus UBA3775. The sequence goes on along the minus strand of CAZOZM010000025.1, from coordinate 9,253 downwards.
TTATCGGTATGATAATGATTCATCCGAGCCTTGTTAACGCCTGGACCGTAGCCGGCGGCACGGAGACCTCAACACTCTGGTCATGGTTCGGATTATGGGACATTCAGAACACAGGTTATCAGGGACATGTTATTCCCGTCATCCTTTCAGTATGGCTTATGTCTGTAATTGAGAAAAAACTTCATAAGAAAGTTCCTGAAATGCTGGACCTTTTTGTTACTCCTCTTGTATCCGTCCTTGTTACGGGATTCTTAAGCCTCACTCTTATCGGACCTGTATTTGCACAGGTTGAAACATGGGTTTTAAACGGAGCTCAGATTCTCATCGCAATTCCTTTCGGAATCGGCTCTTTCATTATGGGCGGTGTATATGCTCCTACTGTAGTAGCCGGAGTTCATCACATGTATAACGCCATCGAAATGATGATGCTTGCCGACAACGGCATGAACACATGGATGCCTATTGCAACTGCAGCAAACGTTGCTCAGGGTGCCGCAGCTCTCGCAGTAGCACTGAAAACAAGAAACAGAAAAACCAAAGCAATGGCACTTCCTGCATCACTTTCAGCTTTCATGGGAATTACCGAACCGGCCATATTCGGTGTAAATATCCGATATGTACGTCCTTTCATCGCCGGCATGATTGGTGGCGCCTTCGGTGGGGCTCTTGCTTCAATAATGAATGTATATGCAACAGCCAACGGTGTTACCGGACTCTTCGGTTTTCTCATAACTTCAGCATCCTTCACCGGATACCTTCTTACAATCGTCGTTTCCTTTGCAGTAGCATTTGCAATCTCATGGATATTGGGCATCAGAGAGGATGCTCCGGCTGATGAAAATACGGTTCAGACGGATAGCGAACCTGAAACTACTGAATCTGTCAGCCACGATGACGGCGAAATCCTTTCACCTGTCAGCGGCAATGCAATTTCACTTTCAGAAGTTCCTGACCCTACTTTCGCAGAGGGAATACTCGGAATGGGTGCTGCCGTAGATCCTGCTTTGGGTAAAGTTGTTGCTCCTCAGGATGCAACCGTCGGAACTGTTTTTGATACACACCATGCCATCGGTCTCATTCTCGACAATGGAGCCGAGCTTCTCATCCACGTCGGAATCAATACTGTTGAGCTCAACGGAGAAGGCTTTACTGCTCATGTTTCCGAGGGAGACAGGGTTAAAAAGGGTCAGACACTCTTAAGCTTCGACAAGGATTTTATCATCTCAAAAGGCTATTCCGCAATCACACCTGTAATCGTAACAAACTCTGACGAGTTTTCGGAAATCAGACAGACTGCATCCGGAAAAACTGATGAAAACACGGTTCTTCTCAAAATAACAAAGGAGTAATCTATGACATATATCGACGGCAAATGGAGACAGAGTCTCCATCTCGAGCCGCCTCACGGCTGGCTGAATGATCCAAACGGACTCTGTTTTTTTAACGGCTTCTATCATGTTTATTTCCAGTATTCTCCGAACAGCCCTAACGGCAGCGGCAGAAAATGCTGGGGTCATTACAGAAGCACCGACCTGATAAAATGGGAATTTACCGGCACGGTTCTTTTCCCTGACACAAAAGCTGACAAAGACGGTGTTTATTCCGGCTGTGCCGTAGTTTACGACGACACACTCCACATTTTTTATACCGGAAATGTCAAAGAAGACGGTAATCATGATTTCATTACCAGCGGACGTGGTGCAAATGTGATTCATGTTACGAGCCGGGACGGGGTAACTGTGAGTCCAAAGGAAATACTTCTTCGAAACGAAGACTATCCCGACTTTTGCTCCTGCCATGTGCGTGATCCGAAAGTGTGGAAAGAAGACGAAAAATGGCACATAGTACTCGGTGCAAGAACTCTCGACGACAGGGGATGCGTGTTGTTTTATACTTCCGACGATCTCGTAAACTGGAAATACGACAAATATGTTTCCGTTGCTGACTTCGGATACATGTGGGAATGTCCTGATGCGTTTGAGCTGGAAGGCCATAAGTATTTAAGCATCTCTCCTCAGGGGCTTAAACCTGAAGAATTAAAATATCAGAATGTATACCAGTCGGGATACTTCCTTTATGAAGACGGACTTAGTCAATTCACTGAATGGGATATGGGATTTGATTTTTATGCTCCGCAGACTTTTGAAGCTCCTGACGGAAGAAGAATATTAATCGGCTGGATGGGTATTGGCGATATTCCTTATGGGAATCCGACAACGAAACTCGGTTATCAACACTGTCTCACCATTCCCCGTGAGTTATCAACAGATATTAACGGACGGATTTTACAAAATCCGGTAACTGAACTTCTGAATCTGAGACAGGACAGAAAAAAGCTGTCAGACGGAGAATGTCTGGAGTCTGCACTGCCTTTCGAACTTACGGCAAACGTAAACGGCAGGTTTAATATTGATATTGAGAATTCTCTTCATCTTGAATGGGACGGACAGATTTTTACAATGAGCTTTACGAATCCTGCCTTCGGTGGCGGCAGAACAATCAGACGTGCCTCCCTGAACGATTGCAGGAACATACAGCTCATTGCCGACAGAAGCTCCATAGAAATATATCTTAACGACGGCAGTCTTGTTTTTGGCAGCCGAATGTATCCTGACGGTAACGAAGTCAAAATCACTGTACACGGAATTAATGCTGCGGTTTTCAATTTGAAGGAAATGGAGGTAAACTGCCTTGGAGAATAAAAAACTTATAGCAATAGGTGAGGCTCTCATAGATTTTATCCCAGACAGAACCGGTTGCGATTTCAGTGACGTCAGTGCATTTTCTCCGAAAGCGGGCGGCGCTCCTGCCAATGTATGCGGTGCTTTTTCCGCTCTCGGTGGCGACTCGCTTCTTATAACCCAACTTGGAAATGACCCTTTCGGCATGAAGATGGCAAAGGAACTTTCAGATTTTGGAATAGACACCTCTGCCATAAGTTTTACGGATGAAGCCTGTACCGCACTCGCCTTTGTCAGCCTATCCGAGGATGGCAACCGGACATTTACTTTTTACAGAAAACCGTCCGCAGACATGCTTCTTTCTCCGGAGCAGATTGACGAACGCCTGTTTCATGACGCTTTTGTGCTGCATTTCTGCAGCGTTTCGCTTGGCGATTTTCCGATGAAGGATGCTCATTTAAAAGCCATCGGGTATGCCAAAAAAAACAATCTGCTGATAAGCTTTGATCCTAATCTGAGATTTCCTCTTTGGAACGACAGGGAGAAACTTAGAAGCAGAGTTAACGAATTCATTCCTCTGTGCGACATTCTTAAGATATCTGACGAGGAACTTGAGTTTATAACCGACAAGGAAAATATTGACGAAGCTGCTCCACTGCTTTTTTCAGCGGGTGTGAAACTGATTATCTATACCTGCGGCGAAAATGGTGCATATGCATATACTCCGAAGTTTAAGGTATTTTCTCCTTCCATCAGGGTAAAGGCAGTCGATACCACCGGTGCAGGTGACGGATTTATCGGTTCTTTCCTGTGGAAGCTTCAAAACCTGGGCATTACTTCCGACAGTCTTTGCGATGCAGACGAAAAAGTTCTTCAGGAATGTCTGGATTTTTCAAACAGATTCTGCGCCGAAAGCGTTCAGCACGAGGGCGCAATACCATCATATCGCTTCCCGGGCCTGCTGCTTAAATCCCGGAGTGAAGTTTAAAACCGGGCGGTTATTTGAAATCCGCCCATAATAATTAAACATAACCGAATTGGAAATTCGGGAAAAATATACAGAAATGAGGTTACTGAAATGAAAAATTTTACTTACACAATTACTGATTCCGTTGGTATTCATGCGCGTCCGGCAGGTATGCTTGCCAAGAAGGCTGCTGATTTTAAGAGCACGATTACAATTATGAAGGGCGAAAAGAAAGCTGATACCAGAAGACTTATGGCTCTGATGGGACTCGGTATCAAATGTGGCGACACAATTACCGTTGTTGCGGAAGGTGAAGATGAAGAAACAGCTGCCGAGGCTGTAAAAGCTTTTCTTACCGACAACAATTTCTAATTTTTTGTGAAAGGCGGGGTGTTCAATGATAGCAATCAAGGGGACGGGAGTTTCTGCAGGAATTGCAGAAGGCCCAATATTTTACTATAAACGCAGCAATGAAGTTACAATTAAAGAATCAGATGAGGCAGTTATCCCGGAAATCGAAATCAAACGTTGGCAGGATGCTTCTGCAAAGGCCGGCGAACAGCTTGGTGCACTTGCTGCAAAGGCAAAGGCGGAAATCAGTGACGAAGCCGCCATACTTTTTGAGACTCATCGATTGATGCTTGAGGATTTAGATTACACTGACAGAATCACCGAACTCATAAATGTTGAGGGTCATGATGCTGAAACTGCCGTTTCCATGACCGGAAATGAGTTTGCCGGAATGTTTAACGCAATGGATGACGATTATATGAAGGCCAGAAGCGTCGATGTCATGGACATTTCCAACCGTGTAATCGCCATCTTAAACGGCAGTACCGGGTCCGATAATTCGCTGAAAAAACCCGTAATCATACTTGCCGACGATCTCACTCCGAGCGAAACGGTACAACTTGAAAAAAGCATGATACTGGGTTTTATCCTTACCGGTGGAAATGCGAACAGCCATACGGCAATATTGGCGAGAACACTCGGCATACCTGCAATAATCAATGCGGATGTGGATACTGATGTGTGTTATGAGGACAGACAGGTCATAATCGACGGAAGTGTCGGATATGTTGTTATCGACCCTGACGATACCACAAGGGAATATCTCGGAAAAAAACAGCGTGAAGAAAAAGCTGTCAGGGCAATGCTTGAGCAGCTTAAAGGTCAGCCCGACGTAACTGCTGACGGCAAGAAGATTAAGGTTTATGCAAATATAACCTCTCCTTCTGACGTTGATGCCGTTATCGCAAACGATGCCCGTGGAATCGGACTTTTCAGAAGTGAGTTTCTCTACCTTGGTGCAGAGGATTTTCCTGATGAAAATGTACAATTTGAGGCCTATAAAAATGTGGTACAGAGAATGAACGGTTCCAGAGTCATTATACGAACGGTGGACATCGGAGCCGATAAAAAGATTGATTATTTCGGTCTTGCTGACGAAGAAAATCCTGCTTTAGGTATGCGCGCCCTCAGAATATGTCTTTCCCGGCCTGAAATATTCAAAACCCAGCTCAGAGCACTCTACCGTGCTTCTGCATACGGAAAGCTTGCGATAATGTTTCCAATGGTTTCAAGTCTGTGGGAAATTCAGGAAGCAAAACGTCTCTGCAGCGCAGTCATGAACGAGCTTAAAAAAGAGCGTATTCCTTTTGATGAAAATGTGGAACTCGGTGTCATGATAGAGACTCCCGCTGCCGTAATGATTGCACCTGAACTTGCAAGAGAGGTCAGCTTCTTCTCCATTGGCACAAACGATTTAACTCAGTATACAATTGCTCTCGACAGACAGAGTATACATGGACTCGAAAGATTCTATGATCCTAAACATCCTGCCGTACTGCGAATGATAAAAATGACGGTTGATGCCGCTCATGAGGCCGGTATCTGGGCCGGTATCTGCGGTGAACTCGCTGCTGACTGCTCTTTAACCGAAACTTTCATAAAAATGGGCGTTGACGAGCTTTCAGTTTCTCCAAGATCCGTACTTCCAATCAGAAATGCGGTGCGTCACTCTGTCTCGACTTCATCTCCTGCCAGCTGATAAAACCATAGATGTCATTGATAAGGAATGCAACAAAACATACTGCCACAGATATATAGCGGATATCTGACAGACTTGCCAGCACCCACAGCATGATAAGAACCACATCGTTAGCCGCATATGCAAGTGCAAAGTATGAACTTCTTCTGAAGGTCAGATAAACAGCCAGAAAACTTGTTGTTACCGAAATCGTACTTAAAGCAAGATTTGCCGTATCAAAGTACTTTAGAACAAGAAAAAAAAGAATGGTTATTCCGGTCGCTGCGACACACATAGGAACTGTCTCCAATTCGCTTATAACGTTCACTTTTACTTCTGACCGATTGCCTTCATATGGATTTTTCAGCCATGAAATAAGTGAAAATGCTGCCATCGGCATTGTCATTCCCAGATATGTTATCATTTCTCCATAATATGAAAAGGAGAAGGAGATGATACCGTAAAGAATGCTGAATACTATCATCAGAAACTGACCTGCCGGATTTCCCTTCGCATTGAAAATCAATGAGGTAACACCGACCACCGATGCTGCCAGTCTCATATAGTTTCTGCCATCAAAAAAAACGAATAACAGTACAATAAAAAGGACGGACATTCCCCATAGCATAAGCTCTTTCTTTGAAAAACTGCAAATTGTTTCTTGTATAATTTTCATAAAAACCTCCAAAAAAAGCATTCGCCGGCGCATCTTCTAAGACCTAACGATGCGCAAACGAATGCTTTTGCATTTCACTACCCGGTGGCAGTTGTCATTTTTTATTTGTATTGTATCCGTGAACTCATGATTTGTCAATTGAGCATCTGTACCCGGATTATTCTTCCTGAAGCCGAAATACGGCTTTCTGTACTTCAATTTTAACACAAACATCTTCCTCTGTCGGCAGATATAATTGTATTTATAAATGCATTTTTTACAAAGTGCGGAGGGAATTAGAAAAATCAAAAAATGAAAATGAATACAAAATAAATAAGAAGATGATATTGAACAGGATAATAGTAGACTTTTCAAAAAAAACATGGTAAAGTATACAAAACACTGTAGTGTAACGATACGTTAAGGAGGGATTGGGATGGATTTTAGAAATTATCCAAATATTGCGAATTTGAAAAGTCAGCTGGGGAAGGAAAAAAGGTCTGCTTTTAACAAGAAAAAATATGATAAGTCAGAGCAGGCATGGAATAGCTTTACTTATGAGGAGCTGGCGATTATGAATCAGGAGGCTTCTTGTGCCGTACGTGTTTTGGATTGTTTTGTAACGCCAAATTATTTATTTGTGCTGGATACAGCAGTATTTAGCGTAATTCCGGTCAGAAATATGATTTGGATGTATTCCAGTACATTTACCCAAAGGATGTATTTTATTCCGTATTTGAAAATACATAATCTCATGCTTGTGGACAGATTTGGAAAATCACATGGCTTAGGCACTAAAAATACAGTTGGTTTTTCAAGAAAAACGCCTTGTAGTGATGCGCTTTCGCAGATAATTAATATAGTGGGGCCTCAGCGAAAGGGACTTCTCGTAGGCTGGACACAACAGATTTTGGATGCGGTGGCAAATAATCTGCCGGCTCTCGTTGAACATGTCGATGCAAACAGCATATAGATTTTAATAGCGTGTACTTTGTAAAGAGTCTTTTATGGTAATTCTTGGAGGACTCTTTTTGCTTGTCAGAGGTCGTGTGATAAAGTGGGGCGGCATTTCTAAAATAATTATAAAACCACCTAAGCAACCTCAGATTATTTCGACTATATAGGCGTAACAATCATGATTGAAACGATGAAAGGTGCAAGATGAAAACAAACGAAACGCTTAAATTACCTGATGACAAAGACTTTCTTGATAAGATATATCATTTTTCTTATCATAGGTGCAATACATCTTTTGAGGATGAAGATCTGTGCTCGGATATTATTCTTGCGGTAATATCTGCTATACATAAACAGGAACGTATTGAAAACTTTTATGCTTTTGTATGGACTATTGCTCGCAGAGTTTATGCTGATTATGATATGGACTTCCATAATCTCTCCTTTGATTTCAATAACGATATGGGAACGGTTATCGAACAAATTGCCGCTGAGCTTTCTGTGTTTATTAAAACATACATTCCCCTGGAATCATTCAGTCTGTTTTTGCAGAGAACTGTGCAGCAGTAGTATTCATGGCAGCGGTAATGCTTAATCTTATCCTTCCAAAGAATATGGAAGCAAAATAAAAAAATCGGTGCGACAGGATTCGAACCTGCGACCTCTGCGTCCCGAACGCAGCGCTCTACCAAACTGAGCCACGCACCGATAACAGATATTATAGTAATATTTGATAAATTTTCAAGTCTTTTATACAAAAAAAACCGGGAGTGCAAAAAATTGTATTACGTTTCTGATGATACAAAGAAAAAAAGAACCAGAACAGAAGATATTTTCTTCCATCCTGATTCCATTCTACATTATTACCTGTCCCATAAATCATAATTTGTGTGCCTCTTGGCTATCCATAATGTAGCAGCATAGCGATTTAATACCATAACTGTCACTTCTTGTCAAAATTTAGATTTTATCAGTTATAACTGATGATTTTGTAAACCCTCCATTGAAAATCAGATGTAAACATGGTATTCTATGGTCAGTCACAGAAAAGGAGGCTGATTCTTATGATCAAACGAGAACTGTATATGAAGCGCATCCGTCCCTTTATCGGAACAGAGCTGATCAAGATTCTGACCGGTATTCGCCGCTGCGGCAAGTCCGTTATGCTGGACTTGATCAAGGTGGAATTGGTGGAATCCGGTGTCAGTCCGGCGCAGTTCATCTCCATCAATTTTGAGGATATGAACTGTGCCAATTTGCTAACCGCCAAGGCTCTGCACGATGAGATCACGAAACGGGCTGCTAATATTGAAGGCAAAGTCTATCTGTTCTTCGACGAAATTCAGGAGGTCAAGGACTGGGAGAAGTGTATCAACTCGTTCCGTGTCACGCTGGATTGCGACATCTACATCACCGGCTCCAATGCCAAACTGCTGTCCGGTGAATTGTCCACCTATCTGGGTGGTCGCTATGTGGAGTTTGTCATCTATCCCTTCTCTTTTGCAGAGTTTTTGGAACTGTACCGCCCCATTGCGCCCAACGAGCCGGTGCAAAAAGCCTTCCAGAAGTATCTTCTGTCCGGCGGTATGCCCTACCTTGCCAACATCCGCTATGAGGATGCACCCTCCAAGCTGTATCTCCATGATCTGTTCAACTCCGTCCAACTTAAGGACATTGTAAAACGGAACAAAATCCGGGATGTGGATCTGCTGGAACGCATTATTTCCTATGTGATTGCCAATGTGGGAACCACTTTCTCTGCATCCTCCCTTGCCAGGTTTCTGAAAAACGAGCAGCGCACCGTTGCCCCGGAAACCATTCTGAACTATATCAAATACTGCTGCGACGCATACCTGTTCTATCAGGTAAAGCGTGAGGATTTGCAAGGCAAACAGATACTGTCCTCCAACGAGAAGTATTATATTGCCGATCACGGTATCCGTGAGGCAGTCTTTGGCGGCAAT
>CAZOZM010000024.1:0-26650 GCA_964584255.1 uncultured Lachnoclostridium sp. | reverse complement strand
GGTAAATACACAGACGGAATAGACGATGTTCTGCTAAAAATATTGCGTTCTAAAAAGAAAAAAGCAAAGATAATCACACCATAAAACAACAGCAAAGGCACAACCGACAGACAAAAAATCCGCTGATTGTGCCTTTCTTTTTTGCTTTGCGACGTTTATCTGTATTATCTTAGCGAGCAGTGTATTTGTATATCCACTCTACAAATACGCTCGTTAGGGATACCCTAATACCCGTCGCAAAGAAAACACGGCAGAGAACAAGTCCCTGCCGTGCGAGGTTTATTCGTCAATTTTGTTTTCGGCATAGTCAATCTCTTTTTCTATACTTCTAACATATTCGGAATAGTCTACCCATTTTCTCATGTGCTCTGATTGAAAATTTTGCTGATGATATGTTTCGGTTGTAACTTTTGCAAGACGAAAACGCCAAGCTGTAATCAAATCTTTGCTTTGTGCCTTTCCAGATAGTTCCTCGAACGCTTCAGATAGCCAATAAAATTCCTCGTCCGTGCACTCATGTAGGAAATATGCAATACTCTTGTCAATGTCAGGAATGATGACTTCCACATACTTTTTCCAGCATTGCTCTATGCCATATTCCCAATTATCTTCAGTTTCTTCGCATATGTGTATGCGTTCCTTGATAATCTCTGCGATTTTTTCTTTTATCACTTTTTATTCCTCCTTGTCGGCTGAATACTATCAGGAAAAACAGTTGCTATTTTTCCGTATGTTTTTATAATTACAACTCGTACTCCTTTATAAGTACCGTATAGCTTTTTGCCATCGGGTGCATGGCGATTCGCCTTTAGCCCCGCAACATGTTCTCCAGCTCGCCTTATGTCTTTTAATGTCCATGATTTTGGAAACCAAGACTGTCCGATGCCTTCTTTTTTTGCCTTGGTTTTGTGGTCTGGAACATTGCCTACACGAACGCCATTGGTATAAGTTTTGATAATAATGTACTTTATGTCATACTTATCGAGCTGTTCCATACCAGTTTGTCCATGACCACCGCTAACAAGTCGCAGTCTTTCGCCTTTTCTGGATGGCTTTGTATATTTACCCTCATCGGAATGCACAAGTGCAAAATCGCTAACACTTCGCCCAGAGCCTTTCGTGTTGAGATAACGCCCACTTTTACTTGTACCCATATCAGACCACCTTCTTTCTCTGGTGAACATAGATAGTCCAATCGGGCAGGTGGTGGAAACGTGTATAACGCTCATATTTTCCAAAGATTTTTTGATTATATGAGCCGTACACAATAACGTCCTGCGGCGTTAATTCGGTCAACATTGCTTCAAGCCCTGCTTCGAGGTAATATTTATCCTCTTTGCTTTTACTGCACCCGTAAGTGCCGATTGATACAACGCTGTTTTTTGGTATGCCCGAAAATGCTGGTATGTAATCAAAAATGCCTTTTTTGTATGTTCTTTCGTCACCCCAACGGGCATTAGGAATAACATACTTCCCTTGTTGCTGCCGTTTCCGATACTTCAAAGTGCTGCATCAGAAACTCCTTTGTGATATGAATCCCCCTATTGGTTAGCTCTCGCAACACCTGCTCCGGCATAAGCAATTGTGCGGCAAAGTAGTTTGTTTCCACTTCGTAGCGACCATATATTTCTTTGTCTGTAACGCTGAAATCGTGATTGTTTAAGGGGTGTCCCAATTCGTGCAGAATGGAATATTTTACGTGAGTCATTAACTTGCTATCATCGTAAAAAACAATCTGCCTGCCGCCATATTCAAAAATGGTCGCTGACTCACTGCCGAAGGCGGTAATGTCAATCCCATATTTCCGTGCCTTTTTATATGTGCGGCACTTTATGGCGGATTGCTCCTTCACAAGGTCGATAGGAGAGAAAGGGAACGTGGAAATAACACGGGATTTTACTAAAATCTCGTTGGCTTTTGAATATGCTGCTGAAAAGTTGGGTTTTGTATTACTTTCCACTGTTTCACTCCTCGTCATCGTCCTCGAAAATGTCATTAAACATCAGTTTTAACATTCCTTCTGCTTTCTTCAACTGTTCCTCGTCTAATTTGCCGAGATTTCTTTGCAGATATTTAAGTTCTTTTTGTGCTTCGGGGATTTCGGCATTATCTGTGCTACCTAAAAGATAATCTGCGGTTGTGTCGAGAGCTTTTGCAATTCGGGCAAGAACCTCGCCACTTGGGGTACGTACTCCTTTTGCATAGTAAGACATAGCCGACTCGGTAATATTTGCTTTCTTTGCAAAATCCTTTTGTGATAGCCCTTTGGCTTTCATCAATGCGGTTAGCCTTTCACTAAATACGGACATATATCAAACCTCCTTTAATATTTGTCGATTATCATCATAATCGCAATTATAATATTGTCAAGTGATTTTATATTTTTGTGCTTATATCTCAATTATAACACAATATATAGTGTCTTTCAACGCCTTTGTTCTTGTCAATTATATAATTCGCAGCAATGAGATTGCTCCCCCTGCCGTTAGGTAGTACTAAAAATCACTCGTCTTTATCTGTTGCCTTTTGCTCGGTTATGGGTTTTGCAGAGCATTTCACAGTTGCTTATATCAGTTACACCGCCTTTGCTCCAAGCGGCAACATGGTCTGCATCCATTTCCTTTTGTGTCCAAATGCATGTTTTTTCGCTATCGGACTGTTTGATATTCCTACAGAACATGAATTGTTACGAACAGTTAAAAACTGCAAGAGCCAAAACAATCAATATCTAAATCTGCGTAAAGAAAAAGGGTGTAACCCCATCATTCTGAGGTTACACCGCATTTTCTAAAATACTTTCTTATTCACCCTGAGCTATTTACCGCCGGTTTTTGTTTTTTATGATTCTTTTTTATTTCCTCCGGAGAGCATTTGGATTATAGTTTTTATATCAAACTTCTTTCCTGAGTAGAAAAGCAGTGCTTTGTAGATTTTAGCGGCAAGTACCATAAGAACAATCGTACATGCGATCATAATAATTGCCGAAATCACTCCTCCCAAAACTGAGAATTTTCCTAAAAGAATTGCACCCGGCGCAATCATTGCCGCCGTAAACGGTATATAGAAAAATGCCTGAGAAGTTATTTCACCTTCCGCACCTGCCACATTTGATATTATGGCAAGGAAGCTTATTACTATAGGAAGTACAAATACTATCTGCACACTGCTTGCATCTTCCGGCTTTGTTACCAAACTTCCTGCAAATCCGGCAATGACAAGATAAAATACTATGCCGAGCAGTATAATAACTATTGCCATAACAACGGACGGTATCTCAAATGCAACATCTCCAAATAAGAGCTTTATCATATCAAGAATATAATCAAGCTTGCTTTCATATCCCTCATAGACCATTTCAGCAATATAGTCTCCACCGAAAATTCCGCCTATCAGCGATACAATCCATATTACGAACTGCATTAAAGAGGAAAGTATGACTGCTATTATTTTGCCTGATACCAATCCATACGGAGTTACCGAAACCAGAAGCTGTTCAACAAGCTTGCTGTTTTTCTCCAAAGTAACCTCAGTACAAATCTGCACCCCATAAAGAAGCATAACAAAGTAAAGTACGAACATGATTCCCATAAGAACCACTATTTCGATTATATCCTTCATTCCATCTTCATCGGAATCAAAACTTAATACCTCATATGTAACAGGTACAATCAATGTTGCGAGTGATGCCTCATCAAGCCCTGAATTCTCATAAACATGCAGCTTAAATCCCTGTACCAGCATATCTGCGAACACATCGCACAGATCGCCATCAAAATCCGACTCATCCGCCGTAAGAAGCTGAACATAATATCCCTCCTCATTTTCACCCTGAATAATGAGAAGAAAGTCTCCGTTTTCACCTTCTTTTTCTATAATTGAATCCTTATCATCCGCCTTTATAAATTCAATGTTTTTCAGGCAGTCGGTGTCAACATCCTCTGAAAAAACAATTTCTGAATATCCCGCATAATCTGCACATCCGAGTCCGGTTTCATCAAAGACATATGCACGTTTTATGGTGAAGTCGATTTCTTCATCTGAATCCGGTTTACCCGCAATCAGGAACACCGTTGCCGCTCCTGCCAAAAGAAGCAGTGCAAAAATCACGGTGATTGCTATGTATTTTTTTGATTTAATCTGGTTTTTAAAGGTATAGTTAAATACCGGCCAGAACCCGCTTAATTTCTTATTCATCGTTTCTCCTTCCACGGGCCGCAGCCTGCTTTGCAATTCTAATCATTTCGGCAGGTTTTATCGGATTTCCGTTCATGACTATAATAGTCTCATAAACCAGTGAAACTATCTTCTGAACCACGATAACCGTTATAAGCTGCAATACTATTGCAATGATTATATATACAAGACTCACCTTTCCGATCATAATTGCTCCCGGAAGCAGAAATACGGAAGTGAAAGGTATAATAAGCATCGCCTTAACAAATCCGTTTATTCCTACCGTCCACATCATTTCCGTAGCGGTAAGACTGAGCAGAAATGCAATAAGGGCAATCATGGAATAAGCCTTTGTACCCTGCTGAAGGTCTTCCATCTTGCTTACTGATGCTCCGAAAAGTCCTGCAATAAGACCATATATGTAAATTCCGATTGCAAAGAAGAATATACATGCAATCAGATTTGGAACAGATATGTTCTTTATTATGTCGGCAGATATATACTGCTCCAACACTCCTGACGTACTCGTTTCAAACAGCATTTCCGATACCTTTGACGATAAAAATCCTGCTCCTAAAATAAGTCCGAGTTCTATGACAGTACTCAAAAGCATTGCCGCTATTTTACCGGTAATCAGTGCCATTGGTCTTACTGTTGTCATGAGATATTCCACAACACGGTTGGCTTTTTCCTCAATTACCTTTGATGCAACCATACTTGAAGACATCACGATAATCATATAGGAAAACATAAGAATTACATAAACGACCATATAATCGTTCTCACTGATTATATCCGGCTCATCATCCTTGTTGTAATCACTGACATCGATGACATCATAGGATACCGGCTTGTTTATCATATCACGGACCTCTTCATCCGCATCAAGCATATGGAGTCTGTACTCATCGAACCAGTCCGTAACCTTTTCCGCAAGCGTATATGTTTCACTGTCAGATATTTCATTTTCGGGGTCAGAATAGAAGCGGAAATCAAAGGAATAGGTTTCCTCATTCATGTTCGCCACCATTATGACTTCATTTGCATGTTCTTCACTTATCTGTTCGACAAGTTCATCTTTTGTTTTATCAGTTTCAACGAACTCAGGTATCTTCCCTTCATAGGAAGATTTCAGGCCCTCTGTAATTTCTTCCGCAGTGATCCCCATATTGCCCATTACATAAACTTTTTGAATATTGTTTTCTTCCTCACCGTTACTCTGAAAATAACTCATAATCGGAAAACATAACAGCATCAGTATAACGAACAAAATGGTTGTGACTCTCAAAGCACCCGTCTTCCACGCCTGTACAAAGGTAAATCTGAATACCTGTGTAAAACCGCTGTATTCGTTTCTATTCATTTTCATGACCTACCTTTTCAACAAAAATCTCGTGCAGTGAAGGCTCTGCAAGTTCGAATTTAACAACCGGTATCCCCTCACCGACGAGGGCAGAAAGAAGTTCTCCTGCCTGTTCTTCCCTTTCAAGTCTGATATTGATTTCGTTAGGATTTTTTTCCGTAATCTTCAAACCGAGTTTCTCTATAATTGCATCTGTATCACCGTCCGTCTTAAGACTGAGATTTACACGTCCGTAGCTTTTCTTTATCTCGTTAAGGTTACCCGAAAGAACGGTATTTCCTTTATCGAGAATTGTAAGATCCGTACAGAATTCCTCTATGGTTGCCATCTGATGGCTTGACATAATTATATATTTATCTTTATCTGCAATTTCTTTGATAATATCCCTGAAAAGATTCATATTTACGGGATCAAGCCCGCTTAACGGCTCATCAAGAATTATTATGTCAGGATCTGATATAAGTGTTGCCATTAACTGCACTTTCTGCTGGTTACCCTTTGAAAGCTGTTCCGCCTTGAACGGTTTTGCCGGCTTTTTGCCAACCGGTTCAGGATAAAAGTACTCTGTAAGCTTTAATTTTTCCGCCCACATTCTGATTCTCTCCTGTGCTTCCTTCTTCGGAATCTTTTTCAGACTTGCAAAATAAAGCATCTGATCCATCAGAGTAATTTTAGGATAAAGACCTCTTTCCTCAGCCATGTATCCGATTTTAACCTCTTCTATCGTAAGCGGTCTTCCATTGAAGCTCACGCTTCCGCTGTCAGCTGAAAGCATCCCAAGAATAATTCTGATTGATGTCGTCTTACCTGCACCATTTGTTCCCAAAAGTGCATAAACTCCGGGTTTCTCCATTGTAAACGACAAATCGTTCACTACAGTCTTTTCTCCGTACTTCTTTACGAGATTTTTAACCTCTAATCCCTTATCACTCACTTTTTCTTCCTCCATAGATTATGCGGAAATCATTCATCCCGCACACTGTTATGCGATTCCACGTTCGCAGCATAAATAAAAAGCTGCCGAATATCATCCAACAGCTTAGTATAACATACATATTTATGTAAATCTAAGAAAATTTTAACTTTTTAATTTTCCCTGTTACATTTATAAAGAAGATCTTCCCATCTTCTGTCAACTTCTGCCTGGAACTGTTCTATAAGGTCTTCATTTCCTTTTTTGAAAAGATGTTTAAATCTTCCCTGTACCCTGAGAAATTCCTCGATAGGCAGTTTTTTCTTTGGCTCATAATTGAGAATCCACTTTCCATGGTCAACTTCAAACAGAGGCCAATAACATGTTTCTACTCCGAGTCTGCATATTTCCATAATATCTTCTGTCGGATATCTCCAACCTCTCGGGCATGGTGCCATTACATTAAGGAATGCTGCTCCCGACGTATAGATTGCCTTTTCTGCTTTTGTATGAATATCCTTAAAATTTGAAAGCAATGTTGTCTGTGCAACATAAGGCACATCATGGTCCGCAATTATTGATGCAAGGTCCTTACGGTTCTGCATCTTTCCGTTACTCTTTGAACCTACCGGCGTTGTTGTCGTATCCGCAAACATAGGTGTTGCCGATGAACGCTGAATTCCGGTATTCATGTACGCACCATTGTCATAGCATACATAAACCATGTCATGATTTCTCTCCATTGCTCCGGAAAGTGACTGGAAACCGATATCGTAAGTACCTCCATCACCGCCAAAAGTAATGAATTTATATGTGTCATCAATTTTACCACGCTTTTTAAGTGCCTTATATGCTGTTTCAACACCGGACATGGTTGCACCGGCATTTTCAAAAGCATTATGAATATAACTGTCCTCATATGCTGTATAAGGATACATGAATGTAGAAACTTCAAGACATCCCGTTGCATTTCCGATTACTGCCTTGTCACCTTCATGAAGTGCACGGAGAACCGCTCTCGCCGTAATCGTGCCGCCGCAGCCCGCACACATTCTGTGTCCCGGTGCAAGACGCTCCGGCTTGCTCATTATTTCTTTAAAATTGTATGTAGCTGCCATTCTTAATCCTCCCTGCTTCTAAGTCCGATATAATTGAACTGTTCGAATTCGCCACCGGCTTCAGTTACATTCTTAAGGTTGTAATATACATCCTTCGCATCACTGACCTTATAATCACGTCCGCCGAGTCCGTAAATGTAGGAAACCGCTTTAACATCCAGCTGCTTTCTGTACATTGCAGACATGATTTCCTGTGTAAGAGGACCGCCCTGTGTGGAAAATGTCTCCGAACGGTCAAGAATTGCAACTGCCTTAAGATTCTTCAGTGCGGCACAGATTTCATCAGCAGGAAATGGTCTGAAAACCCTGAGCTTAAGAAGACCTGCCTTAATGCCTTCCTCCCTGAGTTCATCAATGGCATCTTTTGTTGTACCTGCCGCAGATCCTATAACAACAATGGCATATTCTGCATCATCAAGTCTGTATTCTTCAAAGAATCCGTACTTTCTGCCCGTCATCTTCTCAAATTCATCAGCCACCTCGAGAATTACACGCTTTGCATTCTCCATTGCATTTACCTGAGCTTTATGTGACTCCATGTAATAATTTGAAACTGCATATGGTCCGACTGACATTGTACAGTCTTTATTAAGGAGGTAGTTGTCCGGGTTATACTCTCCGACAAATTCCTTAACTTTATCATCCTCAATAAGTTCTATGTTTGCAAGCGCATGGCTCGTGATAAATCCGTCCTGGCATACCATAATAGGAAGCATTACGTCCTTATGCTCCGAAATTCTGAAGCACTGGATAAAGTTATCATAAACTTCCTGATTATTCTCAGCATAAAGCTGAATCCATCCTGCATCCCTTGCACCCATGGAATCAGAATGATCACAGTTAATATTTATCGGACCTGTAAGTGCCCTGTTTACAAGTGCAAGGGCAATTGGAAGTCTGTCAGAAGCAGCAACATATAAGAGTTCCCACATGAATGCAAGTCCGCATGAAGAAGTTGCCGTAAGTGCTCTTGCACCGGCTGCAGAAGCACCCATTGTTGCACTCATGGAGCTGTGCTCACTTTCAACCGGAATAAATTCCGTATCAATTGCACCATTTGCAATATAATTTGCTACAAGCTGAGGAATTTCAGTCGAAGGAGTAATAGGGAATGCCGGCATTACATCCGGATTAATCTGTTTTATGGCATAGGCAACAGCTTCGTTACCTGATAATCTTTCTTTAATAGACATTTATCTTCCTCCTTATTTCATGGTAATTGCACCAAATGGGCAGACTTTTGCGCATATTCCGCAACCCTTGCAATGATCATAATCAAAATCAAGTCTCTTGCCGTCAACAACCGGAATACTTGAATCCGGGCATACCGGCGCACAAAGGAGGCACTGTTTACATTTATCCATGTCAATATATGGAGTAATTGTTCTCCACTCACCCGTATTAAACTGCTTTGAAGTTCCAGCACCATAAACATGATTTCCGAGTGTGAGATCCTGCCATGGTGAGCTCTCTGTTATTTTTGTTATATCAGTAGGTATCTTATTTGCCATCTCTTTCTCCAATCCTTAACTAAATCTGTGTGGAAACCTCATCATAAGCGACCTGAAGAGCCAACATGTTTCCTTCAATTACCTCAGGTTTTTTTGCAAACTTATGCTGATAGGAATCCCTCATCTGTGAAAGGAATGTATCTCTGTCCATAACGCCGCTTACCGCAACAATTGCCGCAAGCATAGGTGAATTAGGGAAGTATCTTCCAAGTGCTTCTTCTGAAATTCTTCTTGCATCAATGGTAAATACCTTTCCTTTATATCCTCTTAAATGAGGAATTATTTCACTCTTTTCCTTGGTTGTATTAATTACTACGGCTCCGTCAGGATTAAGACCCGCAGTAACGTCAATTGCCTCAAGAAGTGTTTCATCAACGACAACGACGTAATCCGGATCATAAATATTGGAATGAACCCTGAGTTCATAATCACTGATTCTGTTATATGCGGTAATAGGTGCTCCCATTCTTTCCGGACCATATTCCGGAAATCCCTGAACATGCTTTCCGTTCTTGAAACATACATCTGCCAAAAGCAGTGCCGCAGTCTTTGCACCCTGACCGCCTCTTCCGTGCCATCTTATTTCCAACGTGTTTTTCAAAATTATTTCTCCTGTTCCTTATACCAAAATTAATTTTTTCGCATAGCGATAAGTATAACAGTTTTTTTTGCAAAGCTCAACTGATTTTGTTATTCACTTTCCGGATGTTTTTTAACCTGTTCCTCAAGCCATCTTAACCAGGGAGCAAAACCTTCACCTGTTTTTGCACTCATCGGGAATATTTTTACCTTAGGATTCTTTATGAGAGTGTTCTCAATTATCTTTTCCATATCGAAATCAAAATAAGCCGAAGTATCAGTCTTGTTTATTATCAGAACATCACATACGGAAAACATCAGAGGATATTTAAGCGGTTTATCATGTCCCTCCGGAACAGATAAAATGCATACATTAAAATGCGCCCCCGTATCATACTCAGCCGGGCAGACAAGGTTGCCGATGTTTTCAATGAAGCACAGGTCAAAGCCCCGGCCAAGTTCATCAAGTCCCTGACGCGTCATTGCCGCATCCAGGTGACACATTCCTCCGGTATGAAGCTGTACCGCCGCAGCACCTGCCTCCATTATTTTTTTCGCATCCACATCCGAATCTATATCCGCTTCAATTACCGCAATGTCAAACTCTTTTCCGATTTCTTTTACGGTTCTCGTCAATATTGTTGTCTTACCCGAACCCGGAGATGACATTATGTTAATCAGACAGGTTCCTTCCTTTTCCAATTCAGCCCTAAGTCTCTCCGCCTCTTCGTCATTGTCTGCTTCCAGATTTTCCAGAGCATCAATTATTTTTATATCACACGGGTCCATAAAAATCCTTTCAGTTTTTATTCAGATAATTCTGCGTACTCATCGAAGACAGTCTGTAAAATATAGTCCACACGCACTTCTTCCTCGAAAGCACCCTCTCCATAGTAACTGTCGTACTTCTCAGTATATTCAGCCACGGTTTTTCCTGTATCAGCTATCATTTCTTCCGCATGTTTCTGAAGCTCCTCTACGGTAGCTTCAATTTTCTCACGTTCTGCAAGCAAATCCGCAACATACGTCTTCTTTATCATGGTATCTGCTACCTTTTTCATGGTTTCCTTAAGTTCATCAACATTTTCGCAGTTATAATACTCAGCTATGGTCTCCATATCGTAACCCATATCTTCGTAATACTTAACCTCTCCTGCATAATACGTCTCAAAATAAGCTTCAAGCGTTTCAAGATCTTCAACGAATTCTGAATACTGAACCATATATGCGGCAAAAGTAGTTATAAGATTATCCTGATAATTCTTTTCACTGGCTTCCCTCATCTCATCGATGTATTCCTGCATATCCTTTATACATTCTTCATATGTCTCATATCCATAGACAATGTCATATGCATTTTCCTGTGTTACGTCTACCTCTTTTGCATAATAGCTGAAGGTAACCTTGTAGGTCACATCCTTGCCGCTCACTTCCGGAACAATCGTATATGTTTCCGGATATGAAACAACGACTTCATACTCATCTCCCGGAACATGTCCGATTACGGAATTTTCAAGTCCTTCTATTACGGTCTTTGAACCGATTGTAAATGAGTTAATTTCTGCGGAAAGTTCTTTAACCTCTTCCTCTCCGAGGTAAGCAGTGTATTTTACGCACACGCCGTCACCTGACACGGCCGCTGCCGTCTTATCATGCTCCGTATCCTCAACAAAAACTTTTCTTCCGGCTGAAACATACTGCTCTGTGAAGGTCTTGTAGTAGCTTTCGCCCGTCATTCCCTGGTAGGAATCCGTATATGGAGAATATTTATAACCCGTATAGTCCATCAATTTTGTGATATGATCATTTCCCTCTATTTCCAAAACTTCCGGCACATATGTACTGTCACCTGCCGGCTGTGTAATCGCCGGTGTCGTATCTGCTCCGTCAGCACCGTCTGTTTTATTTCCGCAGCCGCATAAAACGGAAGCTGCCGCAAGCATTGCAACCGCCGCAACTGCAAGTTTTTTCTTGAATCCTGTCTTAATCATTTCTTATCCTTTCGTTTTGTGATTTCGTCATAAAATCACATTTTGTAATGAATTCCCTTTTATTACATTTTATTTTACTACGTTCACAATTCTATTTTCTGAACTGAATCATGCCGCCTTCCATGCTTTCAATAATGGCAAGTGATTCGAGATGAACTCCCATATCCCTTATCAGCTGTCCGCCTACCTGGAAACCTTTCTCAACGGCAATACCCGCACCCACAAGAGTTGATCCGCTTGCCTCAACAATCTTTATGAGACCCTGGAGAGCACATCCGTTTGCAAGAAAGTCATCAATAATCAAAACCCTGTCATTTTCGTCAAGAAACTTCTTCGAAACGATAACATCATACGTTCTTCCCTTTGTAAATGAAGTAATCTGAGAGGTATAAACCTCACCGTCAATATTCTTGCTCATTGTCTTCTTTGCAAAAACAACCGGGCAGTCAAATTCTTCGGCTGCAACGCACGCAATACCGATACCGCTTGCCTCAATGGTAAGAATTTTATTAATGTGTTCACCTTCAAAAAGTCTCTTCCATTCCTTACCCATTTCCCTGAACAGTTTTACGTCCATCTGATGATTAAGGAAGGTATCTACCTTAAGCACATTTCCCTCTTTTACGACTCCGTCTTTAATTATTCGTTCTTCAAGAAGTTTCATACGTTCCCTCCATGGTATTTTCTATTTTAATTCCGTACATGAGCAGTCCAAATCCAACTGACTGAGAATTGTCTCTTCCCTGCTCTGACATGTAAAAATTATAACCTGTCCGTAACGGCTGCTTCCGAGTTTTCTCAGCGTTGCCGCCAAACGATTATCATCATAATATACAAATGCATCGTCAAATACAAGCGGTAATTCATAATCCTTTAAAATTATGTCACCCGCTGCCAGCCTCAGGGCAAGCCCAAGCTGACACTTTGTTCCATTGCTCAGTTTCTCAATTTCAACATATTTGTTGAGATGATCCACCTTGCAGTTAAGATTCTCGTCTGTCAGGAATGAAGTATATTTATTTGACGTAAACGCCTGTGCATATTCACTGGCTTTCTGATTTACCGCACGGCCCACGCCCTCATGATTTCTTACGGAAATCTCATTGATTGCATTTATCGCATATCCTATTGCTTCTGCTTCACGTTCGGACGAAGCCTTGCGTTCCAGAATTTTATTTCTTTCCTCTCTGTGTTTAAGAAGCTTCTCTTCGTTTTCCTCACCGGCTTCAATCTGCATGTGCAGCTTTATGACCGATTCTCTGAGTCCGGAAATCTTTGATTTTACTTCCTCCAGCTCTTCAGCCTTTTTCTCAGCTTCCTCCTTGAGTCTTACTTCCTGAATGTTAAGCTCATCATCCTTGAGGTCTTCAACACCTCCGAACTTTCCGAAAAATGACAGAAGTTCCTTATGCCTTACGGAAAGTTCACTCTCCAGCTTCTCTATTTCTTCAGCCAGCTCTTTTTCCTTTGCAAGGACTTCCGGACCACGTCCGTCTTCTTTCAGATACACTTCCAGCCTTTGTGAAAGCTCCTCCTCCGAAGAATGCGTTCTCGTAAAAATTTCTTTCTCATTTTCCAAATCCTGCATTGAGTCCTTCAGACTTTCGAGCCTGTTGCCGGTCTTTCTTCGTTCCGCATGTAACTTAAGCGTCATATTTACAAACATCGCCACTCCGACGATTGAACCTGTAAAGCACACTCCCGCATATACAGGTCTTTTCTCTGCAAGAAAAACAATTCCTATAAAACAAAGCAGAAAAACAAAACCTGCCAGTGTTAACTGTCTTGAAAAACTGTTTCTGTTCTCGGTTTTCATACTGTTAAGAATTGCCTCAGTTTCCTGATTAAGTCTTATTTCAAGATCATGAGTCCTTTTTATAAACTTTCTGACCGCCGACAACTCCTCTTTGCATCTGACAAGCTTTTCTGAATTTTCCTCTATCTCACCACGACGTATTATCGCATCCTCAAGCTGACTTGAAAGCTGTTTTTGAAATTCAACATCCTTTTTATAGGCATTGTATCTCTCTCTGTTTTTAAAATACTCCTTTTCATTTTCCTCATAGAGGCTCTTTCGGGCAAGTTTTTCCTGCCTGATATTAAGTTCCTCGATTTCTGTCATGCCGCGAAGCTCCATCGCCGCAATCCTGTCAAGTTCTTTTTCCATTTTTTCCTCGTTCAGAATTATCTCATCAAGTTCACGGATTCTTCTGCTGTCTTCATCATTAAGAAAATCCCGTTTCTTGTTCTCCAAAAGCAAAACAGCATAATCCGTATCAATCTTGTGAGGACCTAAATCTCCGTTTTTCAGTGCATGTTTTGTAATGCTCCTTCCGAGAGATTTATCCGGTCTTACGGCATTTTCTCCATAAAAATAGGTAGACGGATAATCCAACCAGTTAAGTCCGGCAAGGAGCTTCTTCAAAGTCTCTCCCGCAGGAAAAACTTCCCTTCCGCTGTCAAGATTTATCAGCCTGAGAACCTGATTCTTTTTATTGAAGGTTTTTTCTATGCGATAACCTATTCCCTCATGTTCAAACTCCATTGCCCCTGACGGCGGGTTACTGCTGTCCCACTGACGAAACCGTGAATAAATCGACGAGACATTATATATTCCCTCACCCTTTTCCGTATCAAAAAGCATGGCATAAATAAAAGACATGATGGTGGATTTTCCGGATTCATTGGCTCCATGTATGACATTTATACCATCATTAAAGTCAATCACCATGTTGTTGAACTTTCCGAATTCAGTTATCTCCAGCTTTTTTATCCTCATAATCTGCCTTTCAATTCAATGCTTATCTGCTGCTATTCGCCTTTAAAAGTGCATCCACACCGTAGTACAGTGCCCTGTCCTTGATGGATTCATCCACCTCAAGGCTCTGAATGTAGCTTATAAATTCACCGATTACATCATCCCGGTGCATACTCATCAGCTCATCATAGTTATAATCAAGAACCGTCGCATCAACAACTTCAGTAATCATGCCCTTTAAAGCCAGCGCTCTTTTGTCAAACACCACATCCTTGTTTCTTATTCCCTCAAGAAAAATTCTGTAAAGATTTCCCGCACCGTTTTTTAGCATGCCGTCCGTTACCATTCTTGCTGCCGACACATTATTGTCATCAGTCGAAATTCTTACATGAATATCAATATAGTTTCTTAGTGCAAACGGAACAAATTCCGTTTCAAGCCTGTAGCCTGCACCCTCCCTGATAAACTCTCCTTTTATATATCCATGCTCTCCCACGTCCGTGCGGTCAACCGGTTCCGGAATTCCCGCATAACATATTCTTTCCGTAATTTTCTCATGTTTCATTCTGTGTCCGAGTGCCACATAATCAAACCCAGCATCTTCAAGTCTGGCAAAATCAATCGGCAGATGCCTTGCATCTCCTCCATGTGCCAAAAGAATATGAATTCCGGAAGATTTCTTCGGACGGACATCCCTTAAAAGTGATTCCGTAATTTCACTCTCCATATAGGAAAATCCATAAACAGTGGTATCAAGCCCGTAAAAATAGATTTCTTTCAGCTCACGGTCTGAAATCGGAACTACCTGCTCGCACCAGTCAAAACCCCTGTATCTGGAGCGCGGTCCGATATAATCATTGTTGCCGGCAATGAATACCACCTTCGTCTTCACAAGCGTTTTAAACATTTCATTAAGCCTCTTTAATTCCTTGAGAAGAGGCTGTCTGTGGAACATGTTTCCCGATATGAGAAGCAAATCCGTTTCCTCGGCATCGCACACATTAAGTATTCTCGTAACCGTCTGCCACAATTCCTCTTTTCTGGCCTCACCCCAGGGTTTACCCGATTCAGGCTCTGCCCCGAGATGAAAATCACTGCAATGAATAAATTTCATACGTTCTCCCCTATAGCGGTTTTATATATCTCACACTGTAAGGTGGAAGATAAAGCTTTCCGCCTTCCATGCTTACTTCTTCTCCCGTAAGCAGATCAATTCCGGCTGCCGCACCCGTATTAAACCACGCGTCATAACCGTTTTCATCTATATTGATTGCCGCAAGAACCCTGTCTCCGTCACATCTTCTTTCAAGCACGCATTGGAGGTTCGTAAGAACCGGTGCGTTAAAATCACCATACACGAGTGCCTTTTCCTGTCTGTGAATCTTTGCATACCTGCTTATCGTTTCCGTAAGTTCATTGAACACCGGCTGCTTAAAACATGGTCTGAGTGCAGGATCTCCCTGAGATTTAAGTGCCTTTTCTCCCCACTCGCTTCCGTAATAAATACATGGAATGCCCGGCATGGCAAATAAAAGACCATATATTAACGGAAGATGATTTTCGTTTGTCAATATGCTTGCAACTCTGGTAACATCATGGTTATCCACAAAACATAAGAGATGCTTTCCTTTATACAGCGTCCACTGTTCCGGTCCGAACTGCCTTTTTAACGAATGAACGATTTCAAACATGTTTCTGCAGTTGAAACTCGAATAAAGTCCTTTGTAGCACTCATAGTTGGTACAGGAATGCAGCATTCCGTCATTTACGAACTGATTATAGTCGCCATGAAGAAGTTCTCCGATAAGAGCAAATTCCGGTTTTATTTCATTGGCGAGGCATCTCAGTCTGTGAAGAAAATCCCTGTCCAGACAATATGCAACGTCAAGTCTTAATCCGTCAATATCGAATTCACTCACCCAGTATCTGACTGCATTGAAAATGTGATTGATTACTTCCTCATTCCTGAGATTGAGCTTTACAAGGTCGTAGCAGCCTTCCCAGCCCTCATACCACAGACCGTCATTAAAGCAGCTGTTTCCGTCAAAGTTTATATTGAACCAGTCTTTGTATGCCGATTCCCATCTCTTCTCCAAAACATCCTTAAAGGCAAAGAAGCCTCTTCCCACATGATTAAAGACTCCGTCAAGAACCACTTTTATTCCGTTTGAATGAAGTCCGGCAACAAGTTCCTTAAAATCCTCATTTGTACCGAGTCTTCTGTCGATAAGACAATAATCTCTCGTATTATATCCATGGGTATCCGATTCAAAAACCGGTGAAAAATATACCGCATTTACTCCAAGCTTTGAAAGATGTTCACCCCACTCCGAGAACTCAAGGATGTTTCTCTTACAGATTCCGTCATTTTCAAAAGACGCATCACAAAATCCCATGGGATAAATCTGATAAAAAACACTTTCATCCGTCCACATATATATAAATCCTCATTTCCGATAAAAACTCTATGGGATTTATTATACCCCATTGTGCCCGTTTGGTAAAGTAAAACCACTCCTGCTTTCGGGCGAATCCGACAGTTTCCGGGCAATTTTCTAAAATCAAAAAGGTGCGGTTTATGAAATCACAAACCACACCTTTACCATGCTTTATTTTGCCTCAAGAACCTTTACCGTATAATTGTAAACTCTTTCAGCTGATTCAATATTTATTCTTTCTTTCACGGAATGAATGTCCTCAATATCCGGACCATACGCAACGCAGTCCAGTCCCGGAATTTTTTCTATGAACATTCCGCACTCAACACCCGCATGTATTGCAATGACATTCGGCTTTCTGCCGTACATCTCTTCAAAAACAGCCGCCATTTTATCACGAAGCGGAGAATTCTTTCTGTATGCCCATCCGGGATAATCACCCTGCTGTTTTGATGTACCACCGGCAAGCGCCACAACCGCAATCACCTTATCGCAAAGGGCCTGCTTTGCAGAATCATGCGAACTTCTTACGGAAACAGTCAGGTCAAGTTCATCTTCCTTTAACATGACACAACCTATGTTGTTTGATGTTTCAACAAGTCCCTCAATATCCGGACTCATTGAATCAATTCCCTGAGGAAGCGCAAGCAAAACATCTGATATTCTTTCAGAATCCGCCTTATGGAGTGCATTCACAGCCTCCATGTTTCCGAGACATTCATATTCAATCTCAAGCTCCGGTTCATTTGATGCGAGTTCATTCTTCATTACATTCGCATAAAACTCAAGAATTTCCATTACATCCGGCTTTGGCGCGGAGCAGATAAACTTTGCATGAGCGGATGAAGCAATTACATTGTCCTTTTCTCCACCCGAAACCTCTATGATTCTGGTTCTCGCCATCTTGAGCTCACATAAGAATCTTGCAATAACGGTAATCGCACTGACTCTGTGTTTATCAATGTCAACACCGCTGTGTCCGCCTTTAAGACCCGATACCCTCACTTCATAAACAATGGCATCTCTCTGCTTTCTTTCAACCGGTATTTTACATTCAACACGTGCACCGCCTGCACATCCTGCAAGAAACGTGCCTTCACCCTCATTGTCAAGATTTATAAGTCTTTTTCCCTGAAGAATCGAACCGTCAAGACCGAACGCACCATCCATGCCGGTTTCCTCATCCACCGTAATTACACATTCAAGTGCCGGATGCTTTATGTCATCGGAAGCAAGAATGGCAAGCATATATGCAACCGCAATTCCATCATCACCGCCGAGACTCGTTCCGTCTGCCGTAAGCCAGCCGTCTTCCGTCACTATAAGATCAAGCCCGTCTTTTTCCAAATCCTTTTTGCAGTCTTCCGTCTTTACCGCAACCATATCCATATGTCCCTGGATAATAACCGTCGGTTCATTTTCATAACCTTCCGTCGCATCTTTATAAATTATCACATTCTTCAGGCGGTCCTGAACATATCTGAGTCCGTGTTCCTTTGCAAAATAAACCAGATAGTCACTTATCTCATCAATATTCCCCGAACCATGAGGAATGCTGCATATTTCCTCAAAATAATCCCAAAAAACTCCATCGCCGATAAAACTCATCTTCTCCTCCTGTAATCAAGAAATTCACCCATTTATTATAACCATGGACTGCCTGTTTATCAAGTCATCTCACGCAAAAACCGGGCTGACATGGTACATGTTCCGTATTACCCTTATACTTTTGCACGCTTATCCGCCATTTAAACCTTAAAACGGTATCCGACACCCCAGATTGTCTCTATATACTGTGGCTTTTGAGAGTTAAGCTCAATCTTCTCACGAATCTTCTTTATGTGAACCGTAACCGTTGCAACGTCACCCATGGATTCCATTTCCCATACCTCACGAAAGAGTTCATCCTTCGTATAAACTTTATTCGGATGCTGTGCAAGAAATGTCAGCAGGTCGAATTCCTTTGTCGTAAAGCTTTTTTCTTCGCCGTTTACATATACACGTCTTGCTGATATGTCAATTTTGAGCCCTCTTATCTCTATCGTATCATTTTCTGTCTGACCGCTGCTTATAAGTCTTTCATATCTGGCAAGATGAGCTTTAACTCTTGCAACCATCTCACTCGGGGAAAACGGTTTGGTAATATAGTCATCTGCACCTAACGAAAGTCCGTGAATCTTATCGAACTCATCCTTCTTTGCCGACACCATTATAATCGGAACATTGTTTATCTCCCTTACCCTTTTACAGATTTCATAACCATTCATTCCCGGAAGCATTATGTCCATGATTATAAGATTATACCCTCCGTCCATTGCTGCATTAAAGCCGTCATTTCCGTTGTCACGGATGTCAACTTCAAAACCCGACATCTCCAGATAATCCTTTTCAAGTTCTGCAATCTCAATTTCATCTTCAATTATTAAAATTTTATTCATACACTACCTCAACCTTCCACCGAACATAAAAGAACGGTATTTTTCTTTTTAGAGAATTTCACGCGGCAATGAAAATCTGATTACGGTTCCCTTTCCGAGAACACTGTCCGCAAAAATTCTTCCACCGTGTGCTTCAATTACAGACTTACATATTGCAAGTCCGAGTCCCGTTCCACCCTGTTTTGTTCCTCTTGAGCTGTCCGCCCTGAAGAACCTGTCAAAAACATGTGCGACATCTTTTTTCTCTATGCCGCGGCCGTTATCCTCAACCGTTATCCAGACAAACTGCTGGTCATTAAGCACCCTGAGCCTTATTTCTCCTTCTTCCTTGTCCATGTATTTAATGGCATTTCCTATTATGTTTTTAATTACCCTCTTTACTTCATCCGGGTCGATTATTACATTTATGCCATCATCACACTGATAAGACTCCATAAATCTTATGTTGTTTATCTCCATATCCATTCGAAGATCCTCAACACAATCAAGAATATAGTCTTTTATCGGAATCTTTGAGAAATTATATACCGCTGTTTTATTGTCAATCTTTGAGAAATATGCCAGATCATTCACAAGTTCTTCCATGAAACATGCCTTGGCATAAATGGTTTTAATATATTTCTGCTGTTTTTCAGGCGTATCCGCAACACCGTCCCTCAGGCCCTCGGCATATCCCTTAATTGCCGTCAGCGGTGTCTTAAGATCATGAGAGATATTGCTCATCATCTCCTTTGAAAGTGCGGCATTTCTCTCCTGGCTTTCGGAATTCTCCTTTATGTGAAGACGCATCTCTTCAAAATCTCTCTGCAGCTGTCCGATTTCATCATTTCTCACGCTCCGAATCGGCGTATCGAAATCACCTTCAATGATATTATGTGTGGCCTTACTCAGCTGTGTTATAGGTGTAATAAGAATCTGCTTAACGATAAGTATTATAAACAGCATTATTACCACGACAAGCACAGCCAAAAGAATTGCATATCTCTTCAGCAGGGCATATGCTTCCGGCAGATAATCCGCAATGTCCAGCACAACATAGGCAATATACTCTTTTCCGTTGTATGAGATTTTTAACTGCTCAATAAGAACAGCCACCTTTCCGTCACTCACATAACGGCCTCCGTAACCGCTCACATCACTCCCGACTCCGGTAAGATATATTCCGACATCGCTTATAAGATTGTCATTTCCCATGTAAACATAGCCGTCTTCGTCCCTAATATAAAGATAAGCATGATGTTCCGCGAATTTTGAATTTACATCGTCCAGATATTCTATGTCCGTTATGCGGGAACCGTCTTCCTCAAAAGAAGACTCCAGTTTTTTCATACTGTCTTTGATAATTGCACTGTATGCCACCATCGGATTACCGATTGCATCAACACCGTCCTCATAAACACCATATGTCTCAGAGATGACATTAATCTGTCTCATCAGCATGATTGCACCAACGCTGACAACTATGATTATCGGTATAAAAAATATAATAACACAGGCAACAATTATTTTTTTCCAAAGTTTCATCTTTTATAAATTTTTTATATTCCTCCATAAATACATAAAGATTGCATCCGGCTTCCCAAATGCAATCTTTATAAAGACTTATCATATTTACATTTTACATATAAGATTTAAGTGCCTCTGCCTTGTCAAGCTTCTCCCATGGAAGATCAAGATCATTTCTTCCGAAGTGACCATATGATGCTGTCTGCCTGTAAATAGGTCTTCTGAGGTTAAGCATCTGAATGATGCCTGCCGGTCTCAAATCAAAATTCTCACGGATTATTTCCACGATTCTGTTATCGGAAAGTTTACCTGTTCCGAAAGTATCAACCATTACCGATGTAGGTTCTGCTACACCAATTGCATATGAAAGCTGAACCTCACACTTATCTGCAAGTCCGGCTGCAACAATATTCTTCGCAACATAACGTGCTGCATATGCTGCCGAACGGTCAACCTTTGTACAGTCCTTTCCGGAGAAAGCACCGCCGCCGTGTCTTGCATATCCGCCATAGGTATCAACGATAATCTTTCTTCCGGTGAGACCACTGTCGCCATTTGGTCCACCGATAACAAATCTGCCCGTAGGATTGATGAATATCTTTGTTTCGGAATTCATAAGATCTGTAGGAATCACAGGCTCAATAACATACTTCATAATGTCTTCATGAATCTGTTCCTGTGTAACTTCCGGATCATGCTGTGTTGAAACAACAACTGCATTTACATGAACCGGCTTTCCGTTTTCATCATATTCTACAGTAACCTGACTCTTTCCATCCGGTCTGAGGTATGAAAGAGTACCGTCTTTTCTTACTTCTGAAAGCTTCTTTGTAAGCTTATGTGCAAGGCTGATAGGATATGGCATATATTCTTCCGTCTCATTAGAAGCATATCCGAACATCATTCCCTGGTCTCCAGCTCCGATTGCGGCAATTTCGCTCTCTTCCATCTCACCGGTCTTTGCCTCAAGTGCCTTGTTAACACCCATTGCAATATCAGCACTCTGCTCATCAAGAGCAACTATAACACCACAGGTATCACAGTCAAAACCATATTTTGCCCTGTCATAACCTATCTCACGAATTGTCTCACGAACTGTTTTCTGAATATCAACATATCCGCTTGTTGTAATTTCTCCCATTACAAGGACAAGACCTGTTGTAATTGCTGTTTCACATGCAACACGGCTCATAGGGTCCTGTTCCATCATGGCATCAAGAATGGCATCTGAAATCTGGTCACAGATTTTATCAGGATGTCCTTCCGTTACCGACTCTGAAGTAAATAATCTTTTTTCCATTGTATTTCCTTTCCTCTGCTTATGCAGACTTTCGTTTCGGGCGGACATTTCCATCCGCATAATTTGCTCAACCGGTTCATGACAGAACAGATTATCAATCCGTATCTGCCTCCCGCTCATCATCCGACAGCTTCATCAATCAGATTACGTTCAGCTTAAACTTCTGAATGGCTTTGTAATCTTCCGAATCCACTTTTTCAATGTTTGCTCCGAGAGCCCTGAGCTTCTTTTCAAAGTCTTCGTAGCCTCTTTCAATATATTCAATATCGCTTATTACGCTGACTCCGTCTGCTGCCAGTGCCGCAATCGTAAGGGCCGCACCTGCCCTTAAATCGGGAGCTACCATAACCGCCGGATTAAGTTTTTCCTGACCTTCGATAAATGCAGTGCTTCCTTCCACGGTAATTGATGCACCCATTTTTCTCAACTCGGCAACATATTTAAATCTTGCTTCCCATATACTTTCATTTATGGTTGAAAATCCTGATGCCGTACTTAATACAACCGCAATCTGAGGCTGCATGTCGGTAGGGAATCCCGGATAAACTCTTGTCTTTACGGTTGACGGTCTTACTCTGTCTTTACAGACAACTCTTATTGAGTCATCGTATTCCGAAACCTCAACACCGATTTCAATAAGTTTTGCCGTAATGGCCTCAAGATGCTTCGGAATTATATTCTTTAAAGTTATGTCACCTTTTGTTGCTGCCGCTAGGCACATAAACGTTCCCGCCTCTATCTGATCCGGAATGCAAGAATACTGACTGCCGTGAAGTTTCTCCACACCACGCACTCTTATGATGTCGGTTCCCGCACCCTTTATGTTTGCTCCCATACTGTTAAGGAAGTTAGCAACATCTACTATATGAGGTTCTTTAGCTGCATTTTCAATTATTGTCTGTCCCGATGCAAGTACTGCCGCAAGCATAATATTTATTGTAGCTCCGACACTTACCACGTCGAGGAAAATATGACTTCCATGAAGCTCGTCTGCTACCGCCGTTATCATGTCAGATTCCGTCACGGTTGCACCAAGCGATCTGAATCCTTTTATGTGCTGATCAATAGGTCTGCTTCCAATCTTGCATCCTCCCGGCATTGCTACACTTGCTTTGCCATATTTTCCGAGAAGTGCACCCAGAAGATAGTAGGACGCTCTTATTTTCTGAATCGAACAATAATCCACTACCGTTGAATTAATTGTCTTTCCGCAAATCTTTACGGTATTATTATCTATTCTTACCACCGTTGCGCCAATTTCTTCTATTGCACCAAGAATGGCATTAATGTCACTTACATTAGGCAGATTATCAATTACGACCTCTTCATCTGTCATTATGGCAGCTGCAAGAATACCAAGGGCTGCGTTCTTTGCTCCGCCTATGGTTACTTCGCCGGCAAGTGCCTTACCGCCTTTAATGATGTATTGATTCATAGGATTGCCTCCAAATTATTTCTTTTTTACTGAATATCCGAATGTTCCCAATTTTTCGCCTATTCCAAAATAGGTTCCATGAGAATATACAATCGGCTTTGCTTTTGCAAGGTCGAATTTTCCTTTTTCGTCCATATACTTTTCATCCGCACTTACGGATACAACTTCTGCGATAAACATATCGTGTGATCCAAGAGAAATCACATC
This sequence comes from uncultured Lachnoclostridium sp., assembly GCA_964584255.1. Lineage (GTDB taxonomy): Bacteria > Bacillota > Clostridia > Lachnospirales > Lachnospiraceae > UBA3775. The sequence continues at coordinate 2,920 of CAZOZM010000024.1, read as the reverse complement.
CTTGACCTTACATTCTATACTTACCGGTGATTCTGCAATTCCCGGTGCTGAAACAACGGCAGATTCAGAAGGCGTAAGACCGCATTCTGCGAACTTGTCAATATCCTTTCCGGACTTAACGCCGCAATAATCAGTAGCATAAGCCAGGGCTTCGGTTGTTAAATTTACAACAAATTCACCTGTCTCTTTTATAATATTATATGAGTGTCTTTCTTTTCTGACAGAAATACTTAACATTGCAGGGTCTGAACAAATTGTTCCAGTCCATGCAACGGTAATAATATTAGGTTTTTCACCCGGTCTCTGACAGCTTACCATAACAACCGGCAACGGATAAAGCATATTGCCCGGTTTCCAATTTTGTCTGCTCATAATTTTCCCTTCTATTCTTCGATCATCTTAAGTATGGACTCATCAACCTTGTCCACACCATTGACAATGCCATTTTCTTCCTGTTCTCTCAAAGCCCTGATTACATCATGTGTAAGGCTGTCATTAACGAGAGTGGTTTCAAAATCATCATCCTCAGATACCCTGTCGCCATCCGTCTCCATTATTTTTGAAACCGAATCCGACAACGATTCTGCCCTATTTTTTCTTTCAGCATCAAATGCGGCTGCAAAGTCATCGGAATCTTCATATAAAGATTCTGCCCAATTGCTTCCTCCGTATACATTCACATCATCAGCTTCTTCATCAATCCAGTCATCCACGACGTTTGGTCTCTTTGGCTCAGATCCTGCACCGGTAACTTCCGACGCTTTTTCAACAACCGGATTCTCTTTTTCTTCAACAATTTCCTCAGATGCCGCTGCCTGCTCGTCCACAGCGTAATCAGCATCCGGTTCCTGTGAGAATTCCTCATCATAGAAAACAAACTCTTCCGATTCGGAATCTTCCACCTCACCTGCGGAAGAATCATCTGAAAGATCTAAAGGTGCCGCTTCAACCTCTTCCTCATCAAGGAAGCCGTCATCTCCCCACTCTTCACTATCCGCAAGGAAATCGTCATCTTCCCAGTCTTCACTGTCTTCAAAGGAATCTTCTTCCGTTTCCTCATCAACAGACTCCGAAACTTCTTCCTCTTCCTTTACAAAAGAATCTTCTTCGTCAGCACGGAATGAGTCGTCATCTCCTTCTTCAAGGAAATCATCTTCTCCCCACTCTACGCTGTCCTCAAGAAATTCATCATCTTCCCAGTCTTCGTTGTCTTCAAGGAATCCGTCATCTTCCCAGTCTTCACTGTCTTCAGAGAATCCGTCTTCGTCATCTTCCCAGTCTTCACTGTCTTCAGAGAATCCGTCTCCGTCATCTTCAAAAGAAACATCTTCTTCAGACACCTCACTGTTCATAACGGAACCGTCCGGCTCTTCCCCGTCATCTTCCGGATTATATTCCACGTTGCCGTCTTCCGAAAAATCATATTCAAAACCGTTTTCAGTTTCCTCAGAACCGCCTTCGTCAGACAATACTTCCTCAGACTCTTCTTCATCCGGAATGATTTCCGTCATTTCACCATCGTCAGCATAATTCTCCCAAAGACCGGCTTCGTCAAAACATACGGTAAAATCATCTGCTTCATTATCAAAACCGTCATCGTAATTCTGAGCATCTTCTTCCGGATATTCATTTTCCGGATAATTGTCATATACCGACTCCCCGGTTTCACCTTCTTCATTAAAACCGGCATACTCAGGTTCTGCAGATTCACTTTCTTCACCATAAGAACCTTCCCATGCTTCCACGCCTTCGGCCTCTCCTGCATAAGCAGTATAACCGGTTTCAGCTGCTTCATCACCGTTTTCCACACCGCGCACCGGCGCATCATAAGAAGACCTCTCATCGTAAGAAGCTTTTTCAACAGTATCCGCATATCTTATTCCGGCTTCAATATTCCTTACCAGTGCCTCAGCCTTTAAGGCATAATCACTTTCCGGAAACCAGAGATTTATATTATGGCATTCCGTACGACACTCATCATACATGCCATTTGCATAGTAAAGTCTCGCAAGTTCAAGAGCCCACTTATCAATATAGTCAGCTTCCCTTACCTTCTTCAGACACTCGATAAGATATTCATCCGGCTGATCCAGAAGCTTTCCGACCTTGTACTGAAAAATGAATCTTTCATAGTCCTCAGGGTCAATCTTATTGAGCTCTTTTATATATTTTATGGCTTCCTTTACGTTCTTTGTTTTTATGCAAAGCTTAATGATTTCCTTGCAGACATTAATGCTGTTATTCTTTTCAAATATACGAATGTAAATTTCCTTTGCAGCATTATATTTGTGGTTCTTTACATAAACCTCTGCCAGCATGGAAAAATCATAGACCGTCTTGATACTTAGCGGGTCAAGTTTCTCAGCGTAGGTATAAGCCTTTTTAAACTCTCCCGCTCTGTATGCTTTCTTCATTTTATCAAGCTTTGATGCATCAAAAACTCCCATTACTCCTCCTCTGTGTCACAGATACATGTTTTACGGCATAGGAATAATACGCCATGTTCTCCAATGGCGCACTTAACCTATTTTTAATCGTTTGGATACATTTTATCACTTTTCATGTAAATGCACAAGAAAAAAAGCTTCATCTTCATTTTTTCATATCAGATAAAGCTCATCAATCAATCGCGGAATCTTCTTCCGGCTGTGAACCATCAGGATTCCGTCCCGTTAAAAAAACCGTGCGGCTGACTTCGAATGCTGTTCACCGACGTTACTCCAGCAGCCAACTAAATCCAGGCTGCCTTACAACACACAAAAATTACTGCTTAGTGCTGCTGCATTCCTGCCCTGACACGGTTCACAGGTTTCTGTCGCGCAAGACCCGGACGTCAAACATTACTTACTGAAGGCAGCCCGACAAACAGACACCCTCTGACCAGCCATCACCCCTGCTGTAGCGGATTGCAGGTACAGGG
>CAZOZM010000023.1:0-26698 GCA_964584255.1 uncultured Lachnoclostridium sp. | reverse complement strand
TTCAACATCACAAGCAAAGAACAGGTTATCATCAACACATGGTACGGCGGAGAAATGAAGAAGGGTATGTTCTCAATGATGAACTACTACCTTCCATTAAAGGGTATTGCATCAATGCACTGTTCAGCAAATACAGATATGAACGGCGAGAATACAGCAATCTTCTTTGGTCTTTCAGGAACAGGTAAGACAACTCTTTCAACAGATCCTAAGCGTCTTCTTATCGGTGATGACGAGCATGGTTGGGATGACAACGGCGTATTCAACCTTGAAGGTGGCTGCTATGCAAAGGTTATCAACCTTGATAAAGAATCAGAGCCGGATATCTACAACGCAATCAAGAGAAATGCTCTTCTTGAGAACGTAACAATCGCTGCAGATGGAAAGATCGATTTCGCTGATAAGAGCGTAACAGAGAATACAAGAGTATCTTATCCAATCGACCACATCAACAACATTGTACGTCCGATTTCAGCTGCTCCGGCTGCAAAGAACGTAATCTTCTTATCAGCTGATGCATTCGGCGTACTTCCTCCGGTATCAATTCTTACAGAGGCACAGACACAGTACTACTTCCTTTCAGGTTTCACTGCTAAGCTTGCAGGAACAGAAAGAGGTATCACAGAGCCTACACCAACATTCTCAGCATGCTTCGGACAGGCATTCCTTGAATTACATCCAACAAAGTATGCAGAAGAACTTGTTAAGAAGATGGAAAAGAGCGGAGCTAAGGCTTACCTCGTAAATACAGGATGGAACGGAACAGGCAAGAGAATCTCTATTAAGGATACAAGAGGTATCATAGATGCAATCCTCAGCGGTGCAATCAATGAAGCTCCTACAAAGAAGATTCCTATGTTCGATTTCGAAGTTCCTACAGAACTTCCAGGTGTTGATCCTGCAATTCTTGATCCTCGTGACACATATGCAGATGCAAGCGAGTGGGAAACAAAGGCTAAGGATCTTGCTTCAAGATTCAACAAGAACTTTGTTAAGTATACAGGAAATGAAGCTGGTAAGGCTTTAGTTTCAGCAGGTCCACAGATCTAATTAAAACTTAATGGATTTTAACCCGGATGCCGTGTGCATCCGGGTTTTTTTATGTGTATTTTATTGACTATGGGCATGAGGTGGATTAAAATATAAGCGAATATGGCATTTTTTGCCGAAATGAGAAGGTAATAAAATTGGGTGACTTTGACAGAGAAAAAACAAGCAGAAAAAGTGACGGCCGGATAAATAAAAATCCTTACAGCAGCCGTTATGTGTATTTCGCAGGCGGAAAAAGTTCGGATTATCGGAGAACATCATCAAAGGGTGAAAGTTCCGGCAGAAACCTGAACCCGGCAGGCAGAAGAACTGCGGATATGACAACAAAAAGAAGCAGTGCTCGTGCGACAGGAAGTTCAGTGAGAAATACGGCCACCGGGCGAAACGGCAGCGTTCAGAGAAAAGGGAACAGCACGGGCAGATCAAATAGAGCGAAGCGGATGGTAAATACGGGGACAGGACGCAGGCGGAAAAGAACGGTTAAAAAATTGAACCTTAGAGCACTTCTGCTTGTTGCGGTTATAGCTTTTTTCTCGGGCGGCGGAATAGCTTTCTTTAATGGCACATCTCCAAATGACTTTGACAGCAGTGGCGGACTGCAGAATGTAAGTCTGGCATCCGATGATGCAGGATATACGTCTTTTATATTCTCAGGTTATAAGGAAATACAGGAATACTGTGGTGATGCAGTATGTGAAGTAAATGGAAATGTCCCGTTTTTTACGGAGGCGGAGCTGTCAGATAAGTGTTTTGAAAAGTACAGCGAGCTTGATGAACTCGGAAGATGTGGGGCGGCACTGGCATCACTGGGAAAAGAAACTCTTCCTACCGAAGAAAGAGGCACCATCGGAAGTGTTAAGCCGTCAGGATGGCACACGATAAAATATGACGGTATAAAGGATTTATATCTTTATAACAGATGTCATCTTATTGCATTTTGCCTGTCCGGAGAAAATGCAAATGAGAAAAATCTCATAACGGGAACAAGATACATGAATGTGGAAGGAATGCTGCCATATGAAACTCTTACGGTGGATTATCTGGATAAAAATCCTGACAATCATGTCATGTATAGAGTGACACCGGTGTTTAGAGACAATAATCTGGTTGCGGAAGGTGTTCTGATGGAAGCATATTCGGTTGAAGATAAGGGAAGCGGAGTTTCTTTTTGTATATGGTGTTACAATGTTCAGCCGGGCATACAGATAGATTATTCCGATGGAAACAGTAAAAAGGTTCAATGAAAGGGTAAAAAATGAGCAGCAGAAAAATATATGCAGACAATGAAAATGTAATGAGAGTAGGACGTACTTTTTACAGTAACGGTATTCTTTGGTGCGGTCTTTCGGGAAGCGGCATAAAGTTCATTACGGAAGCCGAAAATGTATCGATTCACTTTTGGGGAGACAGTTCAATTGCCGGGACAGAGACTGAGGGAAAAGCAAGAGTGGCAGTTTATTCGGATGAAGTAAGAATGGCAGATTTTATGATGGATGAGCCTGAAAAAGAAATAAAACTGGTTCTCGATGGAAAAGGCAGACATGAAATCAGAGTAGTGAAACTGTCAGAATGTGCCATGTCGATGATTGGAATAGGCAGTATAGTGATTTCCGGCGGAGAAATAATTAAACCGGAGGAAAAGAGCTTTAAGATAGAATTTGTAGGTGATTCCATCACATGTGGTTACGGCGCAGATATGGAGGATCCTTCGGTTCCTTTCAGAACGGATACGGAGGATTGTACAAAAGCCTATGCAATGAAAACAGCACGGAAGCTGGATGCGGATTACTCATTGGTAAGTTATTCCGGTTTTGGAATTATTTCAGGATATACAAATGATGATAGGAAACTGCTTACCCATCTTGTTCCTCCTTTGTATGAAAAGTGTGGTTTCTCACATGCCTGCATGAGAGACGGAACTAAGATACAGGATGCAGAATGGAACTTTGAATCCTTCAGACCACAGCTGGTGGTTGTCAACCTTGGCACAAATGATTTCAGTTATACGGGAAATATCCGGGATCGTCTTGATGATTATGTGGATAATTATGTAAGCTTTCTTAAGGTGATAAGAAAACATAATTCCGCGGCGAAAATTCTTTTGACACTTGGGCTGATGGATGCCGTAAGTTTTGATAATGTGGAAAGAGTTGCGGAAATCTACAAAAAGGAAACCGGGGATGAAGAGGTTTATACATGTGAAATCAGACATATGCTTCCGGAGGATGGCCTCACAAGTGACTATCATCCTACACAGCTCAGTCACGAAAAAGCATCAGATACGGTAGCACAGAAGATCAGAACAATGTTTGGAATGTAGATTTATCTATAACATTAAATATAAAGGAGATAAAAATGGAATTTAACAGACTTACAGATGAAAGAAGAAGTATGAGAGCATACAAAAACGGCGTGGTTGATGAGAAAATGATCAGAGAACTTATTGAGACTACACTTAAAGCTCCTTCATGGAAAAACTCGGAGACAGGAAGATATTATGTTGCAATTTCTCCGGAAAAAGTGAATGAGGCAAGGGAAAAGGGACTTCCTGAATTCAACAGAAAGAATACCGAAAACTGCTCGGCAATAATCGTTGCAACTTTTGTAAAGAATATTTCGGGATTTAAGACGGAAACCGAACCACAGAATGAAATAGGAAATGAGTGGGGAGCGTATGACCTCGGAATACAGAATGCATATCTCATTCTCAAGGCAAAAGATATGGGTCTTGATACGCTTATAATGGGAATAAGGGATGAAAAAGCACTTAGAGAGATGTTTAACATTCCGGAAAATGAAGAAGTTGTTTCCGTTATAGCACTCGGATACGGAAATAAGGAACCAAAAGCTCCTGCACGAAAAGACGTATCGGAAGTGTGCAGGATTTTCTGATATGAAAAGGTTGGTTAATCTTGAAGAAATTACGGATGGAAGGTTGTATGACGGAAATGATATGGTAAAGGCGGATTGCCATGGCTGTAACGGTTGTTCATCCTGTTGCAGGGAAATGGGAGATTCGATAGTACTTGACCCGTTTGATGCATATAATCTTTCAAAGGGAACCGGAAAAAATCTGTCAGAGATGCTATATAAGGAAATCGGACTTTCGGTGAAGGACGGAATCATTCTCCCGCACATCAATATGGACGAAAACGGCCATTCGTGTGGGTTTTTAGATAAAAACGGAAGGTGCCGGATTCATTCTTACAGACCGGGAATATGCAGGCTTTTTCCATTGGGAAGGCTGTATGAGGACGGAGGGTTTAAATATATTAACCAGGTGAACGAGTGTCCTTATCCCGGAAAAACCAAAGTAAAGATTAAAAAATGGATTGGAATACCGGATATAAACACTTATGAAAGCTTTGTGATGGATTGGCATGTTTTTTGTACTGAAGCGTGCGAAAAGATAAAGGGTCTTTCTGATGATATGCAGAAAAAATACTGTGTTGAAATTCTTAAACGGTTTTATCTGACGCCTTATGATGAGGGCAGTGATTTTTATGTTCAGTACAAAGAAAGAGTAAAGGATTTTTTGAGTAATGAATGAGAACGTCGGACTGTAAACAGAAGCAACAGTAAACCGTTTGTTTTATTCATAAATCTCTGATAAGGAGGAAAATATGAGCGTTTTTAATGTTGAACTGAGAAAGGTTGTTGATGACAGTTATGAAATTGAAACAGGTTACGGACTGTCGGACAGACTGATTGAAGACATAAATAACGGACTTGTAGGAAATATCAGGAAGTTTGCCATTATTACGGACAGCAATGTGAAAACACTTTATGCTGACGGTATATACAGCAAAATAGTCAGAGCAGGTTATGGAGCGGAGCTTTTTGTAATACCTGCCGGAGAAAAAAGCAAAACACGCGAGATGAAGGCTTTTCTTGAAGATTCAATGCTGGAAAAGGGATTTAGAAGGGATTGTTGCGTAATAGCTGTTGGCGGAGGTGTTGTTACGGATATATCCGGTTTCGTTGCAGGAACGTTTGGAAGAGGTGTTCCGTTTATTAATTATGCGACAACTCTGCTTGCTGCGGCAGATGCATCAGTCGGAGGTAAAACTGCGGTTGATACTCCTTTGGCAACAAATCTCATTGGAATGTTTAATCAGCCGAAAAAGGTATATATAGACATTGAATGCTGGAAAAGTCTGCCAAAAAGACAGATATCAAGCGGAATGGCTGAGACGGTAAAACATGCATGTCTTGCAGATTATGATTTCTTTGAGTATTTGGAAAAACACATGAAGGATATTCTTGATATAGATGAAGAATCATGTGTTTACATCTCTGAAAAAAACTGTAAGATAAAGTATTCGGTGGTAATGAAGGATGAAAGAGAGGCGGGACTCAGAGAAGTTCTTAATCTCGGCCATACGGTAGGAAGAGCGGTAGAAACGGTAAGTGATTACAGGCTTGAACATGGTGAAGCCGTTTCAATCGGCATGGCAGCTGAAGTGAAACTTGCGGTAAAATTCGGATATATGACAGAAGAAGAAGCACAGAGAGTGACAAATCTTCTTGAATCAGCCGGTCTTCCGGTATCCATTCCTGAATATATAGACAGAGAAGCACTTGTAAAGAAACTTTACACAGATAAAAAGGTCAGAAACGGAAAACTCAGATTCGTCATTCAAAAAGGAATCGGAGAAATAGTAGAGTTCTCCGAAGGTGTTTTCGCAATGCCGGTTTCTGAAGAAACTGCAAGAGAAATTATAATGGAGATGTAACTTTAATGAAGTTTTTAAATGTGGATAAAAAAAGTCTTGTTCTGGTTGTACTTTCGACCATTATGATGGGCTTTTGCGTAGCTTTTTTAAATAAGTGTAATTTCGGAACCGATCCATGTACGACGACAAATCTTGGAATTGCCGAACTTTTGGGAATACGTTTCGGATTGCTGCAGGGCGGTCTTAATACAATTCTGCTGGTATTTGTTTTTCTCTGTGACAAGAGACAGATAGGTTGGGGAACAATATCAAACATGTATCTGGTAGGATTCGGATGTGATTTTATGACCTGGCTGCTTGAAAAGATACTCAGTCATGACATCTTCGCAAGTTTTACCGTCAGGGCAGTGGTTGTTGTACCGGCACTGATAATATTCATTTTTTCGGCATCGCTTTACATGGCACTTCAACTTGGAACGTCACCATATGATGCGATTTCTTTCATAATAGCCGAGAAACAGAAAAAATTCTCGTTTAAGACTGTCAGAATAATATACGATATTACTTTTGCTATAATAGGATTTTTGCTCGGCCAGACGGTCGGATTTGTAACTGTTATCATGGCATTCTGCCTTGGACCGGTTATAGCATGGATGAGGGAGAATATAATAGAAAAATATATCGTTAAAACCGCAGAAACGGAATAAACGATGGAAAGGAAACAATGAAAGAAGAAAGGGAGATATCAACAAAAAAACTGATTGCAAGATTGGGATTAAGGATTCTGATAATTGCACTTAGCCTTATAGCGCTGTTTGTTTTCTTCGGACCGTTCCTGAAGTATTTAATGCCATTCGTGATAGCTTATATCGTTTCGGCGCTGCTGCTTATGCCGGTAATAAAGAGACTTTCTGGAAAGTATAAGCACCTCAGAAAGATATGGTCAATCATACTTGTCATTGCCATAATGTGCGTGGCGATAATTGCCATAACGGGAATCGTTTATTACATTGCCAAACAGGGAATGGAACTGGTTAAAAACAGGGAAGTATACATGCAGAGTGTGTACAATGTAATAAATGAGCTGGCTGACTTTGTGGCCTCAAGAACAAGCCTGAAACAGGAACAGCTTATGGGCGTGGTGGATCAGCTTATAGCCAAGCTTTCGGTATGGGTAAAACATGATTTGCCGGGAATGACACCGGAACTTATTAATCAGATATCCAATTATGCGCCGACAATCGGCAGTGTTTTACTTGGATCGTTATTCTTTCTTATGGCAACATATTTTATCTGTTCAGACTTTCCTGCAATTAATGCAAAGCTGAAAAGTTTTATTCCTCATGGAATAAGACCATATCTTAAACAGATTAAGGACGCGGCAGGAAGTGCAACATTCGGATATCTCAGAGCACAGCTGATTGTATCATCACTTGTTGCATTGATTGCATTTATCGTTTTTCTGATAGTCGGTCAGAGTTATGCCGTGCTGTTTGCCCTGCTTGTGGGAGTGGTCGACTTTATTCCGCTGCTTGGAAGCAGTGTCATACTTGTACCATGGATAGTGGTGCTTGTGGTTTCAGGAAATTATACCAAGGCAATAATTTATGCGGTTCTTACGTTTGCACTGTTTTTGTTCAGAAGAATTGTAGAACCTAAAATAGTCGGAAATCAGACCGGACTTCATCCTTTGGTTTCGCTTATCAGTCTTTTTGTGGGAATTAAAATGGGTGGTATTTTCGGTATGATTCTGGCACCTATTGTATGCATGGCTGTTATAGGACTTGGAAAAACGGGATTCTTTACCCCTACGTTTAATGACATAAGGCTTTTGTCACAGAGAATGGCTGAATATACAGGTATGATTGACGGATATGAAAGGGAGGACGAAAAAGATGAAGAAAAGGATGCTTAACTACATTGAAGCGACTTCAAAGCTTCTGGCACTTGGAACAGATGGAGCTGATTGGGAAAAAGAAATAAAAAAACATCTCATTCAGATTGAGTTTTTCATGCATGAAAGACTCATTCACCTGATTGTTACGATGGTTTTTGCCGTTTTGACCGTATTGTGTATTTTATATGCAATCAGCAATCCTACACTGGGTATGCTAATTCTTATAATAGCTTTTATGGTTCTGCTGATTCCTTACATAAAGCACTATTATCTCCTGGAAAACGGAGTTCAGCATTTGTATAAGCAGTACGATGAAATGCTTGAATATCTAGAGAGAAAGAATGAAAAAAACATAAACAAATAGTCACTAAAATGGGATTTGAGGTTGATTATTACTCCGTGAATATGTTATATTTAAAAGAGTGCAGGTGAGAAAGACTTCTCACGCTACAAAAAAGATTTTTGTTTAAGGCAAAGCTTGATAATGCTTTGCCTTGACTTTGCTGAAAAGCAATAAATGTCATCATGTAACTGATAATATCAGAAAACCGCGTGTAATGTCACTGATTACGGTTCGGATGAAGAAAAAGCGCAGAGAAATGAGGGTTAGTATGAGCGAAGAATTAAAAAACGAAACAGCAGAAAATTGTACTCATGACTGTTCATCATGCGGAGCAGATTGCAGTTCAAGAGTTAATCCGGAGGATTTAAAAGCTAAGCTTAATTCAAGAGCAAAAGTAAATAAGGTTATTGCCGTAGTGAGCGGAAAGGGCGGCGTAGGTAAGTCATTTGTTACATCATACCTTGCGGTTCTTTTCAACAGAATGGGATTCAGAACGGCAATTCTTGATGCAGATATTACAGGACCATCCATACCAAAGGCATTTGGCATCAATAAGCTCGCAGAAGCTGATGATGAGGCGATCTTCCCGGTTGTTACGGCAGCAGGAATACAGACAATGAGTATAAACAATCTCCTTGAAAAAGAAGATACTCCTGTTCTTTGGAGAGGCCCGGTAATTGGAGGAACCGTTAAACAGTTCTACAGTGACGTACTGTGGGACAATGTTGATTATATGTTTGTGGACATGCCTCCGGGAACAGGCGATGTTCCTCTTACCGTTTTCCAGTCACTTCCGGTAGACGGAATAATTGTTGTTACAAGTCCTCAGGACCTCGTAAGCATGATTGTCGGTAAGGCAGTTAACATGGCAAAGGCCATGAATGTTCCTATTATAGGTCTGGTTGAAAATTACAGTTATCTTGTATGTCCGGATTGCGGAAAGCACATTTCGGTTTTCGGAAACAGCGATATTGAAAATGTAGCCGGAAAATATGAGATACCACTTCTTGCTAAAGTTCCAATTGATCCGGAAGTGGCAGAGCTTATTGACGGAGGAGCTGTTGAGACACTTAAAAAGGATTGGCTTGACGGTGTTGTTAAAGCAATTCTTGCAACAGATAAATAAGCGTCTGAAGGCAGGTGAAAACTGTAAAACAGATAGATTTACGGCAGAATTTTTATTGACAAATCCACATTGTATAGTACAATAAGCATGTGGAAATTTCAGAACCGGAGGTAAGCATGAGAGTAGTTGCTGGAAGTGCGAGAAGTGTTGCACTTATGACACCGGCAGGTATGGATACAAGACCTACAACGGACAGAATAAAAGAGACACTTTTCAATATGATTCAGTCTTATGTTCCGGGAGCGACAGTGCTTGATTTGTTTGCCGGAAGCGGTGGATTAGGAATCGAAGCGTTGAGCAGAGGCGCTGAATCGGCATGTTTTTCCGATTATGGAAGAGATGCAGTCAAATGCATAGAGGCAAACCTGAAGAAAACAAGGCTTGATGACAAAGCTGAGGTTCTTCAGATGGATTTCAAGAATGCTCTTGCTGCATGGAAGAATAAGAAAAAGAAATTTGACTTGGTTTTTATTGATCCTCCATACGGAAAAAATCTTGAATTTGAAGCTCTTCAGATGCTTAAAGAGTATGAACTTACGGATGATGATGCTTTGATAGTAGTGGAAGCACCATTGGATCACGAAGGATATGAATTCAGGACATTAGGATTTGACATTATCAAAATTAAAGTGTATAAATCGAATATGCACTATTTTTTGAAGCAAAAACAATAATCCGTAAATGGATTATGTTTCTGCAAATAAAAGAGAATTTAGGCTGGTGGTTTTTTGAAAGTAGGAATATATCCGGGAAGTTTTGATCCTGTAACAAAAGGACATCTCGACATTATTATAAGAGCATCAAGAGTTGTTGATGAACTTGTGATAGGAGTACTGAATAATAGTGAAAAATCTCCGTTATTTACGGCAGAAGAAAGAGTTAAGCTGATTCAGGAAGCGGTGAGAGAACTTGAAAATGTAAGGGTTGAAGCGTTTGACGGACTTACTGTAGATTTTGCAAAAAAGAACAATGCAAGGATTCTGGTAAGGGGTCTGAGAGCGGTAACGGACTTTGAGTATGAGCTACAGATAGCCCAAATGAATCACAAAGTGAGCAGTGAGCTTGATACAATTTTCTTTACAACAAGTGTAGAATATTCGTATCTCAGCTCGAGTATTGTAAAAGAAATAGCGAAATATCATGGTGATATCTCACCATTTTTGCCGGAAAATGTAATTCAGGCAGTATATGATAAGTTTCATTAGGAGGAGAGACAGCAATGGCAGCAAACAGAATTGAGCAGTTAATTGATGAGATATATGAATTTGTAGAGGGATGTAAGGCATCAGCTTTTGCACCTAACAAAGTTCAGGTTAACAAAGATGATTTATATGAGTTACTTGACGAACTTAAGTCAAGAACTCCTGATGAGATTAAGAGATATCAGAAGATAATTGCTAACAGAGATGCAATTATTGCAGATGCGGAAGATAAAGCGGAGAAGATTATTGAAGAGGCAAATGCTAAGGCTAAACAGCTTGTAGGCGAGCATGAAATAATGCAGCAGGCATATGCAAGAGTTAATGAGATGGTTGCAGCAGCCGGGCAGGATGCTAATGAGATGGTTGAAAAGGCATCAGCAGACTCTAAACAGCTTACAACAAGTGCTCTTAATTATGTAAACAACATGATGAGTGACATGGAAAGCATTCTTCTCAGTGCATATGAAGCAACAAAAGAGCGTTCGGAAGTTCTTATTGCATCACTTAAGCAGAGCTATGATGAGGTTGCAAGAGACAGACAGGAAATCTATGCACAGCTTGATCCAAGTTATGTAAGAGGCGATGAAGCCGGAACTCTTCCTCCGGAATATGAAGATGAGGATGGAGATGATTACGAAGAAGATGAAGGATTCTCAGATGAGGGATTTGATGACGAAGATGTAGAAGAAGATGATGACTACGACTTTGATGAGAATGCTTTTTTGGACAATATTGATGAATAACATCAGATTCTAAAAAAAGAGCCAATGCGAAATAAATCGCATTGGCTTTTTTTAGTGATGATTGTCATTAAAATACGATATGTTTTGAATAAAAGCAATTAAAAAATAACGACTCCGGATTCAGGGAGGGTAAGATTTTTATACTTTGATGTGTAAATGCGTCTATAGAGTCTGTAAGCGTTTTCATCAATGTTAAAGAGTTTTTCGGCCATGCCGGAAAGTGATTTGCTGTCGGAATATGCCTTACAGATTACAGGCACAACGGCATTTTTCTTTATTTCCTTTACAAGAGGACCGGCAGACTGTTTCATTCCGAGTATGCGGATATAGGGCGCAGTTTCAGAGAAACTGATAAAGTCGTTGATTTCATCGTTAATACCCAAAATAAGTCTGAATAGAATACGGTTTATTCTTGAAAGAGTGATGTTTTTTCGCTTCAGACAGGCTGCAAATGACAAAAAATCCGTGAAATCGTTTTTGCACCGGATAAGTCTGTTAATAAAATCATCATTGGTATCAGGAATATGCTGCAGGATTTCCCTGTCAGAATATATAAGTCGGAAAGCAAGAATCTCAGAAAAATCATCGGCAGACAGGAAGTGTCTGAATGATTGAGTATTGTCTGCATCCGCATTGAATGATAAAAGCAGCTCCTGAGGAAGATAGGAGAGTGCCTTATCATATTCGTTCGACATAATCAGCTCTCTTAACATTGTTGCAGAAGGATGAGAATCGGTCGGAGAAGTTTCATGATAACCGAGCCCGGTTCTTTGGACGGTAAAAGGAACAATTGATGAGCCGGTTTTATTTAAGGCCTTCAGATAATCAATTCCCAGATTGTTATTCGGATTGCCGAGAATCCCGCTCAGCTCAGGAAAAATCTCAGTGACGGAACTGCATAAAGCTGCAGAGTAATTCATTCCGGATGACAAACGTGATTTTATAAGTGAAGAGAGATCCTCAGGTTCGTCAGAAAGAATGGAAGCGGCCTTTGAAAGAGACATGATATCATTACATTCACTTCCGAAAGAAAGTGATGAAACGGTATTGGTTGAATTTAATATATCGATGGCTCCTTTGGCAAAGTACTCGCTGCTGCCAAGAGATACGGCTGCGGGCATTTCGATGACGACATCAGCACCGGCTCTCAATGCTGACCGTGTACGGGTATATTTATCATAAAAAGCAGGTTCGCCGCGTTGTACATAGCTTCCGCTTATTACAGCGATAATGAAATCCGCATCGGAAACTTTGCGTGATTGGGTTATATGAAAAAGATGACCCGAGTGAATTGGATTGTATTCCGCGATAATGCCGCATACTTTCATAAAACTTGTCCTTTCCGTAAAATAAGGGAGAAAAAACCCCACCACGTTGTGATGGGGAATTAAGTTTATTTATCTTTTTTCAGGTTCAGCATATTCCTTGCCGAAGGTATCAACCGTTACGGATGTCATCACAACATCTGCTCTCGGACGGTCCTGGAAATCTGTAGGAACAACTGCAATCTTATTAACAACGTCCATTCCTTCAATTACCTTTCCGAAAGCTGCATACTGTCCATCGAGATGAGGAGCATCCTCATGCATGATAAAGAACTGTGAACCGGCGGAGTCAGGCATCATTGAACGTGCCATGGAAAGTACACCGGCCGTATGTTTAAGTTCGTTTTTAAAACCATTGTAGGAAAACTCGCCTTTGATGCTGTATCCCGGACCACCCATACCAGTGCCGTTAGGATCGCCGCCCTGAATCATAAATCCCGGAATGATTCTGTGGAAGATAAGCCCATTATAAAAGCCCTTGTTTACAAGTGAGATAAAGTTGTTAACGGTATTTGGAGCAATATCAGGATAAAGCTCAGCCTTTATTGTGCCAAAACCGTCAATGTTAAAAGTTACTATTGGATTACTCATGTCAGCCTCCTTGGTAATTAATCTACAAAGCTTGAATAGATTGCCTGAATGGCAGATTCAAAATCTTCATCAGCAACACCGATGATGATATTAAGCTCGGATGAACCCTGATCGATCATTCTGATGTTGATATTGTGGTTTGTAAGAGCAGAGAAAATCTTTCCGGCAGTACCGCGCATTGATTTCATGCTTCGACCAACGACCGCGATAAGGGCAAGATTGGACTCAAGCTCGATTGAATCAGGATTTGTAAGTTTCTGAATCTCGTTGAGGACGAGCTGTTCCTTTTCCTCAAACTCACTCTGATGAACAAAAACGGTGAGAGTGTCGATGCCGGATGGCATATGCTCAAAAGAGATTCCGTTGTCTTCAAATGCCTGAAGAACCTTTCGGCCGAAACCGATTTCGGAGTTCATCATGTCTTTTTCGATATTAATGGAGCAGAATCCCTTTTTGCCGGCAATACCTGTTATGATATGCTTAGAATTCTTACATGTGCTTTCAACGATAAGAGTTCCCGGATCTTCCGGCGCATTCGTGTTTTTGATGTTGATTGGAATTCCGGCTTTTCGTACAGGGAAGATTGCATCTTCATGGAGAACGGAAGCACCCATATATGAAAGCTCGCGAAGCTCCTTATAGGTAATTACTTCAATAGGAAGAGCACCATTTACAATTCTTGGGTCAACAATAAGAACACCGGAAACATCGGTCCAGTTTTCGTACATGTCGGCATTAATTGCACGGGCAACAATGGAACCTGTTATGTCGGAACCGCCGCGGCTGAAGGTTTTAATGATTCCTGAAGAAAGGTATGAACCGTAAAATCCCGGAATAACGGCACTTTCAACGGTTGAAAGATATGCACCGAGCTTTTCATTGGTTTCCTCGGCAAGGAAGTTGCCGTTGTCATCGAAATGAACATAGTCTGCAGGATCTACAAATGTAAAGCCGAGATAATCTGCCATTATGATACCATTGAGAAATTCTCCACGGCTGGCAGCATAGTTTTCTCCTGCCCTGTTTTCAAAATCGGTCTTTATTTTTTTAAATCTGTCCGAAAGATCCGTAGAAAGACCGAGACCTGTAATTATTTCATTATAACGGGCTTCAATATCTTTAAGCTCGTCGGAAAAATCCTTTCCCTGTTCGGCAAGATTGTAACATCCGTATAACATGTCGGTAACCTTTGTATCGTCACTGAAACGTCTTCCCGGCGCACTTGGAACAACAAACTTTCTCGAACTGTCTGAATCAATAATTGATTTTACTTTCATGAACTGGCTTGCGCTAGCTAAGGAGCTGCCACCAAATTTAACGACCTTAATCATTCTGACCTCCCAAATCATCTAAAGTCATGGTAATAATTGCCGGAATGAATGACTCCGGCAGTGAAAAGAGCTCTGTCTACTTATATTTATATGCTTTTTCACCTCATATAATAAAATCACGAAATCTGATAATAATCAAGTAAAAAATCAAATTTCGTAAAAATGCCCTATTAAGAACCTGCATCTCCCCAGTTTTTCATTTACTTTTATCTTATTCTGTGTTAAAATTCGAGAGAATATGTAAAAATATGCATTTTGAAAGGAAACTTTTGCCGATATATGAAAAAGATTATAGACATTATTTCAGAAGAAATCAAAAACGCCTTTGAGAAAGCAGGTTACGACGGTAAGTACGGAGTTGTGGCTGTTTCAAACAGACCTGACCTCTGCCAGTACCAGTGTAACGGAAGCCTTGCGGCTGCAAAGCTTTACAAGAAGGCACCTATTCAGATTGCCAATGATGTTTTGGCATCAATTGACAACAAAGAGATTTTCGCTGAGATTCAGGCAGTAATGCCGGGTTTCATAAATATTAAGCTTGCAGATTCGTTCCTTGCAGATTATCTGGACAAAATGGCTGAGGATGAGATGCTTGGAGTGGAGAAAGCGGAACCTGCAAAGAAAATCGTAATTGACTATGGCGGACCAAACGTTGCGAAGCCTCTTCATGTAGGCCATCTCCGTTCAGCCGTAATCGGTGAGAGCGTAAAGAGGATTCTCAGATATACCGGAAACGAAGTAATCGGAGATGCTCATCTCGGGGATTGGGGTCTGCAGATTGGATTGATAATTACGGAACTTAAAAAGAGAAATCCTTCACTTCCATATTTTGATGAGAGTTTTGAAGGTGAGTATCCGGAAGAAGCTCCGTTTACAATGGCAGAATTGGAAGAGATTTATCCGTTTGCAAATAATTATTCCAAGGAGCATGAAGAATATAAGGAAGAAGCGAGACATGCAACCTTCCTTCTTCAGAATGGACGCAGAGGTTACAGAGCTCTTTGGAAACACATAATGGAAGTTTCGGTTGCCGACCTCAAGAAAAACTATGAGAAGCTTAATGTAAACTTTGAACTTTGGAAGAAGGAAAGTGATGCACAGCCATATATACCTGACATGGTTCAGATGATGAAGGATGGCGGATTCGCCTATATCAGCGATGGTGCGCTTGTTGTTGACGTTAAAGAAGAAACGGATACAAAGGAAATGCCGCCATGTATGATTTTAAAATCAGACGGAGCAACACTTTATAATACGACTGATTTGGCAACAATAGTTGAAAGAATGAAGCTCTTTGAGCCTGACAGAATAATATATCTTACAGATCAGAGACAGAGTCTTTACTTTGAGCAGATATTCAGATGTGCAAGAAAGACAGGTATAGTAAATGATGATACAGAGCTTACTTATCTTGGTTTCGGTACAATGAACGGTAAAGACGGAAAACCTTTTAAGACGCGTGACGGCGGCGTAATGAGACTTGAATACCTTATAAACGAAATCAATGAGGAAGTTTATAAGAAAATGTCAGGCAGGGTACAGTCGGAAGATGAAGCAAGAAAGATTGCGGCAATGGTTGGACTGGCAGCTCTTAAATATGGAGATCTTTCGAACCAGGCGTCTAAGGATTACGTTTTTGATGTGGACAGATTTACTTCATTTGAGGGAAATACCGGACCATATATTCTTTATACTATGGTAAGAATTAAGTCCATCTTATCAAAGTGCAGCGAAAGCGAACTTAAGGGAGAAGGCAGAGCGGATTACGAATGTAATTCATCAGAAACGGCATTGAGACTTCAGGCTGCAGGATACAATGACATGATTGACCATGCGGCATCAGAGCTTGCGCCTCATAAAGTCTGTCAGTATGTTTATGAATTGTCAAATGCCTTTAACAGCTTCTACCACGAAAACAGAATACTTGCAGAAGAAGATGTAAACAAAAAACATTCATGGATTAAGCTGCTTAAGCTTACCTTGAGAATTCTTGAAAGCGGTATTGAACTTCTTGGATTTGAGGCACCTGAACGCATGTAATAAGAAAACGGATTTTGAAATCTGACGCTTGTCTGATGAAGATCCGGAGAGAAAAGTATGGGTTTCACCGGAGTGCACCCGGCGGCAAATCAGATAAAAAACAGAGTGCACGGAATGGAGAATAAAATGTCAGATACTAAATCAGTAATAAAGACAAATATTAAGTATTTAATGTTTATGCTGGTATTTGCCGCGGCTGTTATGATGATGGCAAAGACAGCATCGGCAGATGCAGTTGATTACCTTTCAAATAATTATAATGGTACAACAAATTCAGAAACAAAGATGTATACAAAACCGGGTACGGTTAATCCGGCTACGGTTGGTGCAGACGGAGAACCGCTTGTAATTCCTGAGGGAACAACGGTATTTATTACCGGAGAGCAGTATGATCCTGATTTTGATGTTTGGTATGAATGTCAGGTAACACTTGACGGAACCACATACGATGGCTATGTATATACGGGCAGAGTAACAAGAGGAGAAGCAGTGGCATTTACTCCGACACCTGCTCCAACGGAAGCACCTACACCGGAAGCAACCGAAAGTCCTTCGGCTGACATCACTGATGCCGCTGATGATAAGGACGGTGTGGACAAGGATACAAAGCAGATGATAGAAGATTCAAATTCATTTGAACCATGGAAATGGATCCTCATTCTTCTTGTTGTAATAGTTGTATTTATGATTGTTTATACGGTATGGGTGAAGCAGTCAGAAGAAAAGCTCGAAAGAGAAATTGAAAGATATTCCAACAGACCTCAGTATGAGCCGCTTGATGGAGAACTTGATGAGGATTTTGAAGAAGCAAAGTCAAATTATTACGACCATATCGGACTGGGTGACCAGGAAGGAAGAGATTTGGGAGAAATAATCGGAAATCCTGATGATGTTCAGCTTGATATGACAGGCATCTTTGAGGATGAGGAGTCTGCAGAAGAAAGTGCTGAAGATAAGCAGGAATCCGTCGAAGACATCCTTGCAGCACTCGAAAGCAGACAGGCAGCACAGCGTGAAGAATATGAATCACCTGCATATGAGGAGCAGCCGATGTATGCAGAAGCACCTGTATATGAGGAACAGCCGGTATATGCAGAACAGCTCTCATATGAAGAGCCACAGCATGTTGAAATTCCACAGCCTGTTAAACGTCCTTCCAAGGGTGCAGTGATTGCAGATTTGGACAGACTTAATGCACTTACGGAAAATGAAAGACTACTTCATAGGGCATATGGAAAAGGAATTGTAGTGGACAATACCGATCCTGAAATCATTCAGGTGAAATTTGGAGATGAAATGAGATTCCTTAAAAAAGATAAACTTGCTGCCAAGGGACTTGTAAAAGTTTCGAACAAATAACATGTCAAAACAGGTGGTTTGAATCCAAGGGTTTTCAGACCACCTTATTTTTTAGAGGTTATGATGAAATTTTTGATGAGAATGATTTTAAAAAAAGATGTAAAGAGCCTGCTTCCGGGGTTTGCTATGTTTGTAACGGCAGGAGTTGCGCTTCTTATAGTAATGTTTATACCGGTTATGACCGGAAACGGAAATCTTGCAACAACGACGCTGAATATGATTTATCTTGTGGCATGGGCAGCGGTATATCTTTATATTCCGATAAAAGGAGCTAATCTTTTCAGAAAGAATTTAAGAGAAAAAAAGTATGTTGAGGATGTTTTTTCTTCAGGATGTACTGAGGGGAAATTCTTAACGTGCAAACTGTTGTGGAGCATGATTCAGATGTTTTTTATTTATGCTGAATACATGCTGATTTATAAATTTACCGGATTTCTGGCTGCTAAACGCATAGATGGAGTTTTGGAAGGAATGTTTGCCGAAAAAATTTTAAATGCGGAACTTGCTGAGGCTGTCGGACTCGCAGAGACGGTAGCAGCAGGGCTGGAGACGGCATGTGTACTTCTTATGCTCTGTACGATGTTTTACTTTGCATTTGGATTAAGTGACAGTTTTTTTATGAGCGGTAAATTCTCAACATATGCATGTTTCACTGTTTCTTTTTGCATATATTGGGGAGTGACAAAGATTGTAAAACTTGTTGTACCTGACGGAATAAAAAGCGGATTTGCAGTCAGAAGTCTGATAATGATACTGCTTGCGGTTTTGTTTACGGCTTTAAACCTGCGGCTTGTAGTCAGAAAAAGAATCAGAGAAAGTAAACAGGAGGTTTAAAATGGCACATATAAAAGCATTCAGATGTACCAGACCGTCAGCGGAAATGGCGGAAAGAACAGCGGCACTTCCTTATGATGTCTATAACAGAAGCGAAGCAAGAATTGTAGCGGCAAAAGACAGAAAATCATTTTTAAATATAGACAGACCTGAAACAAACATGCCTGAAACGGCGGATATGTATGGGGATGAGGCCTATATAAAGGCAAGAGAGCTTTTTGAAAATGAGAT
The DNA here is from genome assembly GCA_964584255.1 of uncultured Lachnoclostridium sp. GTDB lineage: Bacteria > Bacillota > Clostridia > Lachnospirales > Lachnospiraceae > UBA3775. The sequence goes on along the minus strand of CAZOZM010000023.1, from coordinate 7,950 downwards.
TTCTGAAGGAACATATTTTGAAGATGCTGACGAAACCTACTATGTATACGAACTTGTAATGGACGGACGTTCACAAAGAGGTATTGTTGCCTGTGCAGATGTGGATGATTATCTGTCCGGAGTAATCAGAAAGCATGAAAATACGCGTGCGGAAAAGGAAATGGACCGTATACGTCATGTTGACGCACTGAGTGCGCAGACAGGACCTATTTTTCTTGCACACCGGAAGAATGACGATATAAAGAAAATAATTGACAGAACAGTGTCAGGAGAAAAACTGTATGGCTTCACTTCTGAGGACGGAATAACACACAATGTCTGGAAAATCAATAACAGGGAAGACGTGGAAGGAATCGGAAGGGCATTTGAGGTTACAGAGAGAATATACATAGCAGACGGTCATCACAGGGCAGCGAGTGCGGTTAAAGTAGCACTTAAAAGAAGAGAGGAGAATCCCGGATATACCGGAGAGGAAGATTTTAATTACTTCTTATCGGTTCTGTTTTCTGAGGATGAGCTGATGATTATGCCATACAATAGGGTCGTTAAAGACCTGAATGGATATGACAGGGATGCATTCCTGGAAGAAATCAGAAAGAATTTCCATGTAACAACAGAGGCAGACAGAGTGAATCCGTCAAAAAAAGGCGAGATGGGAATGTATATGGATAACTGTTGGTACAGACTGAACCTGAAGGAACCTGCACCGTCAGATCCTGTCAGCGGATTGGATGTTTCAGTTCTTCAGAATCTTGTACTTAATCCGGTTTTGGGAATTGAAGATCCAAAGACGGATAAAAGGATAGATTTTGTCGGTGGAATAAGGGGACTGGCTGAACTTGAGAGAAGATGTTCCGAGGATATGACAGTGGCATTTTCAATGTATCCGACTTCGATAGGTGAGCTTTTTGATGTGGCAGATGAAAACATGCTGATGCCGCCAAAATCGACATGGTTTGAACCGAAACTCAGAAGCGGAATATTTATCCACAGATTCTAAAGGTAACTAATGAAATCGGACCGCATATACTAGCAATAAAAGAGCTTAATGGTGATTTATGGCTTTGATAGCAATAGATGCCGGACACGGCGGCTTTGATAACGGAGCAATGTATAATGGCCGGAAGGAAAAAGACGATAATCTCAGCCTGGCATTTGAACTCGGCAAACAGCTTGAAGACAGAGGTTTGGATGTATATTATACAAGAACTGAAGATGTCTATGATTCACCTATAGAAAAAGCAAGAAAAGGAAATCAGTCGGGAGCGGATTTGTTTGTCTCGCTTCACAGAAATGCAGCCTATGCACCTAACACTTATTCAGGCGTTCAGACTCTTGTATTTGAAAATACCGGAGAGAAAAAAGAAATTGCAGATGCAATCAATTCTGAGTTGGAAGAGTTGGGATTTACCAATCTCGGAACAGAGGAAAGAAAAGATCTGGCTGTTCTCAGACGTACCGTTATGCCGGCGATTCTTGTGGAATTGGGTTTCATAGACAATGATTATGACAATATGATTTATGACAGAAACCTTCAGGAGATTGCATTGGCAATAGCGGATGGAATTGAAAAAGTGTATAAACCGGTAAGAAGTGTTTCTGCTGATTCGGCAATAAACACAACAGTGAAAACGGAAGAAACCGTTGCAGAGGCTGATAAAGGCATGAGTAACATTGAAATGCCATGTACGGGTGAGTATTATATTCAGCTCGGACTGTTCAGAATATACAGAAATGCCATAATGCTTGCCAGAGAGATCGCCAGAGAGGATTTTGCCCCGGTGGTTAAATCCGACGGAAAATTTTATGTTGTAAAGTTGTGTGGATATCGTACAATGGAAGAAGCGCAGATGGATGAGAATATGCTGAGAAATTTGGGATATGACACCCTGCTGGTAAAAGAAAAATAAAAGAATAAGAACAGGAAAAAATATATGAGTATACTAAACGTGGAACACCTCAGCTTCGGCTTTGGTGACAGAGCAATTTTTGACGATGTGTCTTTCCGGCTTCTTGCCGGTGAGCATATCGGACTTATCGGGGCTAACGGAGAAGGAAAATCAACTTTCTTTAATATTATCACCGGAAAGACACAGCCTGATGAAGGAACCGTAACATGGGCAAAGAATGTAAAAGCCGGTTATCTTGACCAGCATGCGGTTTTAACCAAGGGGATGACAATAAGAGATGTTTTAAATGGAGCATTTCAGCGTCTGTATGAGATGGAAGAACGCATGAATCATATTTGTGACAGAATGGGCGACATGAATGATGAAGAAATGAATGAAGCCATGGAAGAGTTGGGTGTAATTCAGGAATTGCTGACGGTTCATGATTTTTACAATATAGATTCTAAAGTTGAAGAAGTGGCACGGGCACTTGGTCTTATGGATCTCGGACTGGATAAAGATGTTACAGAATTGTCGGGCGGATGGAGAACGAAGGTGCTTTTGGCAAAGCTTTTACTTGAAAAACCGGAAATTCTCCTGTTGGACGAGCCGACAAACTACCTGGATCCGGAGCATATAGAGTGGCTTAAAAGGTATCTGAATGAGTATGAAAATGCCTTTATACTCATATCCCATGATATTCCGTTTTTGAACAGTGTAATAAATATAATTTACAACATGGAGAATCAGAAACTGGACAGATATCCCGGAGATTATGATCATTTTGTGGAAGTGCACGAAATGAAAAAGAGTCAGCTCGAAGCAGCATATAATAAACAGCAGCAGGAAATAAAGGAACTTAAGGATTTTGTTGCCAGAAATAAAGCAAGAGTTGCAACAAGAAACATGGCGATGTCGAGACAGAAAAAACTCGATAAAATGGATGTGATTGAACTTTCGGCAGAAAAACCAAAACCGGAATTTGCCTTTAAAGACGACCGTGCATCGTCAAGAGTTGTCGTAGAAACGGAAAACCTGGTAATCGGATATGACAGACCGCTGACCAAACCAATGAATCTTCATATGGAAAGAGGAGAAAAAATTGTCATAAAGGGTGCGAACGGTATAGGTAAAACAACACTGCTGAAAAGCATTTTGGGTCTTATAGACAAACTGGACGGAAAAATTACCCTCGGAGATTATATAAGTGTGGGATATTTTGAACAGGAAATGAGCGGGGACGGAGATAATACATGTATTGATGAAATCTGGCATGAATTTCCATCATATACTCAGTATGAGGTGCGTTCAGCGCTTGCAAAGTGCGGACTTACAACAAAGCATATTGAAAGCAAAGTAAGAGTGTTAAGCGGTGGCGAACAGGCAAAAGTGAGATTATGTAAACTTATGCAAAGACCATCAAATGTTCTGGTGCTGGATGAGCCGACAAACCATTTGGATGTGGATGCAAAGGATTCACTATACAAAGCCCTTAAAGCATATAAGGGAACGCTCATTATGGTGTGCCATGAACCTGAGTTCTATGAAGGTCTTGCGAACAGAGTCCTGGACGCATCAGATTATTCACTTTTTTAGGAAAATATTAATCGGAGGAAATGTACCGGTTATATAATAAAAAACGGAGGAGCAGATATGCCAATAACAGAGTATCTGAAAAGAAATGCAAAAAACAAACCGGATGAAATTTGTCTTGTTGAGATAAATCCGGTAGATGGAAAAGAAAGACCTCATGTATGGAGCGAAAATGCACTGGTTGAAAGTGAATTGGGAGAGAGCTACAGACGTGAAATGACATGGATGGATTTTGAATGCAAAAGCAACCGTTTTGCAAATCTCCTTTTAAGCAGGGGAGTGAAGAAGGGAGACAAAGTAGCGATTCTATTAATGAACTGTCTTGAGTGGCTTCCGATTTATTTCGGAACTCTTAAAGCCGGAGCAATTGCAGTACCGATGAATTATCGATTTGATGCAAAGGAAATTAAATATTGTATTGATCTTGCAGAATGTGATGTGCTTGTATTTGGACCGGAGTTTACCGGACGAATAGAAACCATAGCAAACAGGATAGACAGAATAAAGTTTATGTTCTATGTAGGAGAGGACTGTCCTACATTTGCAGAAAGTTACGAAAAGTATATTGAGTACTGTTCAAGTAAGGATCCGGGAATTGAATATGATGATGAGGATTATGCTGCAATATATTTCAGTTCAGGAACAACAGGCTTTCCTAAAGCGATTCTTCATAAACACCTTTCACTTGTATGTGCGGCAGAAACCGAGCAGAATCATCATGGACAGACTGAGGATGATGTATTTCTCTGTATTCCGCCTCTTTATCATACGGGAGCAAAGATGCATTGGTTCGGAAGTCTTTTATCAGGAAGCAAGGCCGTTCTTTTGAAGGGAATAAAACCGGAATGGATATTAAAAACCGTTTCGGAAGAAAAGGTAACTATTGTATGGCTTCTGGTACCATGGGCACAGGACATACTTGATAAGATTGATTCAGGGGATATTGAACTGTCAAGATATGAGCTTGACCAGTGGAGACTTATGCATATAGGTGCGCAGCCGGTACCGCCTAGTCTTATCAAACGTTGGAAAGAAAAGTTTCCGCATCATCAGTACGATACAAATTATGGACTCTCAGAATCGATAGGACCGGGCTGTGTTCATCTTGGAGTTGAAAATATACATAAGGTTGGAGCAATCGGAGTGCCGGGATACAAATGGGAAGTTAAAATAATGGACGGCAGCCGTGAAGTAGAGCAGGGTGAAGTCGGTGAGTTGTGCGTCAGAGGAAGAGGCGTGATGACATGTTATTATAATGATCCTAAGGCCACGGCGGAAACTCTTAAAGACGGATGGCTGTATACCGGCGACATGGCCATGCAGGATGAGGACGGTTTTTATTATCTGGTAGACAGAAAGAAAGACGTAATAATAACCGGAGGAGAAAATATTTATCCGGTACAGATAGAAGACTTCCTTAGAGCACATTCAAAGATAAAGGATGTCGCTGTAATAGGTCTGCCTCATTCAAGATTGGGTGAGATTACAGCGGCGATTATAGAAGTTAAGGAAGGTATGGACTGTACGGAAGAAGAAATTAATGACTTCTGTATGGATCTGCCAAGATATAAGAGACCAAGAAAAATTATCTTTGCTCCTATATTAAGGAACGCAACAGGAAAAATTGAAAAACCAAGACTTAGGGAAATCTATTCCGGTATTTCAAGTTTAGTTGAAGCACAGATTAAATAAGGATACGGGAGGAAAGAAGGATGGATATGTTATATATGGGGTTGCTCGATTGCGATAATACAGCTGGTAATAACACTTTGCGGAGTTGACGTATCAGGATGGGGAACAGTCCTTTCTTATATCTTTAAATCTTCAATTAATTCAGGAGTTGTTGCAATGGTGGGTGGACTTATAATAGTACCGATTGTATCATTGTTTACGGCAAAGCCTGATAAAGAGATGATTGATGATATCTTTTCATGCTATGAGGTAAAATATACGGCGGAAATAACTGCTAAAGAACGTATTGAAGAAAAGAAATAAGGAATAACACTGTCAGTGACAGTATTTTGTAGTTGCATTTTATATGCTGTTAGGTTAAAATATCAGGTGTGCCTTTAGGTGCATATGAAAATATAAACATTAGGTTACATTTTACGGGAGGACTTACAGATGGTAAGAGCAGTAGTTGGTGCAAACTGGGGTGATGAAGGAAAAGGCAAAATCACCGATATGTTAGGCGAAAAGTCGGACATTATAGTACGTTTCCAGGGCGGAAGCAATGCCGGTCACACAATCATTAATCACTATGGAAGATTTGCACTTCATTTACTTCCAAGCGGTGTGTTTTATGATCATACAACAAGCATCATCGGAAACGGTGTTGCGCTTAATATTCCATATCTTATAAAAGAGATTAATTCAGTAGTGGAAGGTGGAGTTCCAAAGCCAAGAATTCTTGTATCTGACAGAGCACAGATTATAATGCCTTATCACATACTTTTTGACCAGTATGAGGAAGAAAGACTTGGAAAAAACAGCTTTGGTTCAACAAAGAGCGGAATAGCTCCTTTCTATTCGGATAAATATGCAAAGATAGGTTTCCAGGTACAGGAACTTTTTGATGAGGAGAGCCTCAGAGAAAAGGTTTACAGAGTGCTTGAACAGAAGAATATTCTTCTTGAGCATATGTATCATAAAGAACCTATTAATCCTGAAGAACTTCTTGCAACGCTTGCAGAGTACAGGGATATGATAGCACCTTATGTATGTGATACAGCATTATTTATACAGAATGCGATAAAAGAAGGAAAGAATATTCTTCTTGAGGGTCAGCTTGGTTCACTTAAGGATCCGGATCATGGAATTTATCCAATGGTAACTTCTTCTTCTACACTTGCTGCATATGGAGCAATAGGAGCAGGAATACCTCCATATGAAATTACAGATATTATTGCAGTTACAAAAGCATACTCAAGTGCGGTAGGAGCGGGTGAGTTTGTAAGTGAGATTCTTGATGAAGAAGAAGCTTCAAAGATGCGTAACCATGGTGGTGACAAAGGCGAGTACGGTGCAACAACCGGACGTCCAAGAAGAATGGGATGGTTTGATACAGTTGCAACAAGATACGGATGCCGTATGCAGGGCGCAAAACAGGTTGCACTTACTGTTCTTGATGCTCTCAGCTGTTGGGATGAGCTCAAAATATGTGTAGGATATGAGCTTGATGGAGAAGTGATAAAAGATTTTCCTGTTACGACAAAGCTTGCAAAGTGTAAGCCGGTTTATGTTACACTTCCGGGATGGAAATGTGATATTACAGGAATAAAGGAATATGATAAGCTTCCAAAAGAATGCCGTGACTATGTTGAATTTATTGAAAAGGAAATTGAAGTTCCTATTACAATGGTAAGTAATGGTCCTGGAAGAGATGAAATTATTTACAGATAGAGAAGCTTTATAAACTGAAAATATATGAGATTAAAAGGGTGTAATCCGAACAATGATTGGATTGCACCTTTTTTTATTGTAAAATTAATAAAAAATATAACAAAGTATTGCATATAATATTAAACAGTGCTATATCATCTTTAAAGCATGTTAGGAAACACAATTTACTCTATGAATGATAGATTAATGACGGGACTTGATAGTGTTAATTTGGGGTTTAACCGGGTCAGTATTCAATTGGAAGAGTGTTGTGTTATAACCAACCAATAATGAATAATGGTGTTTTATTGTCGGCTGTGTAAAAGAGTTATTTTTAGGAGGTATGAAATGTTATCACTTGGATGGACGCAGTTTAGTGCCCGATGGAAGCAAAATTTTTTAATGGTACTGCAAATTGCTGCTGTAATGGTTATTGGTGTGTTTTTTGTTACAACATATAAAAAGCAGACGGCACAGTATGATCCGTTTAAAGAGATTATGTCAAGAGAAGGCATTGTCTGTACTATAAATATAGCAAAAGTAAACGATTATGGTGGAATTCAAGGATATATATCATCATTAAAAGGGATTGAAGAATATGATGTTTCTACAATTATAGGGGGGTACTACATCAGAAGGAATATATGTATCCGACATGGGATACAGCAATAATGTAAGTTCTTATGAGCCGCAGTTAAAAAAAGGAGTGTGGTATACCAAGGCCGATAAAGGAGAATATTTGCCGGTTGTTATCACAGAAATGGTATCGGGATATGACGTGGGAGATGTTCTGGAATTAAAGAGCGGTTCAGATAGTGAGAGTCAGAAATTTATTATTTGTGGGATTCTACAAAATGGAGCATCATTTTATAATATAGGAACTTCAAAGAAAAATATAAATGTCTTTGATTTTTACACACCGTATGATCCTACATATGATGATACCCTGGAACATATGATGTTCTTTTCAATGGAAAAAGCGGAGAAAATGGGGTATGAATGTTTTAAGAGTGGTCGAATTATAATAAAGTATGTGGTCCTGTGTCAAGATTTAGTACAAAATAAAATGAGAGGTTCCGCCAGCTAG
>CAZOZM010000022.1:12569-26785 GCA_964584255.1 uncultured Lachnoclostridium sp. | reverse complement strand
AGTTTTCAATTTTCTGTCGCTCTCAAGCAGCGACTTGACTAGTCTATCATACTTTCGAGCTCTTGTCAACAACTTTTTTATTTATTTTTGTAAGTTATTGTCATTTTTTATCTCTGATTAACAGCGACTCAAAGAGTATAACATAATGTTTTTATATTGTCAACTCTTTTTTCTGATTTTTTATCAGAACGGAGAAAGAGGGATTTGAACCCTCGCGCCGCGTTAACGACCTACACCCTTAGCAGGGGCGCCTCTTCAGCCTCTTGAGTATTTCTCCAACTGAAACCCTGTCAATATATGCAGTTTTCATGGTCACCTTTGTGACGCTTGGTTAGTATAACAAATCTTAATCTCAATGTCAACCTTTATTTTTCGCATTTTATTATTAAATTTTTTCATCCCATATATTGTATCTTATATGTTTTCTTTATACAAAAAAAGGAAACAGTTCCCTTTTAATTAACTGTTTCCTTCTTTGTTTTATTCCTCTGTCTGTATTTTTTCTGAATCTTCTTTTTCTGATTCTTCTTTTTCCGGTTCGTCATTCAGTATTTCTTCTTCCTGATTCAACTCGCCGTTTTCTTCTGCATATGCAATTTCCTCTTCTTTTTCAGTTATTGCTATGCTTGCAACTGTTGCATCTTCAGATGTGAGATTCATTACTTTAACACCCGATGTATTTCTTCCTATTGTGCTTATTGAATCAACAGTTGTTCTTATTATAATACCTTCGCTGGTTATCATAAGAATATCTTTTTCTTCATCAACTGTCTTTATTCCAACAAGTTTTCCGGTTTTTTCATTTATCTTGTAACAGATGATTCCTTTTCCGCCTCTATGCTGCAATGAGAACATTTCAGCCTCTGTCTTCTTTCCCATACCTTTTTCAGTTATGAAAAGAATTACGTCTTCACTGTTTACAACCTGCACTCCCACAATCTTATCATCTTCTGAAAGTGTTATGCCCTTTACACCCATTGCACTTCTTCCGGTCGGTCTTACATCCTTTTCATTACATGTTATAGACATTCCGTTTGCTGTTGCGAGCATTACGTTATCACTTCCGGTTGAAGTTATTACCTCTATAAGATTATCATCATCTCTGAGAGATATTGCCTGTATTCCGGCTTTTCTTATATTTGCGTACTCTTTTATGGCAGTCTTCTTTATTGTTCCCTTTTCGGTTGCCATTATAAAATTGCCCGGAATTTCAAGTCCTTCTATTGGTATTATTACGGCAATTTTTTCATCCGGCTGGAGCTGAAGCATGTTTATTACCGCCGTACCTCTTGATATTCTTGAGGCTTCCGGTATTTCATATGTTTTAAGTTTGTACACACGTCCTTTATTTGTGAAGAAAAGAAGCAGTGTATGATTTGTAGTTGTAAATATCTTTACAATTCTGTCATCATCTATTGTCTGCATTCCTTTGATTCCCTTTCCTCCTCTGTTCTGAGTACGGAAATTTTCAGGATCCATTCTCTTTATGTATCCCCTTTGTGTCATCGTCACTACAACTTTATCATCCGGTATAAAGTCTTCAATTGACATTTCACTTTCATCAAAGCCTATTGATGTTCTTCTCTTATCACCATATTTGTCTTTTACTACAAGTATTTCTTTCTTTACAACTCCAAGTAAAACTTTAACGTCTCCGAGTATGGCTTTAAATTCGGCTATTTTCTGCATGAGTGCATTATATTCTTCTTCCAGCTTTTCTCTTTCCAAGCCGGTAAGCTGTCTTAATCTCATGTCAACAATAGCCTGTGCCTGAACATCATCAAAGTCAAATCTGTCCATCAATGCCTGTTTTGCGGCCGGTGTTGATTTAGATCCTCTTATTATCTTAATTACTTCATCTATGAAATCGAGAGCCTTTTTCAATGCTTCGAGTATATGTGCTCTTTCTTCCGCTTTATTAAGATCATATTGAGTTCTTCTTCTTACAACATCTTCCTGGTGTTCAAGATAAACGTTAAGTATCTGTAAAAGATTAAGAATTTTTGGCTCGTTGTTTACAAGTGCAAGCATAATTACTCCAAAGCTGTCCTGAAGCTGTGTATGCTTATATAATTGATTAAGAATTATTGTCGGATTTGCATCCTTTCTTAATTCAATTACAATTCTCATTCCTTCTCTGTCAGATTCATCTCGTAAATCAGTAATTCCGTCTACCTTTTTATCTTTTACGAGTTCGGCTATTTTTTCAATGAGTTTAGCCTTGTTTACCATGTATGGAATTTCAGAAACAATAATTCTGTTCTTTCCATTTGCCATTGGTTCTATATTTGTTACGGCACGAACTCTGATTTTTCCTCTACCGGTTCTGTATGCATCATTAATTCCTCTTGTTCCGAGAATCTGCGCTCCGGTTGGAAAGTCAGGTCCTTTTACTATTTCCATTACATCTTCTATTGTTGTTTCACAATCGTTGATTTTATCTTCAATTATTTTAACAACTGCATCTATAACTTCAGAAAGGTTATGAGGAGGGATATTTGTTGCCATTCCTACTGCTATTCCTGAAGTTCCGTTTACAAGAAGATTAGGTATTCTTGATGGGAGAACTACCGGTTCTTTCTCTGTTTCATCAAAGTTTGGAACAAAATCTACCGTATCCTTGTTAATGTCGGCAAGCATTTCCATTGATATTTTTGAAAGTCTTGCTTCCGTATATCTCATGGCTGCCGCTCCGTCTCCGTCAATTGATCCGAAGTTTCCGTGACCGTCAACAAGAGGATATCTTGTCGACCATTCCTGTGCCAGATTTACGAGTGCTCCATAAATTGAGCTGTCTCCGTGAGGATGATATTTACCCATTGTATCACCGACAATACGTGCACATTTTCTGTGAGGCTTGTCAGGACCGTTGTTCAATTCTATCATCGCATAGAGAATTCTTCTCTGTACGGGTTTTAAACCGTCTCTTGCATCAGGAAGAGCTCTGGCTGCTATTACTGACATTGCATATTCTATGTACGATTTTTCCATAGTTTTCTGCAAGTCTACATCATGTATTTTATCAAATATATGCTCGTCCATATATCCTCCGTCTAAATATCAAGATTTTCTGCAAACTTTGCATTTTTAATTATGAACTCACGTCGTGGTTCTACTTCATCTCCCATAAGGGTATTGAAGGTTAAATCAAGTTCGCTTAACAAATCATCATCCATATTTACCCTTTTAAGTATTCTCTTTTCAGGGTCCATTGTTGTTTCCCAAAGCTGTTCAGGATCCATTTCACCAAGACCCTTATATCTCTGAATTTTATTATTGGAATCTCTTCCTATTTCCTTCAAAATTGAATTAAGCTCTTCATCATTATATGCATACCATACCTGTTTGTTTTTCTCTATCTTATAAAGAGGCGGCATTGCAAGATATACATATCCCTGTCTGATAAGTTCAGGCATAAATCTGTAGAGGAATGTAAGAAGAAGTGTCGCAATATGTGCACCGTCTACGTCGGCATCGGTCATTATGATTATCTTGTGATATCTGAGTTTTGATATGTCAAAATCCTCATGAATTCCGGTTCCGAATGCAGTTATCATTGCCCTTATTTCATTATTCGACAATATGTGATCAAGTCTTGCTTTTTCTACATTAAGTATTTTTCCTCTTAAAGGAAGAATTGCCTGTGTTGCACGGGATCTTGCCGTTTTTGCGGAGCCACCGGCGGAATCTCCCTCTACGATGTAGATTTCACATTTACTTGGATCTTTATCTGAGCAGTCTGCAAGTTTTCCCGGAAGGGACATTCCTTCAAGTGCTGTTTTTCTTCTTGTAAGGTCTCTTGCTTTTCTTGCTGCATCTCTTGCCCTCTGTGCAAGTATTGATTTTTCAACTATCATCTTTGCGACTACCGGATTCTGCTCGAGGAAATATGTAAGTCTTTCACTTACTACACTGTCTACCGCGCCTCTTGCTTCCGAATTACCAAGTTTTTGTTTTGTCTGTCCTTCAAACTGTGGTTCCGGAATCTTTATGCTTACTATCGCAGTAAGTCCTTCTCTTATGTCTTCTCCGCTGAGATTTGGCTCACTGTCCTTTAAAAGCTTATTCTTTCTTGCATAGTCGTTGAAAGTCTTTGTTAAGGCATTCTTAAATCCTGCAAGGTGAGTTCCTCCTTCAGGCGTTGTAATATTATTTACAAAGCTGTAGCAGTTTTCATTATATCCGTCATTGTGCTGAAGTGCTACTTCTACACTTACGTCTCCCACCATACCTTCGCAGTAAATTATATCTTCATAAAGTGGATGTACCGCTTTATTGAGATATTTTACATATTCTTTTATACCACCTTCGTAATGGAATATATTGCTTACTTTTTCTTCTCCTCTTACGTCATTTAATACGATTTTAAGGCCTTTTGTAAGAAATGCCATTTCACGAAGTCTCTGCTTAAGTACACTGTAATCGTATACCGTATCTTCAAATATTGTAGCATCAGGAAGGAAATGAACTTCAGTTCCGGTAACTTCACTTTCTCCGATTTTTTTAAGTTCACAGACCGGAGTACCTTTTTCATATCTCTGGAAATATTTATGACCGTCATGGTTTACCACTACCTCAAGCCATGATGAAAGTGCATTAACTACGGACGCACCTACACCGTGAAGGCCACCGGATACCTTGTATCCTCCACCGCCGAATTTACCGCCGGCATGAAGAATGGTAAATACAACTTCTACGGTAGATATTCCTTTATTTTTATTCTTCTCTACCGGAATTCCTCGTCCGTTATCCGTTACGGTTATGGAATTATCTTCATTTATTGTTACGTTAATTTCCGTACAATAGCCTGCAAGAGCTTCATCAACCGAATTATCTACTATTTCATAAACAAGATGATGAAGTCCTCTGCTCGATGTTGAACCAATATACATACCCGGTCTTTTTCGTACTGCTTCAAGACCTTCAAGTATCTGTATCTGGTCGGCACCATATTCCTGTTCAACCTTAGTTTCCAAATCCATAAATACCTCCGTTTATATTGGATTCAAACAACTTTTCCCTTTTCTATGTGGAAAATGCTGTTGTTTTTTTTTCTTGTTTCTACAAATTCTTCCAGACCCGTACAGGTTATAAAGGTCTGTATATCATTTATTTCTGAAAGAAGTCTCATCTGTCTTTTTCTGTCAAGTTCTGACAAAACATCATCTAAAAGAAGAACCGGCGTATCGGATAATTTTTTCCTTACCAATTCTATCTCAGCCATTTTAAGCGACAGTGATACACTTCTCTGTTGACCTTGTGATCCGTAGATTCTTACATTTTCACCGTTTATAAGAAAAGTCAGATCATCTCTGTGAGGACCAATCAGAGAAGCTTTATAATTTATCTCTTTTTCAATAGACATATTAATGCTTTCCCGGAATTTTTCCTCATCAACATTTGGTTTATATATTATGTTAAGTTCTTCCGCTCCGTCAGTCAAAAGTAAATGCTTTTCCTTTAAAATCTGCGAAATCTCTTCTATAAACTTTCTTCTTGATTCAATTATTTTGCTGCCGTAGTAAATTAAATGTTCATTCCAGACATTTAATGTTTCTTCCAAAGTTCTGTCGTATCCTATCTGTTTCAAAAGATTGTTTTTCTGTAACAGAACTTTGTTGTAATCAGAAAGATTCTTTATGTAGATTTTATCCAACTGACACAATTCCATATCCAAAAACCGTCTTCTTTCGGAAGGACCGTTTTTTATCATCGTTAAATCTTCAGGTGAAAAAGATATAACATGCAGCAGTCCATAAAGATCTGAGCTTTTTTTTATTTTCAGTCCATCAATCGCAGCTCCTTTTGAACTGTTTCTTTTGAGATGCATGTCTATACGGTGTCCGATTTTTTCTTTTTCGAGATTTATCCTTATATGAGATTCATCTTCTCCCGTTTTTATCATTTCCTTATCTCTGCTACCACGATGTGACTTGGTGGTCGCTGCAACAATTATTGATTCAATGATATTGGTTTTTCCCTGGGCATTGTCTCCATATATGATATTTACACCCTCATTAAAGCTTATATCCAGTTCACCGTAATTTCTGAAATTAGAAAGCTGTAAGCTGTTTATCTTCATGTCAGTTTAGTTTGCCACCTTGAAAGATTCTCCGTTACATTCTACCGTATCTCCGGCATAAACCTTACGGCCTCTTCTTAAATCAACTTCACCATTAACCTTAACTTCACCGTCAAGTATCATCTGTTTTGCATCAATTCCTGAAGATGCAATTCCGGCAAGTTTAAGAACCTGACCAAGTTTAATAAATTCATCCTTTATTATTACAGTTTCCATTTTTACCTCATTTCTAAACGCTGAAATTTACCGGAAGAACAATGTAGTTATAAGTTGAATCCTCGTTCCTTATAAAGCATGGTGCTTTTGCGTTTGTCATATAAATTGTAATTGTATCATCATCAATTACTTTCAAAACATCCATGATAAACTTAGGATTGAAGCCTATGAGAAGGTCTTTTCCTTCTTTTTCAACCTCAATTTCCTCATCAAGAGTACCTATGCTTGTATTCATGTTGAGTGTTATTCTTCCATCATGTATGCCTATTATTACAGGTCTCTTTTCACTTTCTTTTACCAGAAGAGTTGCTCTGTCAAAACATTCATAGAAAGCTTTTTTATTGATACTGAATTTTGTATCATAGTCGTTGTTTATCATCTGACGTACATTTATATATTTACCGTCAAGCAGTCTTGATAAAACAATTGTATCGTCAAATTCAAATACTATACTGTTCTTTGAAAAGTATAGTACTACTTCCTTCTCAATATCATCATCAAGGAGTTTGGTTATCTCATTAAGTGTTTTTCCCGGAATAACAACATCCTTACCTGAATAGCTTTTGTTAAGCTCAGCCTTTCTTATCGAAATTCTGTGTCCGTCAAGAGAAGTAACAGTTAAGATATTTTCATTTACTTCAATATGCTCACCTGTCATTATCTTGTTGTTTTCATTGTCTGAAACAGAGAAAATTGTCTGTTTAATTATTTCCTTCAAAGTAAACTGGCTGATTGAAATTGAATCTTCCCTTGGAAATTCCGGAATCTTAGGAAAATCAGATCCGTCCAGTCCCGGTATTTTAAACTTGGTAGCACCGCAGTATATGAAAGTTGTGTTATTTTCATCAACCTCTATAATTACCATATCGTCATTAAGCTTTTTTATCATTTCAGAAAAAACTCTGGAGTTAAGTGCAACATGTCCTTCAACATCAATCCTGCCGGAAACAAGAGTCTCTATGCTGAGTTCCATATTACTTGATGACAATTTAATTATACCGTCCTTTGCTTCAAGATAAAGACATTCAAGTAAAGGCATTGTAGATTTTGAAGATACTGCTTTTAATGCAATATTGATGGCTGACATAAGGTCACGCTGTTTACATATTATTTTCATGGTATCAGTCCTTTCCGGTTTTATTGAATTCAGCCGGTTTTACGGCGTAAGCCGCATCCGTCCTATTTATTTATTTTAAAATAGTCATATTAATAGGGGCTGTTGAATTGTTGATAAATCACTTGTAAGCCCTTATTTATGAGGGTTTGTCCGTGTTGAACAAATGTTGAAAACCCGAAAATAATCAACTAATTGTCAGGATTTATTTTCTTAATCAGTATGTTGATGGTATTTTCAAGCTGTGAATTTGTCTTTCTCTCGTCCTCTATCTTTTTACATCCGTGAAGAACGGTAGTATGATCCCTGTTGCCCATTGCTGCTCCTATCTCAGAAAGGGATGCAGAAGTAAGCTGTTTACTGAGATACATTGCAATCTGTCTTGGGAAAGCTACGTTTTTACTCTTGTTTTTAGAGCATATCATGGATGGAGTGATTTCGTAATGTTCGGAAACAACATCTATGATAAATTCAGGAGTAATGGTTTTCTTTTCTTCCGGAGAAATCATAAAGTTGAGTACTTCTCTGGCAAGGTCAAGAGTAATAACCTTCTTCTGAAGACGGCTCATTGCTACAATTCTGGTAAGAGCACCTTCAAGAATTCTTACATTTGACTTTATGCTGTTAGCAATATATTCAAGAATTTCGTCACTGATATTCAGATTTTCTTCCTGCTGTTTTTTCTTGAGAATTGCCATTCTGGTTTCATAAGCCGGAGGCTGAATATCAACGGTGAGACCCCATTCAAAACGTGAACGCATTCTTTCATCGAGAATTGTCATGTCTCTTGGAGGTTTATCGGATGATATAACTATCTGACGGCCTGAGTCACGCATGTCATTGAAAGTATGGAAAAATTCTTCCTGTGTACGTTCCTTGCCGATGATGAACTGAATGTCATCAATAAGTAAGACGTCCTGACTTCTGTATTTCTGACGGAATTTTTCAGGAGAAGAGTGAGCCGTTCTAATTGAGTCAATGAGATCATTTGTAAAGTTTTCACTTGTAACATAAAGTACCGAGAGATTTGGATTATGCTCATTTAAGTACTCTTTTATGGCATACATAAGATGAGTTTTTCCAAGACCCGGACCTCCGTAAATAAAGAGAGGATTAAAGGTCTTACCCGGTGACTCCGAAACGGCAAGAGAAGCAGCATATGCGGTTGAGTTATTGTCTCCGACTACGAAGTTATCGAATGTACATTTCGCAGTTACATTTGAACCTGATTTAGGCGAAGAACCGTTATTCTGGTTTTTCTCTTTTTCTTTCTTTTCAAGTTCTGTTATGTAAGACTGAAGAACAAACTTGATTTCATATTCTTCATTAAGAACCTCCGAGATGGCAGTTTTAATGAAAATACCATATTTGTTTCGTATAAAGTCAAGAGCGTTGTCGCCTAAAACATTATCCTGTACGATTATGGTGATTATGTTTTCGTCAAGATCATAAAATTTAAGATTCTTTAACCAGGTATTGAAAGAAACGTCTTTGATATTGTATTCCTCTTTCATGTAGGAAAAAATATCATCCCATTTATCTTTTATAACCTGTTTCATGTTTAAATCCATTTCCATTGCCTGCCTTCTGATTGGTATCAACATGTCAAATTAGGTTTCAGAGTCTGAAAAAGCCTTAAATGGGGCTCTGGAAGTCTCAGAAAGCATATTTTTACATGATGATATTCATTATACAATAAATTAAATTTTAAATCAATCTTAATCTGTTAAAATGGGGGTATACGTTAGGAAATAAAAAGAGCTTTAAAAAGCAAATGAGAGAGTTTAAAACAAATGTGTGAAGAGAAAAAAATTTATATGTTTATAAAGTTGATTAAAAAAACAGGACTACCTGTTGATAAAGTGAATAAATTTAAAAATTTAAAAGCTATTATAATAAGGTAGAAACTAAATTTTTAAAAAAAAATTATCCCCTAAATACCCACTATATTGATGAAAAAATGTGGATAAGTGAAAGATATTGTGGATAAACCTGTGATTAGACTTTTTTTAGGGGATATTTTATTGAAAAGTCCGATTATTTTAGACTTGACTAATTGTCGATAGATTATTATAATGACAATGCTATTCAATGGAAAGTATGTCCTGATAAGGAGGTGTATAGATTTATGAAGATGACATTTCAGCCAAAGAAGAAGAGCCATGCAAGAGTTCATGGATTCAGAAAGAGAATGTTAACATCAAACGGAAGAAAAGTTCTTTCTGCCAGAAGAGCAAAAGGAAGACATAAGATTTCTGCTTAGGTCGCATTTAATGTGACCTTTTTCCTTTTAAGGAAGAAATTTACGGAGGAAATTAGTGGTTTCTCTAAAAAACAATCAAATAAAGTTTGTATATGAAGAGGGCAAATCATATATAAACAGAAATCTGGTCATGTATGTGAATAGCAATGGCCTGGATTACAACAGAATAGGAATAAGCGTGAGTAAAAAAGTCGGAAACAGTGTTGTAAGACATCGTGTAAAGAGATTAATTAAGGAAAGCTTGCGCTTAAGTGACGGCAGTTTCAGCACCGGGCTGGATATTGTCGTAATTGCACGAAAAAGCTGTGTAGGAAAAAACTTCGAAGAAATTAACAAATCATGCATTCATCTTGCAGGATTGCACAAAATTATAATCTAAGGAGTTGGTTATGAAAAGGATACTTATCGGAATTATAAAAATATACAGAAAATATCTTTCAGGTCTTAAAGGTATGCCTTGTTGTATTTACTATCCTACATGCTCACAGTATGCAATTGAATGTTTGGAAAAATATGGCGCAGTTAAGGGAAATTATCTGGCAATAAGAAGAATTCTAAGATGCCATCCTTTTCATAAAGGAGGATATGATCCGGTACCATAGCCATATTTGTATTAAGGAGGAATTTAGTGGGTATTCTATTACAATTACCTGTACTCAGTATTCTTGATCCTTTTGTAAGTTTGATGGGAATAATTATAAACTACATTTATAAGTTTCTCTTAATGTTTGGAATTACAAAAGTTGCTGTATGTATTATTGTTTTTACAATAGTAATAAAGCTTATTATGCTTCCGCTCACATATAAACAGCAGAAGTTTACAAAAGTATCAGCTGTAATGAATCCTGAATTACAGGCTATACAGGAAAAGTATAAGGGCAAGAGAGACAATGACTCTATGCTCAAAATGCAGAATGAACAGCAGGAAGTTTACAAAAAGTATGGTGCTTCGCCAATGAGCGGATGTCTGCCAATGATTATAATCATGGTAATACTTTTCGCACTTTATCCTGTTATTTATTCAATCCCAACATATGTTGATGACGTAAAAACATATTATTCTGATATTGTTACGGTAATTACAAAAGACGAGGCAGTTAAGGAAGAAATTGACGGATATACTTTGTCTGATGCGGTTTACAGTTTCTATAATTTAAGAGGTGTCTATGTAAGAAAGGCACCAAAGTTTGAACAGGGTGAAACCGTTTATACAAGAGATAATTATATCGCAATAATGGCAGGATTTTCGGAAAAGGATTGGAATATATTCTTTAGCGGTGAGGAACTTGAAGACAGTGGAAAAATTGAGGCAGCAGCATGGAATGCATATGCTCCTTATATAAGTGCTGCTTTAAGTAAGGATTTTGAAGATAAAGATGGAAATGTAATAACTCCTTCAAAGGTAAAGGATGAAATTGTAAACATAAATACTTTCTTTACTCTTAATATCTTCGATAAGCCTCAGATTAAGTCGATTACGGTTCTCATTCCTATTCTTTCAGCTTTACTTCAGTATCTTCAGACTCAGATTTCTATGGCTTTAAACAAAACGGATGAGTCTAAAAAGAAGAAGAAGAAACCGGGCGAAGTTGATCCTATGGATACAATGAAGACTATGAATGTGGTTATGCCTATTTTTTCAGGTATCATTACACTTTCTCTTCCTATAGGTGTGGGTATTTACTGGATTACATCTGCTTTAGTATCGATTATTCTTCAGTTAGTAATCAATTTTAAGTTGAAGAATATGGATATACAGATTTTCATTGATGAATCAGCGGAGAATAAGAAAAAAAGTCTTGAAAAAGCCGGAGTTCATACGAAAAATGACAGTAATATGGCTAAGATTTCTAAGATTTCGACTAAGGCAATTGATTCTAATTCGTCTAAAGCATCAAAGAATCAGCAGGTTAAAGAGTATGTAGTTTCAGAAGAAAAGAGACATTTAAAGTCAACTGATATAGCAGGAATTGCAAATCTTTATAACAGTGATTATGTCTTAAAGAATGATTCAGAAGAAGAGTCCGGAGATAAGGGGGAAAACTAAAATGCAGAAAGAATATAGTGCAAAGACGTTAGAAGAAGCTCTTAATCAGGCTAGTACGGAACTTGGTATAGAAAAAGAAAATATCAAATATCAGAAGGTAAGTGAAAACAACTTTCTTGGTATATTCAAATCTGTAAAGATTCTTGTTTCTGTTCCTGAAAAGAAGGAAGAAGAAGCAGAAAAAAAAGAAGAAAATAAAGTTGAAGAAACAGTAGAAGCTGTTGTAACAGAAGATGTTAAGGAAGAAAATGTTGAAGAGGTTAATATTTCAGATGAAATTGTTAAATCAATCAACGAAATAGCTTCTGAGGAGTCAAAGCTTGATGTTTCTGAGGCAGACAGAATTGCAAGAGAATTCGTTTCAAATGTTCTTGAAAAGATGGGTATTGAAGCAGAGGTAACTGCACATACGGATATGGAAGAGGAAACTGTTTATGTTGACATTAACGGACCTGATATGGGAGTGTTAATAGGTAAGCGTGGACAGACACTTGATTCACTTCAGTATCTTTCAAGTCTTGTAGTTAACAGAAAATGTGGAGATATTTATCTCAAGGTTAAATTAGATACCGAAAATTACAGAGCAAGACGTAAAGAAACACTTGAAAATCTTGCAAAGAATATCTCATCTAAGGTAAAAAGAACAAGAAAACAGGTTGTTCTTGAGCCTATGAATCCATATGAGAGAAGACTCATCCATTCAGCATTACAGAATGACAGATACGTTGAGACTCATAGTGAAGGTGAAGAACCATACAGAAGAGTAGTTGTTACTCTTAAAAAGGATGCACCTAGAGGCAACGGCCGTTATAACAACGGAAAGGGAAAATATAACAATTCCAGATCCGGTTATAGAAAGGGCAACTACTATTCAAATAATAAAAAGCGTAATTATCCTAGACATAATGAAGATAGTGACGATTATAGTGATGACTATAAGGCAGATTACGCGGCATATCTTGAGTCTAAGGCGGCAAGCAAGGCTGAAGAGAATAAATAATGTAACTTATATGGCAGATCGGTTTTTACAGGTCTGCCATATTTTAAAATTGTATATTTTCTTTATTTTATTGGATTAGGAGAAAAAAGTGGTTTCAGATACAATTGCAGCAATTGCTACTGGAATGACCAGTGGTGGAATTTCAGTTATAAGAATAAGCGGTCCGGACAGTTTTAATATCATTGAATCAATTTTTAAAACCGGTAGGGATGGAAAAAATGGGTTCATAGATGTGGAAAAAACAAATTCGCACACAGTTTCTTATGGATGTATTGTTGATGAAGAAAGAATCGTTGATGAAGTAATGGTTTTGATATTTAAAAATCCTGCTTCATATACGCGGGAAGATGTCGTAGAAATTGACTGTCACGGCGGATTGTTGGTTACAAAGACTATTTTGCAGCTTGTTATAAGAAAAGGTGCAAGAATGGCAGAGCCGGGTGAATTTACAAAGCGTGCCTTTTTAAATGGAAGAATTGACTTAAGTCAGGCTGAGGCTGTAATTAATGTAATCAATTCTAAAAATGCAATGGCTCTTAACAATTCAATTAAGCAGCTTAGTGGTAATGAACTAAAGAAAATAGATAATTTACGGACAAAGATATTGAGAGATACGGCTTTTATTGAAGCAGCATTGGATGATCCGGAACACATAAGTATAGATGGGTTTGCAGTGGAATTAGCCGAAAATGTAGCTGATTCGATAAAGGAAATTGAAAGACTTATTAAATCAGCGGATAGAGGAAAGCTTATAAATGAGGGTATTAATACCTGTATTGTAGGTAAACCAAACGTAGGAAAATCAACGCTTCTTAATGCAATTTTAGGAGAAGAAAGGGCAATTGTTTCTGATATAGAGGGAACAACAAGAGATACTCTCGAAGAAGTGACAAATTTTGATGGAATAACACTTAACATAATTGATACTGCCGGTATAAGAAAGACAGAGGATGTTATCGAAAAAATGGGTGTTGAGAGGTCATTAAAGGCTATAGATGGGGCAGATTTGATTATATATGTTCTTGATTATTCGAGAAAACTTGATGAAAATGACTTTGAAATCCTTGAAAAGATTAAGGAAAGAAAGTATATTACTGTTGTAAACAAAACCGACAGTGAAAAAATGGCGGATGAAGAATTTCTTGAAAAACTGAATTCCCCGGTTGTATATATGTCAGCAATTGAGGGAAGGGGATTGGAAAAACTTTATGAAGTCATAAAGGATTTGTTCTTTAAAAATGAAATAGTCACAGATGATGAAGTATGCATAACATCTGAAAGACATAAAGAGTGTTTAATTAACGCAAAAAATTCTTTGGGTCAGGTTATAGATTCAATAAATAACGGAATGCCTGAGGATTTCTTCACAATAGATCTGATGAACGCATATTCTTCACTTGGAAAAATTATAGGTGAGGAAACGGACGAAGATTTAATAAATACCATATTTAAGGAGTTTTGTATGGGTAAATAATGTAAATAGAAATCTAACGA
>CAZOZM010000022.1:0-12469 GCA_964584255.1 uncultured Lachnoclostridium sp. | reverse complement strand
CTCACAGTGAAACTGTTCGTCGAGATTACTACGCCAAGCAGGGCTTGGCTATTTATAATGTAAATATAAATCTAACGACTCACAGTGAAACTGTTCGTCGAGATTACTACGCCAAGCAGGGCTTGGCTATTTACATAGGAGATTTGAAACAACAAGGCAGTTTCAAATCTAGGGTAAAATGTAAATAGAAATCAAACGATTCATAGCATTTTAAGTTTGGAAAAGGAGAAAAAAGTGGAAAATATACCAACATTTGAAGCCGGAACATATGATGCCATAGTTATAGGTGCAGGTCATGCAGGTTGTGAAGCTGCTCTTGCTTTAGCTAGGCTCGGATGCAGTACAATATGTTTTATGGTGAGCACGGATTCAATTGCGATGATGCCATGCAATCCAAATATCGGTGGAACCAGTAAAGGTCATCTGGTGAAAGAGATAGATGCTCTTGGCGGCGAAATGGGTAAAAATATAGATAAGACATATATTCAGTCAAAGATGCTGAATACTTCTAAAGGACCGGCAGTACATAGTTTGAGGGCTCAGGCAGATAAGCAGAAGTACAGTAATGAGATGAGAAAGGTAATGGAAAATACTGAAAATCTCACATTGAAACAGGCTGAGGTATCAGAGGTTTTATGGAAAGAAGAAAACTCCGTAAAAACGGTTACCGGAATTAAGACTGTGTCCGGTGCTGTTTATAATGCTAAAGCGGTAATTCTATGCAGTGGTGTATATCTTAATGCAAGATGTATTTATGGTGAGGTAAGTCAGTATACAGGGCCAAATGGTCTTCCACGAGCTACTTTCTTGACAGATTCTCTCATTAAAATGGGATTAGAAATGTATAGATTCAAAACAGGAACACCTGCCAGAATTGATAAAAGAACGATAGATTTTTCAAAACTTGAGCCACAGTACGGAGATGATAAAATAACTCCTTTCTCTTTTGAAAACAAAGAGGAGGATATAAGAAAAGAACAGTGCTTGTGCTATTTGGGATATACAAATACGGACACACATGAAATTATAAAGGAAAATATAGACAGAAGTCCGTTATTTAGTGGTAATATAAAAGGTACAGGCCCAAGATATTGTCCTTCTATTGAAGATAAGGTTGTAAAATTTTCTGACAAGGAAAGACATCAGTTTTTTGTAGAACCGGAAGGTGATTACACAAATGAAATGTATCTTTCAGGATTATCATCGTCTCTTCCGGAAGAAGTGCAGTTAAAAATGTACAGATCGATAAAGGGATTGGAAAATGCTGTTGTTGTAAGAAATGCATATGCAATTGAGTACGATTGTATAAATCCTATGCAGTTAAAAGAATCACTTGAGGCAAAAAATATAAGAGGATTTTTTTCTGCCGGTCAGGCTAATGGTTCATCCGGTTATGAAGAGGCGGCTGCTCAGGGAATTATGGCAGGAATAAATGCGGCAAGGTATATTCATAATCAAGAACCTATAATTCTTGACAGAAGTCAGGCATATATCGGCGTTTTAATTGATGACTTGGTTACAAAAGAAACATTGGAACCATATAGAATGATGACAAGCAGAGCAGAGTACAGACTTCTCTTAAGACAGGATAATGCTGATATCCGACTCACAGAAACAGGTCATGAAATAGGACTTATAAGTGATGAAAGATATTCAAAGTTCGTTGAAAAAAAGAGACTTATTGCTGAAGAAATTGAACGTCTGAATAATGTTAATATAGGCGCAAGTGAAAGAAACAATTCAATATTGGAAAAAATCGGGTCATCATCAATACATACGGGTACATCTCTTGTCGAACTTATAAGAAGACCTGAGTTGGATTATGATAAAATTGCAGAGTTGGATAATGACAGAAAGCCATTGGACAGCGATGTAATTGAGCAAATTAATATTGAAATTAAGTATGCCGGATATATCGAAAGACAGATGCAGCAGGTTGAACATTTTAAAAAGTTGGAAAATAAAAAGATACCTGCTTCTGTAGATTATAACGATATTGAATCTCTCAGACTTGAAGCAAGACAAAAACTTTCAAAAATACGACCGGAGAGTGTTGGACAAGCATCAAGAATTTCAGGAGTTTCTCCTGCAGATATATCGGTATTGTTGGTATATCTTACGGCACATAAAATGTAACAGAATTCTAGTTAAACTGTGTAGATGTTTCATGTGAAACATTTACACAGTTTTTTTATTCCGAAAATGTGAAAATGGTTTTATTATGATAGTTTAATTGCACTTTTATAAAGGAATTAGGTAAATAATATGAAGTTTATTAAGTGGAAAAACTTGTATAAAAACAGGTCTCAATTTGATTTCCGGCAAATAAACTTTAGTATTGAAATAACACTACAATAATATGAAAAAAGGTGAGGCTAGATTACAAAGTGTAAATAATTATGCAGATTAGAAAACAAAATACATAAATAAAGTAAAAAATTGAAAAATATTCCACATGATACATGTAATCAAAAATTGAATCAGATAAATGACAGTAATTAACAGAAGTTAGTGTTATGATATTAGAAAAAATGTTTCATGTGAAAAAAATTGAAAATGACACAAGTAAAAATTTGAAATTTAGTCTCTGACAGAAAAGGGAAGATAAAGTTAAAATGGCAGGTAATAAATGTTTAATGTAAAAATGCAGATGTTTAGATCTGTGAAAGACTAAAAAGCTTTAAAGATATTGATGTATAATCTAGGCAAATGAATATGAAGGCGTTTAAGGTTAATAAAATAAGTGTTTCATGTGAAACATTTAAGAAAATGAAATAGTTAGGAAATTGGATATAAGGATCTAATAGGTATATGAGAATAAATAGGAATGGAAGGTAAATATATAAATGCTTAATATAAAAAGCAAATATTCTCAATTCTTAAACAAATCAGAAAGCAAAAAAATGACATTTACATTAGGTAATAAAGCAATAAGGATTGATGAAAATGTTTCATGTGAAACAAATCTAAAGCTAATCTAAGTAGGAGTTAGAAGTTAAAATATCTAATAAAAAAGGGTATATAATCAGAATAGTGGAGGTAAATGTTTAATATTGAAGGTAGTATCTTCGGTGTATAAACAAGAAAGTTTCAGAAAATTGATTTTAAATTAGATAATAGTAAGTAAAGTGTATAAAATGTTTCATGTGATACATTTTATAAGGTCCGATTATCATATTAATAGAGTTAGATATGCAGATTTTATATCAAAGATTGATGATGTAAAAACTAAGTTGTGTATAAAGTTCAGATAATAAAACATAAAGGAAGATAGATAAAATTGTTTCATGTGAAACATTCACGGATAAAGAAAATTACGCCAAATATTTAATCACAAAGATGCGAATAAAAGATGTTGAATTGCCAGTATATTTATCTATAAACTATTTAAGTAATTACCCGGAAAATTAATAAAGGTGTAAGAAGTATATTGTTGGATTATGTGTACGGTTGTGATATAATTAGCAAAGTGAGCTAAGAGAGAGCTTAATCTTTATTAGCGAACGCCGAAAGAACATGATAGATTTCGGAGAAATCGACAAGCACGAAGTGCGAATCATGTTATAATTAGTAAAGTGAGCTGAGAAAATAAATTCTGCCAGCAAGAAATACTTATTACTCTATTTTATAGGGTATTTTTGACTAAGAAAACTGAAGGAGAGCAGATTTTATGAGTTTGATACTTGTTGAAAGTCTTGAAAGTATGGGCTTGAAACCATCTGATGAGCAGATAGAACAATTTGAAAAATTCTATGAAATGCTCATAGAGAAAAACAAGGTAATGAATCTGACTGCAATCACGGAATATGAAGATGTCGTGCTTAAACATTTTGCAGACAGCTGTTCTGTGGTAAAAACGGAAAACAAAGAAGTTTTGAATATATTAAACAGTGAAAATGCAAAATTATTGGATATCGGAACTGGAGCCGGATTTCCCGGAATTCCTTTGAAGATAATGTTTCCAAATCTTGAGATAACGCTTATGGATTCTTTGAACAAAAGGATAAACTTTCTGAACGAAGTTATAAGAGATTTAAAACTTGAAAAAATTCAGACAGTACATGCCAGAGCTGAAGAATTTGCAAGAAAACCTGAATTTAGGGAACAGTATGATCTGATTGTAAGCAGAGCTGTTGCAAAAATGTCATCTTTATCTGAATATTGTATACCTTATCTTAAAGTTGGTGGTTTCTTTTTGCCTTATAAATCCGGTAATGCAGAGGAAGAAATACTTGAAGGAGACAATGCAATAAAGACTTTAGGGTGTAAACTTTTAGAAA
This sequence comes from uncultured Lachnoclostridium sp., assembly GCA_964584255.1. GTDB lineage: Bacteria > Bacillota > Clostridia > Lachnospirales > Lachnospiraceae > UBA3775. The sequence goes on along the minus strand of CAZOZM010000022.1, from coordinate 8,189 downwards.
TAAATAAGTTTAGCCTTGGAAAAGAATCAAGTATTGACAGAATGATTCCGATAGTGAAAAAGGATAGACCGACACCAGGTAAGTATCCAAGAGTCGGGCGAAAAGCGGATAAAAATCCTTTATAGGAAAATGTAACAGATATTTCAGAAGAAGGGTAGAGTATTCTTCAATAGTTTTATGTTTGAGGAGAAAAAATGGGTAAGATAATTGCAATTGCAAATCAAAAAGGCGGAGTAGGAAAGACTACAACATCCATTAATTTGGCAGCATGTCTTGCGGAAGCAGGAATGAAGGTACTGGTTGTAGATTTAGATCCTCAGGGAAACGCATCCAGCGGACTTGGAATAGAAAAATCCGAGTTAAAGTATTCCACATATGATTTATTGCTATGTGAGTGTACATTTAATCAGGTTTTAATTAAAACTGAATTTGAAAATCTTTACATATTGCCGTCGGATGTTGACCTTGCCGCGGCAGAAAAAGATTTACTGGGAATAGAAAATAAGGAATACATATTAAAATCACACCTTGTAACAAATAGAAGGAAGTATGACTATATAATAATAGACTGTCCTCCTTCTCTGAATACGTTAACCTTAAATGCACTTTCATGTGCTGATTCAGTGATAATACCGATTCAGTGTGAATTTTATGCACTTGAAGGTCTGACACAGCTTTTACATACAATTGACCTGGTTAAGGAGAGATTGAACAGTAAATTGAAAGTTGACGGTGTGGTATTTACAATGTACGACGGCAGAACTAATCTTAGCCTTCAGATTGTTGATACAGTTAAGGAAAATCTTGACCAGCATATTTATTCCAGTCTGATTCCAAGAAATATAAGATTGGCAGAAGCACCAAGCTTCGGTAAACCAATTATAAAGTATGATTCCCGTTCGGTAGGAGCACAGTCATATAGAGATTTAGCAAAGGAAGTCATGCTTAACGATGGCAAACCATATAATTTTGAACCTGATTCTAAGAAAAAGAGTCTGTTCAGATAAAATTTTATTCATGAAAGGGTAAAAAAATGGCACAGAAAAGATTAGGAAGAGGTTTGGATTCTCTTATCTCAAACAAAATAGATAAAACAATAGAAAAGGATGTAAGTAGTAAAACAAAGGAAAATGAAAATGTTTCACATGAAACATTGGTAAAGATATCCGATATCGAGCCAAACAAAGGGCAGCCAAGAACGGAGTTTGATAAAGATGCATTGAATGAACTTGCAGAATCAATCAAATTACATGGCATTATACAGCCAATTGTGGTAAGAAAAAATGGCAATATGTATGAGATTATTGCCGGTGAAAGAAGATGGAGAGCTGCAAGAATTGCCGGATTAAAAGAAGTTCCTGTTCTTATCAGAGAATATTCGGAGCAGGAAGTGTATGAGGTGGCACTTATAGAGAACATTCAGAGACAGAATCTCAATTCAATTGAAGAAGCTGTTGCATATAAAAAACTTATAGAAGAGTATAACCTCAAACAGGAAGATGTTGCAAAGAGAGTAGGAAAAAGCAGAACAGTTGTAACAAATTCACTCCGTCTGTTACGTCTTGAAGATGATGTAAAGCAAATGATAATAGATGGAAAAATTTCTGCCGGTCATGCAAAAATGCTTGTTTCCATAGATGAGCCGGTAAAACAGATTGAAACTGCAAACAAGATTGTAAAAGACGGATTGAGTGTCCGGGATGTTGAAAGACTCGTAAAAAACAACGGAAACAAGGATAAAAAGAGAGGAAAGGCAAAGAATAATACGGATGAAATAAAGTCACCGGAATATCTCAGTGCCGAAGAAGAACTCAAGCAGGTTCTTGGAACAAAGGTTACGATTAAACCTGCTGATAATGCACAGGGAAAAATTGAAATTGAATATTATTCGATAGATGAGTTAGAGAGAATAATCTCCTTCATCTGTGAAAAAATCCAGTAATTAGGGAATATTCAATTACAGGAGGAAAGATGTTAGAAAAATTAGGACTTAATACAGATATAATGATAATATGTATGTTCGTATTTATATTTGTATTGTTGATACTTGTGTTTATACTTTTGGGAAGAACGTCCAGACTTACAAAATCTTATGTAAGATATATGAAAGGCGCAAACGGTAGAAGTCTTGAGGCAAAATTTGATGAAAAATTCAAGGATCTTGAGAATATGACGGATGATATTGTTGATCTTAAGAGTAAGGTTGCAGTATTGGAAAACGTAAAAACAGCAGGATTTTGTAAGTTCGCAATAGAAAAATATGATGCATTCAGCGGTATTGGAGGAAAACTTTCATTTTCATTGTGCATGCTTAATGATGGAGATGATGGATTTATACTGACGGCAATGCACAGTACAGAAGGATGTTACACATATCTGAAAGAAGTAATAAAAGGAAAGACCTTTATTAAAATGTCCGATAAGGAAGAAAAGGTATTAAAAAAAGCTCTTGTTTATAACGACCCGGTTGCGGAATATATAAGCAGGTAGCGTGTGCAATGGGAGGAAAATAATTTGCACGATTATTTAAAAAGCATAGGATTTAAGGAAATAACCACAAAAAAGCAGGAAGATATTCTGATAAAGCGCGTTATAGAGAACCCTTATAGGAAGAAAATAATAAACATTGCTTCGGATAATACTAAATTAGCTGAATTTTCCACGGAGTTTGCACCCGGAGTAGGAGTAAAAGTAACCGGTCAGTTGGATGACGACGACAAATTCTATGTGGAAAGCTTCTTTCCATATATAGAAGGGAGAGAAGAAAGCACTGACAGTTATACTTCAATTTTAAGGAAGATGAACCGTGCAGAGTATTCGGGAATGTGTGATGATGACAGGTTTGGAGCATCATTAATATTTCATGTCGTAAACCCGTTTGATCATATTTTAAGAATCGAAAGAGAAAAGTCTGATTATGAAAAGAGTATCAAACTTTCCGGTCTCTGCTATGAAGGTGCTATATTGCTTCCGACAGTTTTCAGTGGGGTTAAAGAAAACTCTGATGATAAAGACAGAAGGATAAATATGGTAAGCGAGGCAAAAAACGGTAATAGTGAGGCTTTACAGAAAATGACATTAGAAGAAATGGATACATTCACACAGGTTTGTAAACGTGTGTATAAACAGGAAGACATTTTTTCAATAGTTGAAACGTCTCTTATACCATTTGGAGTGGAAGCTGAGGTTTATAAGATACTTGGAAATATACTCGAAGTAAATACATATGTGAATGCCATATTCAAGGAAAAGATTTATGTAATGAAGGTTAAATCAAATGATATAGTGTTTGATTTATGCATAAATCAGGCTGACCTTCAGGGTGAACCTAAAGCGGGAAGGAGATTCAGAGGTCTTTTCTGGATGCAGGGCGCCGTAACTGAAAAGAAATAAAAAATTAAAACTCTGTTTACTACATGTTTACATGTCAGGAAAACATGGTTATGTAAGCAGAGTTTTTGCATAAATCAGATAAGTTGTAACATTATCTGCAGACTTTCAGGGATACTTATCACCCAAGCGTCAAAGGGTTTTAAGCAGCTAACGGATAGATTTTAGCTCAATATATAATATATGGTCTTTTCCTTTTTTAAAAAAGTGCTATAATATACTCCGGTTTTCTGAACTAAGGAATTTATAAAATTTTAAGTAAATTATACGTTTATTTATTCCTTTGTTCACACAGCATTCACAAAATGGTGTAAAAATAAACACCAGTGTAAAATAAAATCTAACTACGTTAGAAGATGGGAGGAAATGATTTGGCAACCGGGGAACAGGTTGAAATGCTTCTTGCAGAATTCAGAAAGTCAAAACCGTCGGAATGGTTTCAAAATATTGATAAATCATCTGCCGGTGTAAGGGCAATCCTGCAAATATTATACAATGAAAATGTTACGATTACGGCAGGAGATATAAGCAGGAAGATGCATGTAAGCACCGCCAGGGTGGCTGTTTTACTAAGGAAAATGTCGGAGAAGGGTCTGATAGAAAAGTCAGGAGATCCAAAAGATGCCAGAATCGTAGTTGTAAGTCTTACGGAAAAGGGTAGAGCAAAAGCAAAGGAAATGCATGATTGTGTTTTCTCACAAGTGGGGATGATGATTGACAAAGTCGGAATGGATAAAATGCTTGAATTTGCATCAATAGCAAACGAGCTTAAAACGATTTTGCCGCCGCCGGACATGATTCCGGATGAAACCTTGGAATGATTTCAAGGCATATTTTTTAAAAAAAGTTATCTAACCGAGTTAGATAATTGAAAAGGAGGAACTTGATGTTAAAACTTATTAAGAAACTGTCAAGCCGTGAATGGTGCTATGTCGGTGTGAGTATAGCATTTATAATTGTGCAGGTGTGGCTTGATATGACAATGCCTGATTATATGAATGAAATAACAGTGCTTGTTGAAACAAAGGGCAGTGAGATGAGTGAAATATGGGCTGCAGGCGGAAAAATGATGCTTTGTGCATTCGGAAGTCTTGTAGCATCCCTGATAACGGCAGTTTTTACTGCACGAATAGGTGCAAATCTTGCGGCGACGCTTCGTGCGGCAATGTTCAAAAAAGTGCAGACTTTTTCAATGGAAGAAATAGGTAGATTTTCAACGGCAAGTCTTATTACACGTTCCACAAATGACATTCAGCAGGTACTTATGTTTATAGTTATGGGTATACAGATGCTGATTAAGTCGCCAATTACGGCAGTTTGGGCCATATTGAAAATCGCTGATAAAGAATGGCAGTGGACAATATCAGTGGCGGCAGCCGTTGTTATACTTCTTATTGTAATCGGAATCTGTATTTCACTTACAATGCCGAAATTCAAAAAAATCCAGCAGCTTACTGATGACCTTAACCGTGTAACAAGGGAAAATCTGAATGGTCTGAGAGTTGTGCGTGCATATAATGCAGAGGAATATCAGGAAGAAAAATTTGAAAATGCAAATGACGCATTGATGAGAAATCAGCTTTTTACTCAGAGGACTATGGCGTTCATGATGCCTACGATGAGCCTCGTTATGAGCGGACTTTCGCTTTCGGTTTATTGGATTGGAGCGTATCTTTTAAACAATACGGATTCAATTGAAGGAAGAATTTCAATGTTTGGAGACATGATGGTATTTACGCAGTATGGAATGATGGTAGTTTCATCATTTATGATGCTTGTTGCAATTTTCATGATCCTGCCTCGTGCAACAGTATCCGCAAAGCGAATAAATGAAGTGCTGGATACTGTTCCGACTATTCATAACGGAACATTGAAAGATGGAAAGCAGGGTGTAACCGGTGAGGTTGAATTTAAAAATGTGTCTTTCAGATATTCGGATGCGGAAGAAGATGTTATAAGCGACATTTCCTTCAAGGCAAATAAGGGTGAGACGGTTGCATTTATAGGTGCTACCGGATGTGGTAAGAGTACCGTAATTAATCTTATACCAAGATTTTACGATGTGAGTGACGGTGAAGTTTTGGTAGACGGTGTCAATGTGCGCGAATATGATGAGGTGGCACTGAGAAATAAGATTGCATATGTTTCACAGAAATCAATTCTTTTCTCCGGAACGGTTAAGTCGAATATTGCATACGGAGAAAATGGAAAGGGCGAAATAACTGATGAAGATATTGCATCAGCATTAGAAACTTCACAGGCGGAGGAATTTGTTGAAGGTCTTTCGGATGGATATGATGCATATGTTTCACAAGGAGGAACTAACTTCTCGGGTGGACAGAAACAGAGACTTTCAATTGCCCGTGCGATAGCACGAAAAGCCGAAATAATAATATTTGATGATTCGTTCTCAGCCTTGGATTACAAAACTGACAGGGCCTTGAGAAAGAAGCTTGACGAAAAGTGCAGTGATATGACGAGAATAATAGTTGCACAGAGAATAGGAACAATTCGTGATGCTGATAAGATTATAGTTCTGGAAGACGGAAAAATCGCGGGCATGGGCAAGCATGATGAGTTAATGAAATCATGTGAGGTTTATAAGCAGATTGCACTTTCTCAGCTTTCAAAGGAGGAATTGGCTTAATGGAAAAGAAGGAATATGAATTTGGTTCGGCAACCCAAAAACCGGTGCGTAGAGGACCGGGTGGTCCGCGAGGAAGAATGGGCGTTGTTGAAAAGCCAAAGGATCTTGTAGGAACATGGAAGAAGTTATTTGGATACTGTAAAAAATATGGTGCTGCTTTTGTAATTGCAATTATATGTGCGATTGTAGGTACAATTTTACAGCTTTTAGGACCTGATAAGTTATCAGATATCGCAGAATATATTGAAAAAGGATTGTTTACGGGAAGCATAGACTTGGACGGTGTATTCAAAGTCGGAATAACACTTGTATTTTTTTATGCGTCAAGCTGGCTGCTTTCGGCGGCACAGCATTGGATAATGGCAACGGTTACACAGCATGTATCAAAAACCATGAGACAGGAAATTTCAGGAAAGATAAACCGTCTGCCGATGTGGTACTACAATCGAAATTCAACAGGTGACGTTCTTTCAAGAGTAACAAACGATGTTGATACGATAGCACAGTCATTGAATCAGAGTATAGGAAATCTTATATCACAGATTGTTTTATTTGCAGGAAGCCTTTTGATGATGTTTATAACCAACTGGATAATGGCAGTAACAGCAATCTGTGCGACAGTTATTGGCTTCATTTTTATGATGGCGATAATGTCAAGGAGCCAAAAGTACTTCTTTGAACAGCAGAAGAATCTTGGTGCATTAAATGGTCAGATAGAAGAAATTTATGCCGGACATACGGTAGTTAAGGCGTATAACGGTGAGGAACTTGAAAACAAAAAATTTGATCATCTCAACGAAACATTAAGAAACAGTGGTTTTAAGGCTCACTGCCTCTCAAGTCTCATGATGCCATTAATGACTTTTATAGGAAACTTTGCATATGTGGCAGTTTGTATAGTAGGTGGTGCTTTGGCACTTAATGGAAATATCGATTTCTCTGTAATTGTAGCTTTTGTTATGTATGTAAGGTATTTTACACAGCCACTTTCACAGATAGCTCAGTCAATGCAGACTCTTCAGTCAGCTGCAGCTGCAGGCGAACGAGTTTTTGAGTTTATAGAAGCAGAGGAAATGGAAGACGAGTCCGGTAAGACAAAAACTTTGGAAAATGTTAAGGGACAGGTTGAATTTAAGAATGTTAAGTTTGGATATGAGGATTCAGACAAGACCATAATTCACAATTTCTCTGCCATTGCAAAGCCGGGACAGAAAATCGCAATAGTTGGTCCTACGGGTGCAGGTAAAACAACCATGGTTAACCTTCTTATGCGTTTCCATGAGATACAGGGCGGCGAAATAACTATCGACGGAGTTTCAACAAAGGATGTAAAACGAGAGGATGTTCATGACCAGTTCTGTATGGTTTTACAGGATACATGGCTGTTTGAGGGAACGGTTCGTGAGAATCTTGTTTATTCTACACCTGATGTTTCAGATGAAAAGGTTAAAGAAGCATGTAAGGCAGTCGGTTTACATCATTTTATAAAGACATTGCCGCATGGATATGATACGGTTCTTTCAGATCAGGTAAATCTTTCACAGGGACAGAAGCAGCAGCTTACAATTGCGAGGGCAATGATAGCCGATAAGCCGATGCTTATTCTGGATGAGGCGACATCATCCGTTGATACCAGAACCGAATTGCAGATACAGAATGCAATGGATAAGCTTATGAGTGGAAGAACGTCATTCGTAATTGCACACAGGCTTTCGACAATAAAGAATGCAGACCTGATTTTGGTAATGAAGGACGGAGATATTATAGAAAGCGGAAACCACGATGAGCTGATAAGCAGAAATGGTTTCTATGCAGAACTTTATAACAGTCAGTTTGAAAAGGCTGTGTAACAGGAAAATTCTGATGAAATTCAAATAAGTTTTGATATAGGATAGTTTCCTATATCAGGGGAGATGACAGGCACTACGGCTGTAACAGTCAGAGAATCTGATGGAGTAACCCGTATCGTGGTTGAGAAATACCTGCGGTACGGGTTATATTTATAAAATAGCGATTGAAAAAAACATGATAATGAGGTAAAATATATTGGTAAGCTTGCCGGACGAGTCCGGTAGCTTTGTTAAATTAAAATGGCTTCTTAGTTAAATGGATATAACAAGCCCCTCCTAAGAATATGTTCGAGCATAAACCT
>CAZOZM010000021.1:0-28355 GCA_964584255.1 uncultured Lachnoclostridium sp. | reverse complement strand
TCAGCAATGCGAGAATGAACATACCAAAAGCCATAAGGTCTTTAAAATCAAATGGCTTCTTGTCCATTAGCACCACCTCCATTCTATATGGAATAGAGGTCAAGCCACCCTGCAACACGATTGTTGGAATGGATTTTACTAGAAGTGCTGATATTCCTGTAAACGCAGCTTTAAACTATGGTTATAGTCTTATTCTTTCGGCTTTTAACAGAGAAATTACAGCGAATGGATATCTGACACAGGTTGGAATCTTTCATTGCAATGCATTTAATCCTTTTAATTTGGCATGTGATTTTATGGAACCGTTTCGAATACTGGTGGATCGCATGGTATATACCATGCGGCTAACCCGGTTTGAAAAAGAAGAGAAACATGCTATGTGGAGGATTTTTGATGAAAAAGTATTGATTGATGGGCAAAATCAATTTTTGATGAATGCAATAAGAATTTATACCAAAAGTGTCTTTGATGCACTAAACGATAATGATTCTGCCAAAATCAAGTTTTACACCTGTGCATAAGATATGAGAAGTGAAATGGTATGAGTGGATTCAGATTTATGAGAATGTTAGTTTTTTTTGATTTGCCAACAATTACGATGGAAGATAAAAGAAATTATCGCCAGTTTCGTAAGGTATTAATAAAAAACGGATTTATTATGCTGCAAGAGTCTGTTTATTGTAAAATGATGACAAGTCCTTCGATGGAGAACTCGTGTAGGAATTTAATCTATACTAATAAACCGCCACAGGGATTGGTTCAGCTGCTAACCGTTACGGAAAAACAGTTTGTAAAGATGGACTATGTTGTAGGAAAATCGAATAGTGATGTTATAGATTCGGAGGACAGGTTGATTGTTTTATGAAAATAGTATTATCGGGGATAGAACGGGTTTTTGACTGTGCGGAGGATGGCATATGGTCGGTGATAATTGAAAGACAGGGATTGTTTTATGAGATAGTGAGTGACATTCGAAAACAAATTGACGGTTTCGAAGGGAAAAGTGTTTTGTCGGAGGAAAACAAAGTATTGAGAATGGATAAATATACAGAACAGATTATGCAATTTATACCATTCGATATGAACAAGAAGACATTGCTAAATAGAATTATCTCTGAAATGCAAAAAATGTCAATCAGTGCAGATTTTTATTTAGAAACAAATGAGATTCTTACGGAGTGGGAAAAATTACTTATGAATCTTGAGTTTGAAATACCGGCGAACTTGAATTTTACGAAAATAAACATTGAATCATTACTTAAAGCTTCAGGAATCATGATAGAAGAAGAGTACGATAGCCTTGCAACTAAAATCGTGGATTATATCCAATTAGTTGAAAAGTTTGAGGGAAGGAAATTGTTTGTACTTGTTAATATGCGAAGTTTTGTTGATGATGAAGAAATGCAGCGCTTTATTGATACGGTTCGGGAGAGGGATTATCAGATAATCTTACTTGAGAATATGGAACATACATTACTCAGGGGAGAAAAAAGATATTTAGTAGATGAAAATTTGTGTGAAATATGTTATACTGATAAAGGTTATAAAGTTTGATATGTTCAATGATTGAATTTGTATTGCGGGCTATGCAGAAGCTTTTCTTAAATGATTTGAGGTTTGAGAGCAGTGTAAATTCATAGGTATGTCAAACAACAAGACCACGTGTTCCTCCCGGATATTGTTTGAGAGCAGTGTAAATTCATAGGTATGTCAAACTCCAAGTGCTGAAGTAAAGCATTGTCCATAGTTTGAGAGCAGTGTAAATTCATAGGTATGTCAAACCTTGATGACTTCCAATGTTGATTACACAACAGTCTGTAAGGGTAAAAAAACACGAGGTCGCAACTCGTGTTTTTTTAATCCCGTTTTGGTTTTGTGCTCAAACGCATAAACTTCCGGAAAAGTCATGGGCGCAAGCTATCAATGAACATGCTGATGAGGTTCAATCGTGATGGCATCCGGCAGAAGAATATCATAGATTCTCTTTTGCTCCAATATTAAGTGTTGCAATATATCGTAGGAATTAATACAATGAAATTGTAAAATTCTGAAACGTGAGGAATAAATAATGGAACATATTAAACTTCAGATTGGCTGCCTTGCGGTGCTTTTGTATATTGCCTTTATTTACAGACGCGAGTGTAGAAATTATAAAACAAAAGAAAGTCTGTTTGGAGGGTTGTTGCTGCTCGGAATATTCAGTGTTGCACTCGACGGAGCAACGGCTTTTACGGTGAACTGCACTACAATGGTTGATACAGTACTTAATGTGGTATTGCATGCACTATTCCTTATAAGTCTGGATTCGGTTATTTTCGTGCTCTTTCTGTACATGCTTTATATTACAGGGGACTTTCCGGAAAAAATGACCGGCAGGATAATGATTTTTACGCCATTTGCCATAAACATAATTGTGGTTTTGGTGAATATCGGTTCTCTTGAGTATATAAATGGAGCCGTTACCAATTATTCAATGGGAATTTCGGCATATACCTGCTTTATAATGGCAGCAGTGTATATACTTATGTCAGCATTTGCATTTTTCCGCAGATGGCATTTTATAGAAAACCGAAAGCGCGCAAGTGTCTTTACATATCTTTTGGTGTTGGCAACGGTAACCGGGATACAGATGATTTTCCCGGAAACCCTGATTTCAAGCATTGCAGTTACGATTTTCATAGTTGGAGTATATCTGAATCTTGAGAATCCGGCGATAAAGGAATTATCGCATTTTCATACTGAAACCGTAATGAGTTTTGCTAACCTTATTGAAAACCGTGATAACAGCACAGGAGGACATATTAAGCGTACAAGCAGATATGTGGAGCTTATTGCTGATGAGTTGCGCAACAGGGGATACTACAGCGAAATACTTACAAAAGATTATATAAACAATCTTTTGAAAGCTGCGCCTATGCATGATATTGGAAAGATTTCAGTGCCGGATGCGGTTTTGCAAAAACCGGGCAGGCTTACAGATGAAGAATTTGACGAAATGAAGAAACATGCAGCTAAGGGTGGAGATATAGTCCGTGAGATTTTCAGAAATCTTGGCGATGAAGATTTTAGGGGAATGGCCTATGAAGTGGCAAGATATCACCATGAAAAATGGAATGGAAAAGGGTATCCGGAGGAACTTAGGTGTAAGGAGATTCCTTTATCTGCAAGAATTATGGCAGTAGCGGATGTGTTTGATGCGGTGTCAGAAAAACGCTGTTATCGTGATGCAATGCCGATGGAAAAATGTTTTGAGATAATTGAGAAAGGCAGCGGTCAGGATTTTGATCCGCTTATCACGGAAGTTTTCCTTGATATACGTGACAGAGTCGAGTCAGTTCACAAAGAATTTGAAAGCGGAATTTGAAAAAAATATAATCGCAGACGGTTGACTACAATGTGATATTATATATAAAATACAAATAGGAATTGAGCAGATGGGTATGCTTACACGGTATATTTCGGTAAATGAGCTTGAAAGCAGGACATGTCCGAAAGCAGTGTCAGGAATTATTGTGCTCAGAGAGTGTGATTGGTGCGGTATACATCCGTCGGTTGCCCTACGGAAAGGAATTGGAGTATGATGAAAAGACTTTTTAGTATTCTTTTATCTGTGATGATCCTGGCTTTGGCCGGATGTTGTTCAACGAAGGTTGAGGGCAATGCAGAATCGGGTGCCGGAAAAGTAACGGAGACGGTAAAACAGAGTGAAGAAGAGAAAAATGAGATCGGACAGGTAGAGGAAAAACCAACGGAGGATAAGGAAAAACCAACAGAAGGTGTAGAGGAAACAGAAAAACCAACTCCGTCAACAGACAGGGATTCAGAGGGAGAGAAGTTGGACAACAGTGAACAGGGAAGTGTGTCAGAGCCGGCTTCAAAGGAAAACAGTACAGTTACAGCGGGCACGAAAACAGAACCTGCTGATGACAAAACACCAAAGGAGCAGGTAACTCCGACTCCAACACCAAAACCTGCAGAAAAAAAGCCGGAGCAGAGCACACAGACTGAATCGAAACCGGTAACGGAAGAAAAAGCGGTTTCCTACAGTCCGGATACCGTAGTGGCTCTTACAATTGCAAAGTGCCGGGCCGGTGGTATGATTACCACGCAGGAAAACCTCGCAAATGCTCTTGCAGAGGGGAGAATTACACAGGAAGAGTATAATGAGTACTATCCATATGACGGATTGGAAGATGCTTATTACAGTGTGTTTGTGGAAACCGATCTGAACAAAGCATCCACAATATCCGGACAGCTGTTGGGAAGTGAGGATGCCATTGCAGGTTACATAGCAAGCACGCTTCTTTTGGAAAACAGCCAGGTGTTCAATGTGCTATATGCAGGTATTTATACACATAACGGAAACTCGTTTTATGAGTTCAGATGTCTCAGATAGCAGACAAATTTAGAAACATAAAATAAAGAGAAAAAAAGCGATACCGGGTTTTACAACTCAGTACCGCTTTTTTGTTGTTGTACCAGTCTCCCTGTATGTCAGATGTCGTAAAACAGTTAAATTGTTCATTTAACTGTTTTATGAGCATCCAACATTCAATGGAGTCTTTAAATGAAGAAAAAATTTCGCTAATGACTGATTATATGATCAACGAACTATTTAGCCTGCTCAAGAGCAAGTGTAACAGTTGTGATATCACAAACTTCTGTTGGTCCATAGTACTGAATTGCACCAGGATATACGAAGCATGTATCTGTAGCCCATGTGTCACGATTAGCTTCAAAGAATTTGAATGGAGCACCATCAAGTTCAACTAAAGCTTTCTTGATAACAGGCTTGTCTTCACCATGTCTTCTCTCGATGTTCATCATCTTTGTGATTGGCATACCACCGGCAACCCACTCACTTGCAGGAGCTGAAAGGTTAGATACCTTTGATAAGTATCCGTTGTAACCATACTGGATGAGCATGAAAGCATTGTATCCTAATGAGTAGCAGTAATCTGCATCAAAGTTAGATGGGAAAGCACATCTTCCTTCATAACCTAAGAAGTGATGAAGTGCGTTGAACTTACCGGTATATGTTCCTGCAGCTTTTCTTGCAGCTAACTTGTCCTTAACGAGAGCGGAGAATAACTTCTCGGACTCGATGAGAGAAACCTGTACGTTTCCGTGAGGATCTCTTTCAAGGAATAACTGCTGCTGAATTGCTTCAGGGAGAATTGCGAATACATCCATGGATTCTTTTGTTAAACCATTCTGGATAAATTCATATTTTTCTTTCCATGTAGCAAGAGCATTGAAGGCATCAGCCTTGCTGCCTGCGAGAAGTTCATTGATTTCCTGGATTAATACTGAAAATTCAGGAACGAATTCAACAACACCTTCAGGGATGATTGCAACACCGAAGTTCATTCCCTTTGCAGCTCTCTTTTCTACGGAATCAGCAATGTAATCAGCGATTTCGGAAAGAGACATCTTCTTTGCAGCAACTTCTTCTGAAATAAGACAGATGTTAGGCTGTGTTTTAAGAGCACATTCAAGAGCTACGTGAGAAGCGGAACGACCCATAACCTTTACAAAATGCCAGTACTTCTTTGCAGAGTTGGCATCTCTTTCGATATTTCCGATGATTTCGCTGTATGTCTTTGTAGCTGTGTCGAAACCGAATGAACACTCAATATCTTCGTTCTTAAGGTCACCGTCAATTGTCTTAGGACATCCGATTACCTGTACGCCTGTGTTATGAGCAGCAAAGTACTCAGCGAGAACTGCAGCATTTGTGTTGGAATCGTCACCACCGATGATAACGATAGCAGTGATTTCATGCTTTTTGCATACATCTGCAACAATGGCAAACTGATCATTTGTTTCGAGCTTTGTTCTGCCTGAACCGATGATGTCAAATCCACCGGTATTTCTGTATTCGTTAATATATTCGTCATCGAAGATTACATAATCATCTTCAATAAGTCCGCTTGGGCCACCCTTGAATCCGTAAAGAACATTATCTTTATTAGTTGCCTTTAAAGCATCATATAAACCACAGATTACGTTGTGTCCGCCCGGAGCCTGTCCACCGGAAAGGATTACACCTACTACCTGCTTCTTAGCAGCTGCAGTATTCTGACCTTTCTGGAAAGTAATTTCCTTCTTGCCATATGTGTTAGGAAAAAGAGCTTTGATTTTTTCCTGGTCAGCTACACTCTGAGTTTCCTCGCCTTCCTTAACGCAAATATCGGCAATGCCGTTTCTTAACATTCCCGGAAGCTTAGGAGCATACTCATATCTTGCTTTCTGTAATGATGAAATATTCATAACTACATCTCCTTTAATTAAAATATATCGAAACAATTTTAATATATTTTTCCGACAAAGTAAACCACTGTATTGTAAAAAAAGCCGGATTGTAGCCGAAAAAAATGTACATAGTGCATATTAATTGTCGTTTAGGTGGTTTTCTCCCCATTTTGCAAGCTCTGTAAATACCGGCAGAAGAGCCTTACCTTTTTCGGTCAGGGAATATTCAACATGCGGCGGAATCTCATTAAACTGTTCTCTGTGAACAATTTCCAAATCTTCCAAGTCTCTGAGTGTGTTTGAAAGCATGGTATTAGTTATCCCGGGAATTGCTTTTTTTAGTTCGCCGAAACGGCAGCATCCCCGCTTACAAAGCTCATATATAATGTGGGTACGCCATTTACCGCTTAAGAGATTGAGGGTCTTGCGCACGGGACAATTGTTATCCATAGCTTCGCTGCTCATAATGCGTTTGAGATATTCTTCGGCAGTGATGTTTTTTTTCATGATTGCCTCCTTATAATTGTCTGTCATATGTCTTATGTCGGCAAAGTATCATAATGTATACCATGTACAAAAAAACTGAGTACTTGTGTATGTTTTAAGTACATAGTATATTTATGATACTATATAAAAAACCATCATTGTCAAGGAGAAAGCGATGAAAACAGCAATTGTTTACTATTCAAAACACCATGGAAATACAAAAAAGCTGCTTGATGCAATAGCATCAGCAAATGAGGTAACACTTGTAGATATTACAACGAATCCGAATGCCGACCTCACAGAATATGACAGGGTGGGATTTGCCTCCGGTATCTACTACTCGAAATTTCATAAGACACTTTTGAAGTATGCAGAGAATAATCTTAAAGATGGATGTGAGACATTCTTTGTTTACACATATGGAGCAGAGAAAAAAGGATATACGTCTGCTATTACGGAAGCCGTAAAGAAGCATAACGCAAAAATTCTCGGAGAATTCGGCTGCTTCGGCTTTAATACATTTGGACCATTTAAGCTTATCGGCGGAATCGCAAAAGGGCATCCCGACCACAATGATATTGAAAATGTGAAGGCATTTTATAAATCATTGTAACATCACGGCCGGAGGAACAGATTTCCGGTGATTGCTTTAAATTTGAACATTTTATGTTTTGTGAATGAAACCTTCGTTTTCGGGAAATAAATAAAACAAAAAGGCTTTCGTAACACGTTAGCGAAGAGGAGCGGAATGGACAATAATGCAATCACAAAAATTTCTTACGGTCTTTATGTGCTTACTGCAAGAGATGGAGAAAAGGACAACGGCTGCATAATAAATACTGTTATGCAGGTTTCCGTTAATCCTGACAGACTGGCTGTAAGTGTCAGCAAGACAAATCTGACGAAGGACATGATTGAAAAAACAGGAAGATTCAATCTGTCGGTTTTAAATACTGAAGCGGATTTTGAACTGTTTAAGCACTTTGGCTTTAAATCCGGAAGGGAAACGGACAAGTTTCAGAATTACGGATGCTGTGAGCGGAGCGGCAACGGCATTTATTATCTGACGGAGGCAACCAATGCTTTTATATCGGCAGAGGTTGAAAACAGTATTGATATCGGTTCTCACATAATGTTTATCGGCAGAATTAATGAAATGAAGGTACTGAATGATGTTCCGTCGGTAACCTATGAATATTATCATGCAAACATAAAGCCAAAGCCGGAGGAGAATAAAACCGGTAAAACAGTATGGCGCTGTAAAATCTGCGGATATGAATACGTGGGTGAGAGTTTGCCGGAGGATTTCATCTGTCCGCTTTGTAAGCACCCGGCTTCTGACTTCGAAAAGGTTGAGGGATGAGGCTTTATAAAAAATTTAGAGAAATGGGATTGATAAAGTTTTAAAGAATGTGTAAAATATAGAAGAATCTCATGAAAACATTTTTTAGAAAATGTATCTTAAGGATGTACTGTGGTGCATCCTTTTTTTTAACCAATAAATCTTTGCTTCATGGGAATTAATACAGAAGAAAAAAGAAGGTTATGTATGGAACTTTTAATAACTGTTTTAGTTACTTTTTTTGCCGGAATGGGTGCCGGGCTCGGAACGGGCTTTGCCGGAATGAGTGCAGCGGCTGTAATATCTCCGATGCTTATTACATTTCTGAACATGGATCCTTATATTGCGGTGGGAATTGCTTTGTCATCCGATGTGCTTGCAAGCGCAGTTTCGGCATATACATATGGAAAAAACAAGAATCTTGATGTTAAAAACGGCATAATAATGATGATTTCGGTTTTGGCATTTACGGTTGTTGGAAGTTTTATCGCAAGTCTGGTTCCATCATCTGCAATGGGTGGGTTCTCTGTTTTCATGACATTTATGCTTGGAATCAAATTTATTGTTAAACCTGTAATGACTACAAAAGAAGCAATGCAGAGCGTGTCGGCAGAAAAAAGAGCCGTTCAGTCCGTAATCTGCGGTCTTATAATCGGATTTATCTGTGGTTTTGTCGGAGCCGGAGGCGGAATGATGATGCTTCTTATACTCACATCTGTTTTGGGATATGAACTTAAAACGGCTGTAGGAACCAGTGTTTTCATAATGACATTTACGGCATTTACCGGAGCTGTTTCACACTTCGCAATCGGTGGAATACCGGACGTTAAGGTTTTACTGTTGTGTATTGTTTTTACACTTTTTTGGGCAAGGGTGGCAGCTGTTTTTGCAAACAGGGCAACACCGGAAACACTTAACAGAGCAACAGGAATCATACTTGTAATACTTGGAATTGTTGTTATGTCTTTCTCGCTTATTACAGGTTAATATGACCGGAAACGGATAATCCCGGCATTTAAGACATCAAAGATCAGCTTAAGGCAGATTCGGATATGACCGGAAACGGATAATCCGGGTATTTAATACATCAAAGATTGGTTCACGGCAGTAACCATGACAATATAATAGTAGGAGGAAAACAATTGAAAAAAGTAAAAGTATCAAATTTTCTGCTGCTTACAATAGCGGGAATTATCAATTCAATCGGAGTAACCATATTTTTGGCACCGGTAAATTTATATGACAGCGGTGTATCCGGAACATCAATTCTTTTGTCACAGCTTACCCCGGACTGGATGAATCTTTCGTTCTTTCTTTTGGTAATCAACATTCCTCTTTTCCTTTACGGATATAAAAAGCAGGGCAAAGTGTTCACAATATATGCCATTTACAGCGTTGTGATATATTCATTATCGGCATTCATGATTACGGATGTTCTTCCGGTAGATGTAAGTTTTGCATCACCGCTTGCGGGTACGGATCTTCTTCTCTGTGCAGTTTTTGGCGGACTTATATCCGGTGTGGGGAGCGGTCTGGCAATCAAGTTTGGCGGCGCAATGGACGGCATAGAGGTATTGGCGGTGATTTTTGCAAAGAACCTCGGAATAACGGTCGGTACGTTTGTAATGATGTATAACGTGGTTCTTTACATTATCTGCGGAATTGTACTTGAAAGCTGGATATTACCTCTGTACTCAATCATAGCATATGCAGCAGCTTTAAAAACAGTAGATTATATCGTTGAAGGCTTTGACAGATCTAAGGCGGCAATGATTGTAACAAAAGATGCGAAAAAAATATGCGCTTCGCTTTCTGAAGAATTTAAGTGCGGTATTACAATAATGGAAGGCCGCGGATACTATTCAAATACGGAAAGGGAGATAATTTATATAGTTCTCAACCGTTTCCAAATATCACAGATGAAAAATATGGTTCATGAGCTTGATCCGACAGCATATATAACGATTTCGGAAATAGCGGACGTATTTTTAAACAGTGCAAAAGAAATGTAGCAGTTTGTGAAATTGGATGCTATAATCATGACGGACATGGTAAATGTCATTAAAATGTCAGACCGGCATGGAAAAGAGGTAGTAAAATGCTTGAGGAGTTATACAGGGAGGCTGTCAAGGCGACCGAAGAAGTCATAAAGGAAGCCGGACTCGGCGAAGGTGATATATTTGTTGTAGGATGCTCAACAAGTGAGGTGATCGGAGAAAAAATAGGAACGTCTTCGAGTGTGGAAACCGCAGAAGTTGTATTCAAAGGCATATATGATGCTTTAAATGAGAAAGGAATATTTCTTGCGGCTCAATGTTGCGAGCATCTTAACAGAGCCATTATAATTGAGAAGGAAGTTGCTAAACGCGAGAGGATTGACGTGGTGAATGTTGTTCCTCAGCCAAAGGCAGGTGGTTCTTTTGCAACGATGGCATATAAGTATCTCAAAGAGCCGGTTGCAGTTGAACACATCAGGGCCGATGCGGGAATGGATATCGGCGATACTCTGATAGGAATGCATCTTAAGGATGTTGCGGTTCCGATTAGAATAAGCAGTAAGAAAATCGGAGAGGCACATCTTGTATGTGCAAGAACGAGGGCAAAGTTTATAGGCGGTGTCAGAGCATGTTATGACCAAGATATGCTATGATATTTTGAAGGTATACTTTTTTAAAAAAATATCTTATAATAGCGGTTGGTAAGAGTGTTTTACCAATCGCTTTTTTTCATGGAATTGCACGGAGGAGAAGTCTTGCGATGCAAAATAAATAAGAAAGTACAGAGACAAACATATGCTAAAGATGAAGGAATATGTCAGGGCTGAAAGCCTGGAGCAGGCATACGAATTAAATCAGAAAAAAACAAACAGAATCCTTGGCGGTATGCTTTGGATGAGGATGAGTAATGCACAGATAAATACGGGAATCGACCTTTCGGGATTGAATCTTAACCTGATAGAGGAAGATGAGGAATTTATAAAAATCGGTGCAATGGTTACGTTAAGGGAGCTTGAACTTAATGAAAGAGTCAACGAGCTTTTTGACGATATACCCGCAAAATGTGTCCGTGACATAGTGGGCGTACAGTTTAGAAATCTGGCGACAGTTGGAGGCTCTGTATTTGGACGATTCGGTTTTTCGGATGTATTGACAGGGCTTATGGTTCTTGATTCATATGTTGAATTGTATAAGGGCGGAATCGTACCTCTTTCGCAGTTTGCGGAAATGAAAAGAGATAATGATATTCTGGTAAGGATACTTATAAAGAAAGAAAAAATAAGTTGTGCCTATCTTTCACACAGAAATACAAAAACGGACTTTCCGGTGTTGGCAGTGGCTGTATCAAAATCTGAAAACGGAATAAGAGCGGCAGTAGGAGCAACCCCTTCGAGGGCAAAACTCATTATTCCGGAAAACCTGACGGATGAATGCGCAGATAAAATTGCCGGTGAAACAGTTACACAGAGCAATATGAGGGCTTCAAAGGAATACAGAAGCCATCTTTGCGGAGTACTTTTAAAGAGGACATTTGGAGAAATCAGGGAAAAGGAGGATTAGACATTTGCTGGTCAGTATTGTATTAAACGGAAAAAAAGTAACAGATGATGTAAATGCAGATATGACTCTTTATGATTTTGTAAGGAAGCACGGCTGCTATAGTGTTAAATGCGGATGTGAGACTACCAATTGCGGATTATGTACGGTCTTCCTTAATGAAAAGCCGGTTCTTTCATGTGCCGTTCCGGTAGCCCGTGCATCCGGAAGCAATGTTACAACCCTTGAGGGACTTCAAAAAGAAGCTGAAGAATTTGGTGCTTTCATAGCGGATCAGGGTGCGGAACAGTGCGGATTCTGTAATCCGGGCATGATAATGAATGCAATTGCACTGTTTAGGGAGAATCCTGAACCGTCTGATGAAGAAATACTTAAATATCTTGCAGGAAACCTGTGCAGGTGTTCGGGATATGACGGTCAGCTGCGCGGAATACATGAATTTATAAAGTTCAGAAAAAATGGAGGTAAGTCATGCGTGTAGTAGGTCAGCCGGTCAGAAAAAAAGATGCAATGCAGTTGGTTACCGGTAAGCCTCTTTATGTGGAGGATCTCGCTCCGGCAGGCTGTCTTGTGGTTAAACTTCTGAGAAGTCCATATGCAAATGCGATAATTCAAGAAATCAACATAAATACGGCTCTTAAGGTACCGGGAATAGAAGCAATATATACCTGGGAAGATGTTCCTGATGAGAGATTCGCCCAGGCAGGACAGACGTATCCTGAATGGAGTCCTTATGACAGACTTATATTGGACAGACATGTCAGATTTGTCGGGGACGCGGTTGCAATTGTGGCCGGAGAAGACGAGGCTTGTGTCGATAAAGCAATAAAGCTTATAAAAGTTAAATATGAGGTGCTTCCTGCTGTTCTCGATTATCATGAGGCAAAGGATAATGAGATTCTGGTTCATCCGGAAGATAATTGGCAGTCACTGTATCCGGTAGGAGCGGACAACAAAAGAAATCTTTGTGCCCATATGGAAGAAGAGCACGGAAATCCGGAAGAAGTATTTGAAAAATGTGATATTGTTCTGGAAAAAAAGTATCATGTTCCTGCGGCAAATCAGACGATGATGGAGACCTTCAGAACGGCATGTTCCATAGATGCGTATGGAAGACTTGTTGTTCTGAGTTCAACACAGATAGTCTTCCATGTAAGAAGAATTCTTGCACGGGCATTGGGAATACCTAAGAGTAAAATACGTTCGCTTAAGCCGAGAATAGGCGGCGGATTCGGAGCAAAGCAGACGGTTGTAAGCGAAATATATCCGGCTTTTGTTACATGGAAAACAAAGAAACCTTCCATGATGATTTACTCGAGATATGAGAGTCAGATAGCCGGTTCGCCGAGACATGAAATGGAAGTTACCGTAAAACTCGGAGCGGATAAAGATGGAAAAATAAGGGCAATTGACGTATATAACCTTTCAAATACCGGAGCGTACGGGGATCACGGACCGACAACGGCAGGTCTTACGGGACATAAGTCAATCCCTATGTATACTGCAAATCTGGAGGCTTTCAGACACACTTTTGATGTTGTATACACAAATCAGCTGGCATCAGGAGCATACAGGGGATATGGTGCGACACAGGGTATCTTCGCGCTGGAATCGCTGGTAAATGAACTGGCAGATATTTTAAAAATGAATCCGGTTGAGCTGAGACTCAAAAATGTTCTCAGACAGGGAATGCTGATGCCTTCATATTATAATGAGACGGCAATGAGTTGCAGACTTGATGAATGTCTTGAGAGAGCGGCGGAAATGGTTAACTGGAAAGAAAATTATCCATGCCGTGATCTTGGAAACGGCAAGGTAAGAGCCGTTGGAATTGCAATGGCAATGCAGGGTTCGTGTATCTCTTTCGTAGACGTGGGATCGGCAACCATAATGCTTAATGAGGACGGCAGTTACAGATTGTCAATTGCCGCTGCTGACATGGGAACCGGATGCGATACCATACTTGCACAGATGGCAGCGGAATGTCTTGGAGTGTCTGCGGATGAAGTGTTTGTCTCGGGAGCGGATACGGATTCATCACCATATGATTCCGGGTCTTATGCTTCAAGTACAACCTACATAACAGGACAGGCTGTTGTAAAGGCGGCTACGGAACTTGAAAGAAAGATAAAACTTGTGGCAGCGGAAATGCTTTCGTGTGAGCCGGATGAGGTTGATTTTGACGGCAGAAAAGCGACATCCGAAAAAGACGGTAAGAGTGTCACCATAGAAGAAATAGGTTACAAGGCACAGTGCAGCAGTGAAATTGCACTTGTTGCGACAGAGAGTCATACCTCTCCGGTTTCGCCACCGCCTTATATGGCAGGAGCCGTTGAAATTGAACTGGATAAAGAAACCGGTCATGTTGAAATACTCCATTATGCGGCGGTTGTTGACTGTGGAACAGTGGTTAATCCAAACCTTGCACGTGTGCAGGTGGATGGCGGTCTCGGTCAGGGAATTGGAATGACACTGTTTGAGAACATACAGTATTCACCGGAAGGACGTCTTTATAACAACTCATTTATGCAGTACAAAATACCAACAAGACTTGACTATGGTAAAATTGATGTTGAATTCAGACCAAGTTATGAGCCTACGGGACCGTTTGGAGTAAAATCCATAGGAGAGGTTGTAATAAATACACCGGCACCGGCAATTGCCCATGCAATACATAATGCCTGTGGAGGATACTTCAGGGATTTACCTATAACGAGCGAAAAAATTGCAATGTATTGTGCAGGCAAAAAGGATAATCAAAATGATTAGAAGATATACTCAGAGAGGCTGTGAGGAATGTGAAAGTCTTTCTGAGGCACTTATGCTCTCAGACCATAAAAAGGAAGTAGTTTCGGTTGTTGGAGCAGGCGGAAAGACGACTACCGTTTTGAGACTGTACAGAGAATACCGTTCGAGCGGCAGAAAGCAGATTTTAACAACGACAACACATATGCTGATACCGGAGGAGTGCAGGAATGCACACTGTCAGAATCCTGATGTTAGTGTATGTCATGCAATACTGGAACAAAATGGATTTCTGTTTTTGGGAAAACAGGTGTCTGATGTGAAAGTTAAGGGATTTGAGTCGGCGGAGCTTTTAAGTATTGTCCGCAAAACGGATGCAGACTGTTTTATCGAAGCAGACGGATCAAAACATTTGCCCATAAAAGTTCCGGCAGAACATGAACCGGTAATATGTGAGGAAACAACGCTTTTAATTCATGTAACGGGTCTTGATTGCTTGGGTAAAAGACTTTCACAAGTCTGTTTTCGTACAGAAGCTGCCGAAAGGCTTTTAGAAAAAGGTGCTGATGAAGTACTGACCGAACAGGACGTGGCTGTGATTGCATCATCTCCGCAGGGCGGAAAAAAGAATTTAGGCGAAAACATGAGATATGTAGCGCTTCTGAATAAGGCAGACAGTGAAGTTCTTCGCAGGAGTGGAGAAAAGATTGCGGAAATCCTGACTGAAAAAGGCATTACCGTTATTGTGGCGTCAGGACTTGGCGACTGTCGGCTCGAAGAAAAAGGAAATTAATATGAGAGTTTTGATAAAAGGAGCAGGAGACCTTGCAACCGGAGTTGCGGCTCTTATGTTCAGACATGGATTTCAGATTATTATGACAGAGATTCCGGTACCGCTTACCGTCAGAAGACAGGTGGCTTTTTCGAGGGCTGTTTATGAGGGAACATGTGTCGTGGAAGACATTACGGCAGAATTGGCGACAGATTATGAAAGAGCGGTTTCATTGTCACAAAGCGGAAAAATAGCTGTCGTGATTGATCCGGAGGCAAAAATCCGTGAGGTCTTCCGACCGGAAATAATTGTTGACGGTATAATGGCAAAGAAAAATACGGGAACTTCCATTAATGATGCTTCCGTAGTGATTGCTCTCGGACCGGGATTCACGGCAGGTAAAGACTGTCATGCAGTAATAGAAACCATGCGCGGAGAAAATCTTGGAAAACCGATATATAACGGAATGGCACTTCCGAACACAGGAATTCCGGGAATGGTAGGAGGATATGCTGCCGAGAGACTCATAAAAGCAGCTGCCGATGGAAAAATGAAGCCGGTCGCATCCATAGGTGACATAGTGAAAAAAGGTGACTTGCTTGCATTAACCGGCAACAAAAACGTTTATGCACAGATAGACGGTGTGATAAGAGGAATGCTCCAGGAAAATGTTGATGTGTATGAAGGTATGAAAATCGGTGATGTAGATCCCAGATGTGACGAGTCGCTTGTATACATAATTTCCGACAAATCCGTGAAAATCGGTAAAGGTGTTTTGAAGGCTGTTGAGGAGCTTGTTTTTAAAGATTGTGGAATATGCCTTCTGGCAGCAGGAAGTTCAACAAGGTTCGGAAGCAATAAGCTGCTGTATGAAAAAAACGGAAAACCGCTTTTCCTTAATATGTTTGATAAAATGAGTGTCTTTTCTTCATGCGTGAAAACGGTTGTAACGGGTTACGAAGAAATAGAGAGTAAGGCACCGGAATATAGAATTTCGGTAACTGAAAACAAATCTCCCGAAAAGGGGATTTCAGAATCCGTAAAGCTGGGACTTGAACATATTCTGTCAGACAAACCGGATACAAAGGCAATAATGTTTGCAGTATGCGATCAGCCTGAGTTAAGCGAAAAAACAATGTATAAGCTTATGGTTTGTCATGGAATGAATGAGGATAAAATTTGTTCTCCCGAAGCAGGGGGGAAAAACGGTAATCCGGTAATCTTCGGAAAGAAATTTTTCCCCGAACTTATGGAGCTTACCGGTGATACCGGCGGTAAATCGGTAATAAAAAGACACTTGTCGGAATTGGTTACGATACCGGTCGATGAAGCAGAATTAAAGGATTTAGATTACAGATTATAAATCCGCAGAAGGTGGAAAATGAAAAAAAGGACAGAACTCAGAATACTTTTTGTTGTACTGGCAGCAATGTGTGTTTTTTTTGCAGGAGGCTGCACAAAGAAGGAAAAAGATGAGGTGACGGAAGTCAATGTCTTTGTTGCTGCAAGTTTAAATTCGGCAATGACTGATATAGTCAGTGAATACGAGAAAGAGCATGAAAATGTCAGAATCATAATCAATGCTGACAGCTCCGGAACACTGATGGAACAGATAAAAAACGGATTTTCGTGTGATATTTTTTTCTCGGCGGCATCAAAACAGATGAATGAACTCGAGGAGAAAGGATTTCTCAAAGAGGGAACAAGGCAGGATGTTTTAAAAAACACGCTTGTGGTCATAACAGGTAAGGAAAGCGGAACAAAAGTCACCGGTCTGAAAGACATAGGAAATGCGGAGTCAATTGCTCTGGCGGACGGAAGTGTTCCGGCGGGAAAATATACGAGAAATGCCATGATTGCAATAGGTCTGCTTGACGATGCGGAAGATGCATCGTTAATTACAACAGCAGAAATTTCCGGGAAACTCGGGGGAGTGGAAATAAGTGAGCAGAGTAATGTAAGCAAGGTTTTAACTGCCGTAAGTTTTGGAAACTGTGAATGTGGAACTACATATTATTCGGACGTCTGCGGATATGAGGATAAAGTTCGGATTCTGGAATTTGTTGATGAAGAATACACAGGTAAGATTATTTATCCTGCTGCAAGAATCCTTAATGAGGAAGCAGATGAAAATGTGACCAAAGCGGCAGATGAGTTTTATGAATTTATGTTGTCGGAAAGAGCTGAAGAAATCTATGAAAAGTATTTGTTTATTACAGAATAATATCTGGCAGATGCTGGGAGAGTTGGACTACAGTCCGCTTATAATTTCGCTTAAAACCGGAGTTGCAGCAACGATTATATGCTTTTTTCTCGGAGTATATGCCGCAGCAAAAAGCATGAACATGAGCAGAGTACCCAAAGCGGTACTTGATGGTGTACTGACTCTGCCAATGGTTCTTCCGCCTACTGCATCGGGATTTATACTTCTGTTAATATTCGGAAGAAACCGTGCGGCCGGAAGTTTTCTTTATGAAGAATTTGGAATTAAGGTTGTTCAGACCCGGCTCGGATGTATTGTAGCGGCAGTTGTAATTTCTTTCCCTCTTATGTACAAAAATGCGCGTGCAGCATTTGAACAGGTAGATGCCAGTATAATTAATGCCGGCAAAACACTTGGAATGAGTAATTTCAAAATATTTTGGAGAGTTGTGCTGCCGACGGCGGGACCGGGAGTTATTTCCGGAACAATACTTACATTTGCAAGGTCGATAGGTGAATATGGTGCAACATCGATGCTTGCAGGAAACATACCGGGAAAAACCGGAACTGTGTCGCAAAAAATAGCAATGGTGCTGCAAAACGGAGATTATGTTACGGCAGGATTATGGACGGCGGTTATTCTCATAATTTCTCTGGTAATTATAGTTGCGGTGAATGTTTTTTCAACCGGACACAGGACGAAAAGAGAGATTGGGACGGGAGATCCGCATGAGCGGTAAAATGGGCCGATGGAGGAAGAATGCAGGAGTTTTCTCATTTTAATGAAAAGGGTGATGCGGTTATGGTTGACATAGGCAATAAATCCGATACCGAAAGAATTGCTGTGGCTGTCGGAGTTATAAGTATGAGTAGCGAATGCTACGAAAAAATATCGGAGGGAAGCATGGCAAAAGGGGATGTTTTGGGTGTTGCCAGGATAGCCGGAATTATGGGATTGAAAAAAACGTCTGAGCTCATTCCATTGTGTCATCAGATTCCGATTACAAATGCAGGAATTGATTTTGAGATGTTGGAAGGAAACAGAATCAGGGCCGTTTGTGAGGTGAAAACAACATATAAAACAGGCGTTGAAATGGAGGCACTGACAGGAGTAATGACTGCATTGCTTACCATCTATGACATGTGCAAGGCGGTTGATAAAAAAATGGAAATTCTTGATGTGCATCTGTGCAGTAAGAGTGGTGGAAAAAGCGGTGATTTTAACAGGAGTTTGCAGGAGTAAGAGCTTATGCAGATAGAGTGTGACATAAAGAAAAAACTCAAAAATTTTGACCTTGATATAAGATTTAAGAGTGAGCGTAAGTGGATAGGTATTCTCGGTGAAAGTGGCAGCGGAAAAAGCATGACTCTTAAGTGTCTGGCGGGCATTGAGCATCCTGATTCGGGAATTATAAGGATACATGGGAATACTGTATATGACGGAAAGGGAAGAGTTAATGTAAGCCCTCAAAAGAGAGGAACAGGTTATCTTTTCCAAAATTATGCGTTGTTTCCAAAGATGACTGTTTCCGAAAATATTTTGGCGGCGGCTAAGGGAAAAAAAGAGGAAAGACGGAATACTTTAAGACGGATGCTGGACAGTTTTAATCTGAATGAGATAAAGGATAAATATCCTTTTGAAATATCCGGAGGGCAGCAGCAGAAGGTTGCACTTGCAAGGATAATGGCTTCTGAGCCTGAGGTAATTCTGCTTGATGAGCCGTTTTCGGCAATAGATATGTACCAAAAAGACAGACTGATGAGGGAACTCAAGCTTATGCTTGAGGACTTTGAAGGAACTGTAATTCTTGTTTCACACAGCAGGGATGAGATTTATGCCTTTTGCGAAGAACTTGTAATCATAGAAAACGGTCATGTTGTATGCAGCGGAGATGTGAAAACTATTTTTAGGAAACCGTTGTGGAAAAGTGCGGCAAGACTTACGGGATGTAAAAATATTGCGAAAGCGGAATCAAGAGAAAACGGCAGTTTTTTTGTTCCGGAATGGAATGTATCGTTGGAGGGGAATTTTTCCTGCGCTGACGAGGTCGGATATGTAGGGTACCGGGCTCATGATTTTATACCTGTTTGGGGAGAGCGAAAAGATAATTGCATAAAAACGGAGGTTGTGTATGTGACGGAGCAGCCTTTTGAAAGACTGTTCTTTATAAAACCGGCGGCAGAAGGTGCGGATGAAATCTGCTGGGCAGTTCAGCGTGCAAGACTTGAAGAACTTGAAAAACGCGGAATGCCGGATTATCTGATGATTGCGGAAGACAGGGTATTGTTTTTGAAATAAAGAATATTAAGCGAGGAACGACATGAAACTCATAAAAACGGAAGATGCAGTGGGACATGTAATATGTCATGACATAACAAGAATCGTCAGGGATGTTACCAAGGATGCGGTTTTCAGAAAAGGGCATGTGGTTACGGAGGAAGATATTCCTTTACTGCTTTCCATTGGAAAGGAAAACCTGTATGTTTGGGAAAAACAGGAAGGAATGCTTCATGAAGACGAGGCTGCAGTACGTCTTCGAAACCTTTCAATGGGAGAAAACATAAGCAGCGGAAACGTTAAAGAGGGAAAGATTGAACTCAGGGCGGAATGTGACGGTGTGCTTATGATTCAGTCAGAGCTTCTCAGGAAAATTAATTCCATCGGAGAGATAATGATTGCTTCACGGCATGGCGGTTTTCCCGTAAAAAAAGGGGATAAACTGGTAGGGATGAGAGTAATCCCACTGGTAATTAAGGAGGAAAAGCTGAAGGCAGCAGAGGAAATTACCGGAGGGAAAAAGCTGTTTGAGGTTGTTCCATACAGGCAAAAGAAGGCGGGAATTGTTACGACGGGAAGTGAAGTCTTTTACGGACGTATAAAGGACACATTTACACCTGTGATAGAAGAAAAACTTGCAGAATTCGGCATTACGGATATTGAACATGAACTGTGCAATGATGATAATGAGATGATAACAGCAGCAATAAACGGTTTGCTAAAAAAAGGCTGTGATTTTATAGTGTGTACAGGTGGAATGAGTGTTGATCCTGATGACAGAACACCTTTGGCAATAAAGAATACAGGAGCTGACGTAATCAGTTACGGAGCACCGGTTTTGCCCGGAGCAATGTTTCTGCTGGCATACCATAATGAAAATATTCCGATTTTGGGGCTGCCGGGATGTGTAATGTATGCGAAAAGAACAATCTTTGATTTGGTTCTTCCTAAATTGGCGGCTGATATACGAATCAATAAAGAAGAACTTGAAAAATATGGGGAAGGCGGATTGTGTCTTGGCTGTGAAGTGTGTACATATCCTAATTGCGGCTTTGGGAAATAGCCCGTTATGAAGTTCCCGGGTGCATTTTATGCAGACACTGTAATGAATAAAAGATGTGAGGTCTGAAATGAAGAATTGTTGGAAGTATTTATGTGAGAATCGTGAGAACCTGATGGTGTATACCGCTGTTGACGGTGAACATTCAGGAGAAAAACTCATATTGGAAGGCGACAGATGTATATATTTCGACGATTTTTTCAAAAGTCAGGATCTGTCTGTTTTTCGGGAGAAAGATGATTGGAAAAACGGTCTTTTCAACGTAAACGGAGTTCAGATATACAGAGAGAGGTATGGAGGAAGACCGGAAATAGTAATATGCGGATGCGGTCATGTCGGGATGGCATTAATAAAGACGGCAGGGCTGTTAAAAATAAAGACCGTTGTTTTGGAGGACAGAGAGGAGTTTGCTGAAAATGCAAAAAAAGCCGGAGCAGATGAGGTGATGACGGGTGATTATCCGTCCATGTTGGAAAAAGTCAGAGGAACGAAAGACACGGTGTTCATTGTTGTTACCAGAGGACATGCATATGACAAAGCGTGTCTGAAGCAGATTTTTACAAAAACATACGGGTATGTAGGAATGATGGGGAGCCGGAAAAGAGTTGAAGCGATAAAGGGTTTCCTTAAGGATACAGGAATTACGGAAAACCGGATTTCGGATCTTCATGCCCCGATTGGTTTAGATATAGCGGCGGAAACCCCGGAGGAAATAGCAATTTCCATTATGGCAGAAGTAATCAAAGTGAAGAATCTGAGAAGCAGAAGTGAGGGACTTTCAAACGAACTGGCCGATGCAATAATCAACGGTGCTGCCGATAAAGAGACTGCACTTGCAACGATAGTTTCAAGAAATGGTTCGGCACCGAGAAGTGTGGGTACAAAAATGCTCGTTTATGGGGACGGAACCATAAAGGGAACAATAGGCGGCGGTCTTATGGAAGCAAGGGTTATAAAAAAGGCAGCGGATATGCTTCAAAAAAGAGAGAAATGTACGCTGATAAAGGAAGATATAACCGGAGACGAAGCTTTGAACAATGGAATGATTTGTGGCGGAATACTGCAGATTTTTATTGAAAGACTTTAAAACGCAGAGGTGATTTTTTGAAGGATGGATTTGGACGAAATATAGATTATTTAAGGATATCCGTAACGGACAAATGTAATCTTGACTGCTGCTATTGCAAACCGTTGGGAAAAAGATGTGAAACATATGAAGGGATGAAATGTTTAAAGCCGGATGAGTTTGTTGAAGTAGCAAAGGCAGCAGCGGCTTTGGGGATAAGTAAAGTCAGGATAACGGGAGGGGAACCTCTCCTTTATGAGAAGCTGGCGGATATCATAAAGCGGATAAAGCTGATTCCGGAAATCAGTCAGGTGGGAATAACGACAAATGGCGTCTTATTGAAGGAAAAACTTGCCGTGCTGCAGGATGCAGGGGTTGATGTCATAAATGTAAGTCTTGATACGTTAAATGGAGAGAACTATAAAAAAATAACGGGCTCAGATAAACTGAATGCAGTTCTTGAAGGGATTGAGGATTGTCTGAATGCAGGGATAAAGCTTAGAATCAATACTGTTCTAATGCAGAACATAAATGAGGCGGAGTGGAAAGATATTGTCTTTATGGCCGCTGAAAAGCCGATAGATGTGAGGTTTATTGAACTTATGCCTGTGGGGTACGGTCGGTTTTTAAAAGGTGTATCCAATACGGAGCTTATAAAAAAGCTGGGGGATTGTTTTGGAGATATAAAGAAAAGCAGTTACAAAGGAAACGGACCGGCAGTTTATTACGAAATCCCGGGATTTAAAGGATATGTCGGGTTTATAAATCCTATTCACGGTAAGTTTTGCGGAGAGTGTAACAGACTAAGACTTACTGCCGACGGAAAAATAAAACCCTGTCTGTGTTATGAAGATGCGGTTGATCTGACGGTAGCGGTTCACGACAGTGACCGGCTTGAGAAATTTTTACTTGAGGCTGTCGGATTAAAGCCTGAAGGGCACTGCTTTGGTGAAAATGAAGAACTTGTCGAACATAAAAGCATGTCATCAATCGGAGGTTGAAACTGGAATGAATATGAGTGGAAAAATAGAGGGAATCTGTGTAAGTCGGGATAAGGGGACTGAAAAGACGGAGCTTTCCGAAGCGAGACTGGCAGTGAACCATGGTATAGAAGGGGATGCACATGCCGGAACATGGCACAGGCAGGTGAGTATTCTTTCGTACGAAAAGGAAGAGGAATTCAACAGGCAGGGAGCAAATGTCGGATTTGGAGCATTTGGCG
Organism: uncultured Lachnoclostridium sp.; assembly: GCA_964584255.1. Lineage (GTDB taxonomy): Bacteria > Bacillota > Clostridia > Lachnospirales > Lachnospiraceae > UBA3775. The sequence goes on along the minus strand of CAZOZM010000021.1, from coordinate 5,373 downwards.
AAAATCTTGTTGTCTCAGGAATTGATGTTCATGAGTTGCCGGTCGGCGCAAAACTGGTAATTGGTGAAGCTGAGCTTGAGATTACGCAGATTGGTAAGGAATGTCATAATCACTGTAACATATATAAACGAATGGGAAAATGCATTATGCCGCATGTCGGTGTTTTTGCAAAAGTAGTAAATGGCGGAATAATCAGACCGGGGGATGCGGTGCAGGCTGTGATGCCGGAAGAAGACAGACAATTCACGGCAGCGGTTATAGTGATGAGTGATAAGGCTTCATCAGGAGAAAGGGAAGATAAAAGCGGAGTGACTGCGGAAAGCATATTGAAGGCTGCAGGCTACAAGGTGGTTGAAGTTATGGTTTTGCCGGATGAAGCGGAAAACTTAAAAAAAGAACTGATAAATTTTGCGGACAGAAGATGTGTCGATGTGGTTTTTACTTCAGGCGGGACCGGATTCTCCACCAGGGATGTTACACCGGAAGCTACCATAGAAGTGTGTGACAGAATGGCAAACGGAATAGCGGAAGCCATAAGGGCTTATTCGATGACAATAACAAAGAGAGCCATGTTTAGCAGGGGAGTTTCGGGAATAAGGAAAAATACACTGATAGTCAACCTGCCGGGAAGTCCGAAGGCTGTTGAGGAAGCTCTCACATTCCTTCTGCCGGAGCTTACTCACGGACTTAAAGTACTGCGCAATGAGGTTTCGGAATGTGCGAGTGTCAGATGACAACGGAAAATAAAGGGCAAATGTGCAGCTTGTAGAAAAAATCGGCCATTAAAAGTAAAATTAGATTAATTAACACTATAGCATTATTGGACAAAGTGTGATAAACTTATCCAGATATTGGCGAAAAATCGGATAAGCGGTTTTATATGGCAATGTAACAATATTTGTTGGAGGTGCGTTATGGATATTATTTCAGTCAGAGAAATATTCAGAAACAGGGATGAATATATAGGAAAGAAAATTAAAGTTGGAGGATGGATTCGTTCTGTAAGAGATTCAAAGACTTTTGGATTTATCGTACTTAATGACGGAACGTTTTTCGAGCCTTTACAGGTTGTTTATCATGATACGATGGAAAACTTTCAGGAAGTTTCCAAGCTTAATGTAGGAGCTGCCATTATAGTTGAAGGTGAGCTTGTTGCAACACCTGAAGCAAAGCAGCCATTTGAAATTCAGGCAGAAAGCGTTTATGTGGAAGGAGAGTCTTCCCCGGCATATCCTCTTCAGAAAAAGAGACACTCGCTTGAGTATCTTCGGACGATAACACATTTACGACCAAGAACAAATACTTTCCAGGCAGTATTCCGGGTTCGTTCACTTTGTGCATATGCAATTCACAAGTTCTTCCAGGAAAGAGATTTTGTATATGTTCATACTCCAATCATTACAGGAAGTGACTGCGAAGGTGCAGGTGAAATGTTCCAGGTTACCACAATGGATATGAACAATCTTCCTAAAAATGAAGACGGAAGTATTGATTTTACAAAGGATTTCTTTAATAAGGCTGCAAATCTTACGGTAAGCGGTCAGCTTAATGGAGAAACCTATGCAATGGCATTTAAAAACATTTATACATTCGGTCCTACTTTCAGAGCAGAGAACTCAAATACAACAAGACATGCTGCAGAGTTTTGGATGATTGAACCGGAAATTGCCTTTGCAGACTTAAAAGACGATATGATGCTTGCAGAAAGCATGCTTAAATATGTTATAAGATATGTGCTTGAAAATGCACCGGAAGAAATGGCATTCTTTAACAGTTTCATTGATAAGGGACTTATAGACAGACTTCAGAATGTTGTTAATTCAGAGTTCGGCCATGTTACATATACAGAGGCAATTGAATTGCTCGAAAAGAACAATGATAAGTTTGAATTTAAGGCTTATTGGGGCTGTGATCTTCAGACAGAACATGAAAGATATCTTACAGAAGAAGTATTCAAGAGACCTGTATTTGTAACCGATTATCCAAAGGAAATTAAGGCATTCTATATGAAGCTTAATGACGACGGAAAAACGGTTGCTGCCATGGACTGTCTCGTGCCGGGAATCGGTGAGATAATCGGAGGAAGCCAGCGAGAAGATGATTATGAAAAGCTTACTGCAAGAATGGATGAGCTCGGACTTAAAAAGGAAGATTACGATTTCTATCTGGATCTCAGAAAATACGGTACTGCAAGACATGCCGGATTCGGACTTGGTTTTGAAAGATGCGTAATGTACCTTACCGGAATGGGCAATATCAGAGATGTCATTCCATTCCCAAGAACAGTTAATAACTGTGAATTATAAAAAGAGTAAATAATTTGATAGGAGGAATGCTTTATGGGAAATATTTATATTCCTGAAGGTTATAAAAGCCCTCAGTCAATAAAAGAAACCGAAAAGGCTATCAAGGAAGTTAAGGATTATTTTGAAAGGGCTCTTGCAGCTGCATTAAATCTGACAAGAGTATCTGCTCCTTTATTTGTTAAACCGGAGTCGGGACTTAATGATAATCTGAATGGTGTTGAGCGTCCGGTTACGTTCGGCATAAAGGAACAGGATGAGGCAATGGTTGAAATCGTTCATTCGCTTGCCAAGTGGAAGAGAAATGCACTTGGAGAGTATGGTTTTGACGTTGGTGAAGGTCTTTATACTGATATGAGTGCCATAAGAAGAGATGAAGAAACGGATAACGTTCATTCACTCTATGTTGATCAGTGGGATTGGGAAAAAATAATTTCCAAGGAAGAAAGAAATCGGGAAACTTTGGAAGAAACAGTTTTCAGAATCTATATGGCAATAAAGCAGACAGAATACTACATCTGTGGAAAATATCATTTTATGGACCCATTCCTTCCTAACGAAATTTCTTTTGTCACAACGCAGGAATTAGAGGACAGATGGCCTGATAAGACACCAAAGGAAAGAGAAAATCTTATTGCAAAAGAAAACGGAGCTGTTTTCCTCATGAAAATCGGAGGACAACTTAAATCAGGAGAAAAGCATGACGGACGTGCTCCGGATTATGATGATTGGGAACTCAATGGTGACATAATTGTTTACTATCCTGTTCTTGACAGAGCATTGGAGCTTTCTTCGATGGGAATAAGAGTTGATGAAGATTCACTTATGAAGCAGCTTGAAATAGCCGGCTGCATGGAAAGAGCGGAACTTCCATTCCAGAAGAAGATTCTTGAGAAAACAATGCCATATACAATAGGCGGAGGAATCGGACAATCAAGAATATGTATGTTCTTCCTTCAAAGAGCTCATATCGGAGAAGTTCAGTCTTCAATATGGCCGGATGATGTATGCAGAGCAGCAAAGGAAGCCGGAATAAACCTTCTTTAGGAATTGAAAGGCAGTCTTAGAAAAGTTCTCTATATAAGAGAAGAAATTAAATACTTGAATTAATCAGGAAACAGTGTGGCTGAGAACAGCCCACTGTTTCTTTTTTTATAATCTGTCGGATTTGTTACCAAGTGTTGCTGTAAGGTTCGGTTTTTATATAACGAAATTGTATCTGCCGACATTTGTTAAAAACGCTTTAAAGCTTATGTATATAAAAACGAATTTGATACAAAATAAGAAAGAGGAAAATCAGACGGATGAGGTGACAAATGCAGGATAAATATGATGTTATTATTGTTGGTGGAGGGACAGCCGGTCTGACTTCAGCTATATATCTTTCAAGAGTAGGCAGAAAAGTACTGCTTGTCGAAAAAGGAAACTACGGAGGTCAGATTGCAGCTACAGAGACGGTTGAGAATTATCCGGGGATAAAAAGCATAAACGGGTGGAAACTTGGAGAAGTAATGAAAGAGCAGGCGCTCGGCTACGGCACGGAATTTATAAAAGCAGAGGTGAAGGAAATCCGCTTGGACGGTGCGTATAAAAGAACAAAAACGGATTCGGGAGAATTTGTTTCGAAAGGTTTGATTTACGCTGCAGGTGCAAGTCCCAGACGAATAGGCTTTCCCGGAGAACGCAGACTTACGGGAAGAGGAGTGTCGTACTGTTCCGTATGTGATGGAGAACTGTTTAGAGGTAAGGAGCTTTTTGTTGTCGGAGGTGGATATACTGCTGCTGAGGAATCAATTTTTCTGACAGAATATGCCGCACATGTAAACCTGCTCGTAAGAGGAGACCGATTGAGATGTGATGAAAGTGTTATTTCAAAATTAAAGGAAAATAAGAAAATAACAATCTGTTTGAATACTGAGATTGCTGAGATAACGGGAGAGGACAGACCGGAAAGTATAACATTAATAAATCGAAAGAACAGTGATACAAATATTTTTACTTCAGGAGAAAGAGGATTTGGGGTTTTTATTTTTGCCGGATACGTACCTGAATCAAAGCTTGTGCAGGAATATGCAGAAACCGATGACGAAGGTTATATTCTTACATCAGAAGATTGCGAAACAAAAACAGCCGGTATATTTGCCGCGGGTGATGTCAGAAAGAAAAATTTAAGACAGCTTGTTACAGCCGCGTCAGACGGTGCGGTGGCGGCTGTGGCGATGGGAAAGTTCTTGGACAGGTAAGCACATTCGATATGAATTTGAAGAATGACGGAGTATGATGTGCCACGCTAAGTGAAGAGAGCAGTTAAATTTATAGAGTTTATACTCGGAAAAGAGGGAGTAATGTTTGATAGAGGTCATGAAAATAATGAAATGAGCGATAAGCTTAGAATGTTGTTCGATAAAATGGATAAAAATGTGTTGATAAGAGCTTATTTATATGATGATAACCTTTCGAATCAGCTTAGCAGGTTTATGGAGGGAGTAAAAAAAGGCTCGGAGAAGATACAGATTGATTATATATTTGAAAGAGGAGACAGAAAAATTCCCAGAATTGAAATATGCAATGAGGACGGAGAAAAAATGGGAATAACCTATTATGGTGTTCCTGAGGAATATGAGATTACCAGTTTCTTATATGGTATACTTTATGCATCAGGATTTAATCAGAATCTTTCAGGAGAATACGAATCTAAATTGGAAAAAATAGATGAAATGATTAATCTCAAAATAATGATAACCGTTACATGTTCAATGTGTCCGCCTTTAGTCATGGCGGCCGAGTTCCTTGCCGCAAAATCTTCTAAAATTGATGTTGAAATATATGATGCTGCTGTATGTACGGAAATGAGGACAAAATATAATGTGATGAGTGTTCCTTATCTGATTGTTGGTCAAGGTGAAAATGAAACGGTAAATATCGGAATGATGGATACTGAAGAATTGATAGATTTAATTGTTTCGCGTATTCCTGAAGGAAAAAATGAGGAAAATATATAGTCGGAAACATCCGGACAGGTGAAAAAGTGCACAAAAAATGGTTGTCGGAAAACTTTGTTGTAAAAAGA
>CAZOZM010000020.1:27475-30084 GCA_964584255.1 uncultured Lachnoclostridium sp. | reverse complement strand
GCAGAGGACTGAAAATCCTCGTGTCACTGGTTCGATTCCGGTTCTGGGCATTTTTATTAAGTTAATTTACGGACCACTAGCTCAGGTGGTAGAGCACTTGACTTTTAATCAAGTTGTCTGGGGTTCGAATCCCCAGTGGTTCACGCTTATAAATCAGCATTCATTGAATGTTGATTTTTTTTGTCTAAAAAGTGATTGACAAACATATCTTGTAATGATAAAATCACAGCATTGTAATTCCATGAGGGAGTAGCAAGCGATAATCGTAGCAAGTCAACATACTGACCGCGAGGTCTGGCTTGTTTTAAATTGCGAGACTCATGTATAGATAGAGAACTATACATGAAGTCTGTTATTATGAAGTTAACCGAGTATAGTTTTCTATGCTTGGTTTTTTTTGTGCATATATTTATGTATGTTGGGAGGATTTTCATATGGATTGGAATGTAATGTTCTTTGTAAACAGTGTTTTTCTCGGTGTTGGTTTGGCCATGGATGCTTTTTCGGTTTCTTTAGCAAATGGTCTAAATGAGCCCAAAATGAAAAGCAGCAGAATGTGTGGCATAGCAGGAGTCTTTGCATTCTTTCAGGCATTAATGCCTATGATCGGCTGGATTTGTGTACATACAATTATTCAGGTTTTTAAAGACTTTGAAAGGTTGATTCCGTGGATAGCTCTTATTCTTTTACTGTTTATTGGTGGAAAAATGCTTTTAGAGGGTATAAAAGGCGGAGATGATGAGAACGAAAATAAGGATATAGGAATTTACGAACTGTTTATACAGGGCGTTGCAACTTCAATAGACGCCTTATCGGTAGGATTTACAATCGCAGAATATGGATTGGCTATGGCTATTGTTTGTGCTATAATTATAGCGGTGGTCACATTTTTTATTTGCATGGCCGGCTTGGTAATCGGAAAAAAAGTGGGTACAAAATTTTCCGGAAGAGCTGCAATATTGGGAGGTGTAATCCTGATATTCATTGGATTGGAGATTTTTATAACGGGGATTTTTTAGAAGCTCACGATAAATATTAGGTTTATGGAAACATCCGGTTATCCGGAAACGGCAGAATAAACTTTGTTTAAGAGTAGTAAACTATACTTTATCTAAAAGTGGTATATTACAACTTAATAAAGAACGGGAAATCCGATTTTCATTAAAAGAAGGAAACCAAGTCTTAATTAAGGGCAGTAAATTACATCGATTAAAGAATATAAAAGGAGATTTTTATGGTAAAGGGTTTAAAGAGATTTACCGCATCAATAATGACTGCAATTATGATTATGTCGGCAGTTGGTTGCGGCAGCAAAAATGAAAATATATCGTCAGGTGAGAAAAATAATGAGCCTGCAACTCAGGTTACGGAAAGTGCTACCCCTACAGTTGAGCCGGCACCTGAGGAAAATAAAATGCCGGAGGAACAGGACAAATCGGCTATCAATTCCATAATACCGGGCAGAGTTGAAGTGAAAGGCACTGATTTCGTAGTAGATGATGAGATATTATTCATTAACGGTGTTAATACTCCTTGGGATAATTGGAATGATTTTGGAGGCAACTATGATGAGGAGTTCTGGAATTCACATTTTGCAGTTCTTCGGAAAAATGGAGTAAATGCATCAAGAGTTTGGATATCCTGTAATGGAGATGTCGGATTTGATATAGATGAAGGTGGATATGTTCAAAAGGTTTCGGACAAGTATTGGACGGATTTGGATTCATTCTTTAAATGTGCCGAGGAAAATGGTATATACATTATGGCGACAATAATGTCATTTGACCACTTCAAGGATACATACAAAACGTATAATTCCTGGAGATGGATGCTCAGGGATACACAGGCAATAGACACTTATATTAATGAATTTGTTATTCCCTTCTGTGAGAGATATGACGATTATGATTCGCTTTGGAGCATAGACCTCTGTAATGAGCCGGAGTGGATTTACGAAAATGAGCAGTGCGGAAAGATTGATATGGATGATATTTGTATGCTTTTTGCAAGGGAAGCTGCTGCGATTCATGAAAACAGTGATATTCTTGTTACAATAGGCTTCGGAATGATAAAATATAATAGTGACAGGTACGAAGGAAATTTCGGAAGTGATGAATATCTTCAAAAACTGTCAGGCAATGAGAATTCATATTTGGATTTCTATTCTCCTCATTTTTATGATTGGGAAGCGGAATGGTATGGTTTCCCATTCGATAAGGATCCTGTAAGCTTTGGTACGGATGGAACAAAACCTGTTGTAATCGGTGAATTTCCGGCTTCAGGAACAACATCAAGTGTGAAAAACTCAAAAGATATGAGTGGTTCAGAGTGTTATATAAATGCGTATAATAATGGATGGAATGGTGCAATGGCATGGACATCTAACGGTGTTGATTCAAATGGTGATCTGGAGAAATTTAAAGAAGGTGTTAATAAGGTTGCCGAGGAAATAAATAAATCCAGAAGAAAACTTTAAATAAAAAAGGATGTAGTCTCTATAGAAGATGACTGCATCTTTTTTTTGTTCAAAAGATGGATAGAATCGTAAGATCAAAAGTATCAATAGTGTCAACAAATTTTTTTGTTCAAAAGATGGATAGAATCGTAAG
>CAZOZM010000020.1:0-27375 GCA_964584255.1 uncultured Lachnoclostridium sp. | reverse complement strand
AAGTATCAATAGTGTCAACAAATTTTTTTGTTCAAAAGATGGATAGAATCGTAAGATCAAAAGTATCAATAGTGTCAACAAATTTTTTTGTTCAAAAGATGGATAGAATCGTAAGGTCAAAAGTATCAATAGTGTCAACAAATTTGTCTGTTTAAAAGATGGTTAGGATTACAAGGAGATTTTTAAGTATGTCAATAGGAAAAAGAGAGTTTTGTTAAAGGTATACAATTATTTAAGAAGTGTTTGTTGATTATTTTTTTGTTTTAGAGTTTGTTTGTTAAATATGTCAGTGTAAAAATACACAAAGAAAATTTCGGGAAAATGAAAATTGCACAAACTTGATTTGAAAAATTTTTTAGGGATTGAACTCGAATTGCAAAGGATATATTTTGGACGTAGCACAAAACCGGAGGAAATGCGTATGGAAAAGCTTATGGCGATTGTTAGTGAGGATGTGATCTATGCTAATGCTTTATATGAAAGTATTTGCAATTCACATGTGATTGATTACAAGATAGAGGTTTTTTATGAGTCGGATGAATATGAGTTTTTCAGATCCGTAAAGGATGTGGATGTCCTTTTAATAAGCGAGAAGATGTTTGAAAAGACAGGTATTGCAAATGAAAAGGAGTATATTATTCTCAGCGACGAGAAAGGATGTGGAGGAAATAGTCTGTTTATGTATCAGAGCACTGACAGAATCATTGATGAGATATGCTTTAAAGTACGCATTTCCAATAGGGATGAAAGAGTTGAAAATCATACCTATAAGACCTACAGTGTTTGTGCTGAAAAGGGAGGCGGTGGAGCTTCAACAGCAGCACTGAGTCTGGCTTCAGTTGTCGGCAGAGAAAAACGTGTTTTATTCATCAGCCTGGATCCGTTTATCGTCTTGCCGCCGGATATGGAAGATGAAAAAAATCTGTCTGATGCGATCTATAATGTCAAGGTGCATGGAAAAAACTGGACACTTTCGTCAGATGGAAAACCGGTTTATTATGAAGGCTTTGACTATATTACAGGAGTTTCGGCGTATGAAGATGTAAATTTATTTACAAAGGAAAATATGCGTGATTTATTTGCCGGAATTGCTGAGGAAGGAAGATATCAGTGCGTTGTATTTGATGTTAGCAATTTACCATTATGTTCATCAGTGATACTTGAAAAAAGCGAAAGGATTTTTCTTTTGGGAAATGACGACTCATTAAACTGTAAATTGAAGAAGGAACATTTTAAAAAGATTTTTGGAAGTGATTTTGATAAAAAGGTTATATGTATCGCACCGGAATATGATCAGAAGTTGGCAGAAGGAAATCTTCCGTTACGTCAATATAGGGAGACATCTTTATATGAACTTATGAAAAAATACTACAATGCTGCAAATAAGAATTTAACAGGTGATGAAAGAGAAAACAGAGACAATTTTCAGGAAAAATTGAGTTCAGAAAAAAACGGAAAAAAACAGCCGGTCAGAAGACTTCTGACTACAAAGCAAACAGCAAGATAGTATAATTGATTATAGAAAGAGGTCCTGATGGAGAAAGAAAGCAAACAGCGATTAGTATATAAAAGAAGACTACAGGCAGCCGGAAGATGTTTGAAAGAAAAATATAGGTACAGAGGTTTTTATGAGTGAAGATATAGCAAAAAAAATAAAAAATATGATACTGAAAAAGATAGATGTCTCCTGTGAAATATCTGATGAAAGGGTACTTAAATTAATAGATGAGGCCCTTGGATCATATTCAAAAACGGCATATATCGATATAGATACAAAGATAAAAATAAGAAGGGATGTTTTTAATTCCATAAGGCGTCTGGACGTCTTACAGGATTTGATTGAGGATGAATCAATAACAGAAATAATGGTTAATGGCCCGGATAATATTTTTTATGAAAGAGATGGAAGATTATATAGGTCGGATAAGAAGTTTGAGTCGGTAAAGAAACTGGAAGACATAATTCAGATTATTGCTTCAGGGGTAAACAGGACGGTTAATGAAGCGCATCCTATTGTTGATGCAAGACTTGCCGGAGATGGATCACGTGTAAATATAATACTTCCGCCGGTTTCACTGGTGGGTCCGGTTGTCACCATAAGAAAGTTTCAGAGGGATGTTATGAATCTTGAGAGTCTTGTGAGACTTGGAACGATGACAAATGATGTGGCGGATTTTTTGAGACTATTGGTAAGGGCAAAGTATAACATAATATGCTCAGGAGGAACAGGTTGCGGTAAATCTACCATGCTTAATGCCCTTGCTTCCGTTATTAATGTCGAAGAACGTGTAATAACAATAGAAGATTCAGCGGAATTAATAATGGATGAGCTTCCTAACCTGGTAAGACTCGAAGCGAGGAATGCTAACATAGAAGGAAAAAATGAAATAACAATAAGGGATCTTATAAAATCGGCCTTAAGAATGAGGCCCGACAGAATTATCGTCGGAGAGGTAAGGGGAAAGGAAGCAATTGATATGCTGCAGGCACTTAATACAGGGCATACGGGGATGTCGACGGGACATGCCAACTCGCCAAGAGATATGATCATGAGACTTGAGACTATGGTTCTTTTGGATGAAAACATTCCGTTGGCGGCAGTGAGATCGCAAATTGTTTCTGCTATTGACATTATTATAGGTATAAGCCGAATGAGGGATAACTCAAGAAAGATTACTTCAATATGCGAGATAGACGGTATAGAAAATGGAGAAATCCGGTTGAACACGCTTTATGAGTTCCGGGAGGAAAAATCACATAATGATAATAAGGTTTATGGGTATCTTGTGAAGGTAAATTCACTTAAAAACACTGAAAAGTTTAAAATTGCAGGCTGTGTTTAGATTGATAAACAGATTTAATTTAATGCAGGCTGTGTTTAGTTTGACAGACAGTTTTTATTACAGGGGAGGAATATATGAAGGCAAACGACCGATGGATGATAGGCTTTGTACTTAGTTATATATTAAAAAATTCGCTGATTATACTTGCATCTGCGTTCCTTTTTTTCGATTCCGTTTTGGGTGTAATTATCTTGTTTCCTTACGTTATATATTTGTTTTTTAAATTTCGTAAAAAATACAGAAAAAAAGCGGGAGAAGTGATGGTAATTCAGTTTAGGGATACCCTTGGATGCATGCAAACGGCAATGGAGGCCGGTGAAACCATTGAAAAATCCATCACTCTGGCAAAAAAGGATATGGAAGTTATGTACGGAAAAGGTGCGGCAATGGTTTTAAGTCTCGAAAAAATGGAAAGACGTTTGGATTTGAGCGAGAATATTGAAGATATAATTGAAGACTTCGCAAATGAGACGGATGTAAAAGAGATAATTAATTTTTCTGATGTATTTTCTGTTGCAAAGCGGAGTGGAGGAAATATTCTTCAACTTATAAGGGCGGCGACATCTGATATGTATGAGAAAATCGAGATGAAAAGAGAAATTGACGGAATAATTGCAGCAAACAGGAATGAATGTATGATTATGAGGCTGATGCCGTTAGGTATTTTGGCATACTTTAAATTGTTTTCTTCTTCATTTATTTCTTTTCTGTATGATAATTCCCTTGGTAAGCTGATCATGATTGCGGTAGCGGTTTTGTATTTCGGTTTATCAGAATATGGTGAAAACATTATTGACGGTACGGAGAGTATGATTTGATATGGCAGCGGTTTCTTTAGCAATTATTATAATGTGCCTGTTATTAAATTTTATGGGTACTTTATCCCGAAGTTATAGGTTTGGAGGCGAGAAAGTTTCCAAAAAACTAAAACACTTATTTATGCCGGGAGCAGCAGTTTTATTGTCTCTTTATGACAGAATAAGGATGTATTTTACACCATGGAGGGATGAAGAGGAAAAGGAAGTTTTCTCAAAACTGTATATTGGAGAGAACGTAAGTGATAAAAGAAGATTGCTTCGATTGGAGAATGTTAATCTTTCAATTGCGGTACTGTTTCTGTCAGCTGTTATGAGTCTTGTGATGAGTAAATCGGGTATATATGATGTAAGTAAAATTGAGTACATATTAAGACCGGACAGCGGCAGCAGTAGCGCGGACATGACGATACAATATGAGGGAGAGGAAATTCCGATAAGTATTGATGTAAGTCAGGTTTATCCAAGCGAAAGTGAAATGGTCGAGACTGTGAAGGAAGTGAGCAGCTCGTTGGAAAAGATTATGATTGGGGAAAATGAAGCGTTGTCTCACGTGGTTGCTAATCTTAATCTTGTTAATCAGGCGGATAATCCTTTAGTGACAATTTCCTGGAACAGTTCTGACGGATACATAGTAGGAACGTCCGGAACTGTACATAATGAAGAATTATATGAAGCGGTGGATGTGACGGTTACGGCAACAATAAAGTACTTTGAGTATGAAGAAAAGCATGATTTTAATCTGAAAGTTTATCCGGCAAGTGAATCCAGTAAGAATACTGCATATATAAAGAACTATATTGATGAGCTTATGGAAAAGAGCAAGTATGATAAAAAAGTGGAACTTCCTGATAAGGTTAATGATGACGAAATAAGTTTTTATATGGTAAATGAGAGTAACGAATGGATAATTCCGGTAATAGGGTTGGTAGTTTCTATTCTGATGATTCCTCTTGGTATTGAAAAGAGAAAAAACAAAATGGAAGAGAGAAACAAGCAGTTAATAATAGACTATCCGGAGGTTATAAGCAAATTTACACTTCTTCTGGAGGCAGGAAATACGGTTCGAGGTTCATTTGAGCGAACGGCACTTGATTATGAGAAGCGTAAGAAAAAGAGCAAGAAAGTGCGATATGTTTACGAGGAAATGCTCAGGACGAAAAATGAAATAAAAATAGGCCGGGCAGAGTCCGAATGTTATGAAGAAATGGGAAAACGTTGTGGAAACATGTATTATATCAGATTTGCATCTCTACTGTCACAAAGCGTAAAACTTGGCGGAGAGAACTTGATACCGCAGTTAAGAAAGGAGGTAACGGAGGTACTTAAAGAAAGACAGTCGGCAATAAGGAAGAAAGGTGAAGAAACCAGTGTAAAGCTCCTGATTCCGATGGCAGGCATGTTTATAATTATAATTCTTATAATCATGATTCCGGCGTTTATGACAATGCAAATGTAAAAGGAGGAAAAAATGTTAAACAGATTTTATTGGAAATTAAAAAGAGGTTTTGATAGTGTCTTATCAAATAATAAGGGTGGATCCATTATTGAACTGGTGCTGATTATTGTAATTCTTATAAGTCTTGTATTGGTATTTAAAAATCAGATAACGGCAATTATTAATGAAGCCTTTAATTCGATAAAAAATGACAGCAGCAGCATACTTCATTAACAGCAGAAATATAGAAAATGTTATGGAGAGACAGGTATGAAGAACAAAGAACGAGGAGCAGGAATAACCGTAACTATGACGTTTGTGCTGTTTATTATTATAGCAATGCTGCTTGTAACACTGGAACATGCATATGTATATGCCGGAAGAAGTATTGCATTTCAAAGCATGAATAAGGCACTGGAGTCCGTGATAGGGATGTATTATGCGCCTCTTTACAGTCAGTATGGATTACTGGCCGTGCCTGTTGGGGAAGATTTTGTTTACGAGGATCTTGGTGGGGTGTCAGATGAAATAATTACACTGTTTAACAAGGTAGGAACCCCACCGGCATCCCCGGTAAAAGAAGGATTTTTGTGGAATCAGGAATGTACGGATTGTGAAATAACGGCTACAGGAACCATGTTGGATAATCAGTGTGAAGGCTTCAAAAACCAGGTTATGGATGATGCACTTTATGAAACAATTGAATTTCTGGCAGATGAATTGGCGGACATGGATGTGAAAGGTCTCAGAGAGGTTTTGGATTTCCTGGATGACTCGGAGGTTGATGTTAAAGAGGCAATAGAAGACCTGCTTGATGATAATGAGGAAGACGATGAGGAAGCAGATGAAGAAAAAAAGCTTGCTATAGAGGATTTGTATAATACTTTGAAGCTTCTGCTTACGGAGGGGTTCTCCGGGCTGTGGTTTGAGGACATAGATGAACTTTCAGAAAGGAAGATTTCAGCCAAGGATCTGCCAAGTTATAATCATTATGGCAGGAATGTAACGTCTACGCTGTATTCAGAATTTGATCTTACGGACGTTGATATTGATGAAGGAAATTACATAAGTAAAGTTGCTGATGCAGGTTTCTTTAAGAAGTTTATAAATGCTGTCGAAGAAGGCGCAAAGGGAACAGGTGAGAAGGCGGTTTTAACCGCTTATGCAAGCACGAATTTTGATAATTTCGCCAGAGATGAAATAAATGGAAGACTGCGTTATGAGCAGGAGTATCTTATTTTTGGAAATTTGAAGGATGACGTTAATGTCAGGGATGCGGCGTGGAGTATTTTCGGAATCAGACTGATAATGAGCCTCGCGTTTATACTTACGGATACAGGAACACAGGATTTTATTGCGGCAGTTTTGGAATTGCTTGGTGCGACCAATATTGTGTCCGCCATAATCTATGTTTTGTATACGGTAGCATATGCAGTTGAATGTGCGATAGTTGAAACGGCAGCAATACTGAGGGGAAAGGCAGTGGACTTTATTGCTAACAGTGAATCTGTGTGCATAAAATCATGGGATGTGCTCTATTTTACAAAGGACAATATTGACAGCAGGGCAGATGACTATGAAGCGGCCGGATTGGTTAAATTTGGGTATCAGTTTTATATTTCAGTATTTCTTCTTATGACCGGTTCGGATATTTTGAGTTTCAGAATGATGGATCTGATTCAGGAAAACATGCAATGGATGTATGATTCAGATTTTAGTATTGAAAATTGCTATACTGCCTTTGCGGTTGATGCAAAGGTCTCAATGGGAAGCAGGTACGCCTCAGTACCGATAGTAAATAAGGGCTCGACCATAACATATGAGATAGAGACACTTATTGCAATGCCGTAAATTATGGACAGTACAGTTTAGTGGTAAAATAAATGAATTTATGCCGGATAAATCACCGCATGATGAAAGAAAAATTCCATGAAGAGGCAGGATTCTAAAAAGGAATTATTGTCATATGAAGAAATACCCATGATTTGGTGCATATGTATTCATAAAGGAATTAAAGCAGTAAAATGTATGGGAGGAAGGAAGCAGAAGAAGGGTTTCCGATAAATTGTCCGCTATTCCAAAGTATGGATATTTATGTCGGAAACCCTTCCAATAAAAACATTATAGGATGTATAACATAAATACAGGGAGAAAACATGAAAAAAATAAGGCACAAGGCTCTCTTACGGTTGAGGCGGCATTCGTAATTCCTTTATGCTTTTATGTGTTGATTATGTTTTTGTATCTTTTTCTTTATCAATACACTCAGCTCATGGTCTATCAGGCAATGTTATATGCATCGGAGCAGATATATGAAAAAGGAACGATAGCTGCATATATTGAAAAATCCGGGATATTTGAAGATACGGTCAGTGTAATTACGGGGGATGATACGGAAGAATTTCGTTATATTTTAAGTCTGGAAGAGGAATATTTGGCCGGCGCCATTGGAACAGCCTACATAAAAGAGCTGATGACAGACTATTTTGATGACAATGACATTGAACTGGATTTGATTAGGGAGGGAGAAAAAGGAATAAGTCTGAATTCTTCCCATGCATACGGCGGAAATGAAAAAATTGTTATAAGAGCAGAGTATTTATTTGAATTTCCTCTTACAATATTCAGCAATAAGAACAGACATGTTGTGCAGTACTTTGAAATGAATGGTTTTTTTGGTTGGGGATGGGAAGAAAGCAGAGAATTTTATGATGAGCCGGAGACCGATGATGGAGAAGATGCCTCAGATGAGACTGTTTATGTGACTGAAAATGGGACTGTATATCATACGGACAGAAATTGTACATATATAAATGTGAAGTTGAAGAAGGCTGCATTAAGTGAGATTCCATTCTTGCGAAGTAAAAGCAGTGCAATATATTATCCCTGTGAAAGCTGCGGGGATGTGCCATCGGGGAAAATGGTATATATAACAGATTATGGAACAAGGTATCACTTTGACAAGGAATGCAGCCGTATTGAGAGGGATGTTAAGGAAATCTCAAAAGAGTATGCTGAATCTGAAGGCATGGGTGAGTGCAAAAAATGCGGAAACGGTTAGGTATGCAAAAACTGAGCAGTGTGGAAGAGAGGGATGGCGGGTAAAAAAATTGCGGAAACAGGCAGGTTGAAGTCGGAGGAAACGGAAAGTGGTTATTACATGTGTTTTATATGTTTATATTTTTATTTGTCTGCTATTGGCAGCGGTTATGGATGTAAAAACGTTGAAAATTAATGTTTTTTATTTGGCAGTATCGGTTATTCCATTGATTTTCTTTATTTTGGCAGGAGGAAATACGGTTTCCTGGCAGGACAGGGTTCTTGGTATATCAATAGGTGGTGCATTTATTATTGTTTCTCTTATATCAAAAGAGGCAGTAGGCATGGGTGACGGTCTTGTTATTGCCTGGACGGGCATGGCGGTCGGAGGCATGTCCTGTATTGGAATAATGGCGATAGCTTTAGGTTTATGCTTTGTAACGGCAGTTATATTGAGCATAAAAAAGAGCAGGAGAAAGATACCGTTTATACCGTTTGTTTTCTCGGGATATGTCATTTCCGAAATATATTCCATATCTGTCAGATTGGGAGAAATTTAAAATGAAAGAAAAACTGACTGGAAAATTTGAAAAAGAAGCATCATTTACTCTGGAGGCGGCTTATATTATTCCAATGGTTTTTATCATGCTGTTTTGTGTTATGTGGTTTGGGTTCAGACTTCATGACATGATAGTTCTTAAAGCATGGGAAAATATGCTGACGGAAGAGGCAAGAATGGCGGTACAGTATAAAAGGATTCCATATGAAAATACAATTAATCCTGAGGATATGGAAGATGAAGACTGTAGGGAAAATTTGTGTGACCTGATAAAGGAAAATGAATGGAACATAAATACGAATCTTTTTTCGGGGAAAACAATTGGAAAGCGTATTGAAATTTACGAAGACGAAACCTATGTTAAAGCGACATATTCGAATTATGTACTTAAATATTATCCGGATGATGAGGTATTCGGTGAACAGAAACTGAAAACGGAAAGAGAATTCAAGGACCCGGTTAAGGCGTCGCGATCGGTGAAAACCGTATACAGGGTGATTAGAAAAATATTAGAGTTTAAAGAGTACGATTGAGACAGATGGGAGGCAGAAAATGCTTGAGAAGCTGGATGTGATTTTTCGTGGAGATATGACGAACAGATTTATTGGGTTTAAATCAGATGCTGAGGAGGATTTTAGAGAGAAAATGCTCCTATATAACAGTATTCCCGGATATCTTCCTATGAATGTAAGAAGTGAAGATGGAGAAAAAATCTATTGTTACAACATATCAGGAAAAAAGTCAGTAGCAGAGGTTTTGGGAGAAAAAACGGTGGATAAACAGTTCCTTCATATGCTAATCAGTGAGTTGGAGGGTATTTTTATACGGGGAAAGGGCTACATGTTTGAGGAAGATAATTATTGCATTCACCCGGATGCGGTTTTCATTTCTGACGATGACAGGGTGGGAGTCTGTTATGTGCCGGGATATGAAAGAAATGTTCATATGCAGTTGGAAGAAATGGCAGAATATCTTATGGACAGGGTGGATTCCGAGGACAAGGAGTCAGTATATTCAGTTTACAGAATCTGCACGGCTCTCAGAGAGCCAAACTGTACATTTTCAACACTTCTTTCAATAATTGAGAACTCGGACTGTAAGATAAAGGAGATAGATAATGAAATATCGGAATCGATAAAGAATATGGATTGTGGAGGAAGCGAGGAAGAGGAAGAAAGGGAGACGGCAGAAATTAAAACAGTCGGTTTATTTGATAGGCTGTCGGGAAAAATATTGAACAGGGATGAAAATGAAGATAATAAAGAAGAAGACAGAAAAAGTCTGATATCTATGGCAATGGCAGCCTGCTTTGTATTGGCAGTTGTATATTTTGTAGTGTTTTAAAACAGTCGTTGGGGAGAATGAGACTTCTTTTGTAAGCTTGTGTTTGTTGGGGAGATGTCGTATAATAGCAGTCGGAAATGTGTAAGGAATGCTGAAAAGGGAGGGTGAAAAATCCGTTCGGATTAACTCGAACCTGTCAGACATTGCTCTGTTTGCACATAGAAAGTTTAGAAAAGAGGCGGAATATGATAAAGATTGGAAGAAATGAACCGTGTTGGTGCGGATGCGGAAAGAAATATAAAAGCTGTCACGAGGCATTCGACAACAGACTTAAGGATTTTCGCAGGGCAGGTTATGAAGTTCCATCCAGAAAGCTTATAAAGACTCCGGAGCAGGTGGAAGGAATAAAAGCAAGTGCGGCAATAAATATGGCAGTCTTGGACTATGTTGCAGAAAATATTAAGGCAGGCATGTCAACGGAGGAAATAAATACTCTGGTACATGAAAAGACAATCGAGCTTGGAGCAATACCGGCTCCGCTTAATTATGAGGGTTACCCAAAAAGCGTCTGTACTTCAATAAATGATGTAGTGTGTCATGGTATACCTGATGAAAATGAAATACTCAGAGACGGTGACATTATCAATGTTGACTGTTCTACCATATATAACGGTTATTTTTCTGATTCGTCAAGAATGTTTTGCATCGGAGATGTAAGTTCGGAGAAAAAAAAGCTGGTTGAAGATGTAAAAGAAAGCATAAAAGTCGGACTTGAAAAGGTAAAACCATGGCATTGTCTCGGCGATATGGGAAATGCGATAAACATGTTCTGTAAGGAAAGAGGATATTCGGTAGTAAGAGAAATCGGCGGTCACGGAATAGGACTTGAGTTTCACGAGGATCCTTGGGTAAGTTTTGTAAGCCTTCCTGACACGGAGATGCTTATGGTACCGGGAATGGTATTTACAATCGAGCCGATGGTAAATCTTGGTGTGCCGGACATTTTCTGCGATGAGACAAATGGTTGGACGATATATACAGAAGACAGAAAGCCATCAGCACAGTGGGAAGTTCAGCTTTTGGTTACGGAAGACGGTTATGAGCTGCTTTGCTGGTAAAAGCTGATTTATGGATGAAAAGAGTTTTGTTATAAGTAATAAAATGACCGATAGATTCGGGTTGATGATGGGGTGATGGAAATGCATGAACTGGCAATAGCAAAGGGTCTTGTAAAAACAGTGTTATCAAAGTTTGATAACGAGAAAATGGTTCGTATAATCGGAATCAGGGTTGTTGCCGGCGGCATGTACGATTACGAGGAAAAATGGCTCCAAAAATACATGGATGGTTTTTCGGAAGGAACGCCTCTGGAAGGTGCATATATAAAGCTTGAGAAGAAGCCGGTTACTTTCAAATGCAGCAAATGCGGGTATGAATTCCCCATGGATCTGAAGAGGGACGGTGTTGACTGTCCCGGTTGCGGAAGTGAGGAGTATACAATGGTTTCCGGAAGAGAATTCTATGTTGAAAACATGGAGGTACAATGGAAGGAAAACTGAGCAGTACGAAATTTCAAAAGGAATATTTTGACCTGAAGAAGATACACAACAGCGGACAGGTACTGCTTGGGTGGAGTGAACTTGGAGAGGGCGAATATTCGATAACAAGCGGAAGAAAAAAATGTTATGCACGGGAAGTCGCCAGTCATGTAGAGATAAATTGTCCGGAGGAAGAGGTCGGATACTGGAAGCATTATTTTGATTTGGAAACTGATTATAAAATAATGGAAGAAAGTTATTCAGATGACACATACCTTCATGAAGCACTTGCATATGGCAGAGGAATAAGGATTTTGAACCAGGATTTGTGGGAAACAATGGTTTCCTTTATAGTCAGCCAGAATAACAACATTCCGAGAATATCAAAATCGTTAAAAGAGATACAGGGAGAAAGGGATTTCTTTCCGACAGCGGAGGAAATGTATGAGGAAAGAGAAAAACTGAAAAACTGTGGTCTCGGTTACAGGGATGCTTATCTGATAAAGCTTTTGGAGGAATTAAAGATCGGCAGCAGAAGTCTGTGTTTTGACAAACAGACGGAAGATGCTTATAAAGAGCTGATATCCGTTTACGGAATAGGACCTAAGGTTGCCAATTGTATTTTGCTTTTTGGACTTCATCATATGAATTGTTGTCCTGTTGATACATGGATGAAGAAAGTTTTTTCCAATCATTATGAAGGAAAAGTTCCGGAATGGACAAAGGATAAGAATGCCGGATATTACCAACAGGTTACTTTCTTCTACGAAAGAAACCAATAAATACAGTGGAGGATTTATATGAGATTAAGAAATGTACCGGGTGCAAGAGAAGAAATGGCAGTAAATAAGTATGTTGTCAGCAATCCGGAAGAAAACAAGGGAAAATGGAGAGAATATTTTGGAAATTCAAATCCGCTGCACATAGAGATAGGAACGGGAAAAGGCCAGTTTATTCTTAAATTAGCGGAACAGAATCCTGATATAAATTATATAGGAATAGAAAAATTCTCATCTGTTTTGATTAGAGCCGTTGAAAAGCAGGAGGAGGCACAGCTTCCAAATCTTGTCTTTTTAAGATTTGATGCAGAAGACATAGAAAATATATTTGATAAGGAAGAAGTTGACAGAATATATTTGAATTTCTCTGATCCATGGCCAAAAGACAGACATGCCAAGAGAAGACTGACGAGCACCAGATTTTTGTCACGATATGAGAAATTTATAAATCGCGAAGGATATGTGGCATTCAAGACGGACAATCGAGCTCTTTTTGATTTCTCCTTGGAACAGGCAGAGGAAGCCGGCTGGATGACTGAGGATGTAACCTTTGATTTGCATAACAGTGAATATAACGAAGGAAACATAATGACTGAGTATGAAGAGCGTTTTTCCGCAATGGGGAATCCGATATGCAGACTGGTTGCAAGACCCGGAAAAGTGTCGTAGAGAAAAATCAGTATTTTCTATTGACAAGTAAACAGACAAATGGTATACTCTAAACCGAGTTAGCGATGACTAACACACGATCATCGCTTTTATAACAGCAACAAGTTAGAATAGACTAACTTGTTGCTCAAGTAAGCTCATATGAAAAACCCTACATACAAACCCATTTTTTTCTGCGAAGTATTTTCGTGAAAAGCCCTGACTCATTAAAGGAAAGTCTTCTGACGGCTTTCCTTTTGAAGCCGGGTGCGTACTTGATGCTAAATCAAAGGGGATGTTTATGCAGAGTGTTTCGGTGACAGTTAATTAAATCAGATAGTCCTAAAAAACAAAATATAATTAAGCCTGGAACGACAAGTACCCTCAATACCGACAGGTAGAGAGGGTACTTGTTTTTTGTTTTTTAAGATCGGAACGCTTTAGCAACCGTTATCAGGGCGTTAAGCTGTTCATCCGTGAGGGTACTGATAAGCGAATTAAGTTCATTCACCTTCATTGGATTTCTTATTTCAATATCAAATAATTCGCTGGGAGAAATGTCTAAGTATTCGCAAATATAGAATACTCCGGAAAGCGATGGCATTGATTTGCCGCTTTCTATGTTATTGATGTATCCCGGATTTTGTCCCATTGACAGACTCATATCACGGGCAGAAACACCTCGCAATTCTCTCAGTTTCGTAAGTCGAATTGAGAAATCTCTTTCAGTCATATCAATTATCATCCTTTTTATAGTTTTATACCATTGTATCCTATACAGCGATGAAATTTATAGGTCTAAAACCCATAAATAGAACAAAACACAGCTTTATAGCTACCACAACCGAAAAAGGTGTTGGCTGTGACAGGATATAAGTAAAATGATAATTGTAAGGAAAGTTTTTTAGGAGCTTACGGCTAATCACCATCCTCTAAGTAAGCAGAGAAAAACAGCCACTGCCGAACCGAAAGCGGCCGGTCTAAGCTTTAAAGAAGGCAGCGGCAACCACTCCGGGACCGGTATGTGTTCCTATTACCGAGCCTACACAGGTGTATCTGAGGCTATTGGTTCCGTTTACCCATAAAGATTTGCTGTCTTCAATGTATTTTTTAAGAAGTACATCGGAGAGACCTGTATAACCAAGAAGAATAGGCATGGAAAAGTCTATACCGCCGGCTTTTTGAATTTCCTGAACAAGCAGATTGTTTCCCTGTTTGGAACCGCGTGCCTTACCAAGTATGTTTATTTTACCATCGATGATATTCACTACCGGCTTTATGTTTAAAAGTCCGCCGGCAAATGCAGCAGTTGTTGATATGCGGCCGCCTTTTTTCAAGTATTCCAGTGTATCTAACATGGCAATTACACATACTGAGTTCTTTTTTTCTTCAACAGCTGCTGCAATATCCGTAGCAGACATGCCTTTGTCAGCACATTGAAGGGCAAATTCAGTCAGAATAGCCGTGCCGATGGCCACAGTACCACTGTCAATAACATATACATTATCATAATCGGAAGCAGCAATTACTGCACTTTGATAAGTGCCTGAAAGATTTCCGGACAGAGTAATGACAACAGCACTGTCATCACCGGAAATATTTTTTTCAAAAACCTCTGAAAATGCGGATGGAGAGGCCTGGCTGGTAGTGGGAAGTAAATCACTTTCGATCAGTTTTTCATAGAATTCGGTATGATTTATGGTCACACCGTCAATGTATTCGGTTTCGCCAAATCTTAACGTAAGAGGAACAACGCAAACGCGGGAACGAACCTCATCAGTAAGATCTGTTGTGGAGTCAACTATAATTTTTACGCTCATAAAAATCCTTTCTTTGCCTAGCGCAGGAATAACTGCAGCAGTTTTTTGTAAAATTTGTTTGTATATGGCTGATATCTCATGGGAAGATCCAAAAATGTCTTTTTGTCAACGATACTCTTTTTGTGAGAAAAAGCGTCAAATCCGTTTTTGCCGTGATATGAACCCATACCGCTCTCGCCGACACCGCCGAATCCCATTTCAGACGTAGCAAGATGAATCAGGGTATCATTTATACAACCGCCGCCATAGGAAAATTCGTTAATTACACGATTAATATGTTTCCTGTTGTGACTGAAAATATAAAGAGCAAGAGGCTTTGGACGTGATTTCAATACGGATGAAAGATCGTCAAAATCAGAATAAGTAAGTATAGGAAGAATCGGTCCAAATATTTCTTCCTGCATTACCTCGTCAGAAAAATCAGAATTCAGAGCAAGACAAGGCGCAATTTTTGATTTTTCCGGATCGGATTTTCCACCTGCAACGGAAGAACATGAATTTATAAGACCGGTCAGCCTTTGGAAATGTTTTTGATTGATAATGCAGCCGTAGTCATCATTTTCAAGAGGATTTTTTCCATACTGATCTCTGATTTGCAGTTTAAGCTCCTCCACAAGGCGCTCATGAACGCTTTCATGACATATAATAAAGTCAGGTGCAACGCAGGTCTGACCGCAGTTCAGAAATTTTCCAAATACAATACGACGTGCAGCGAGAGGAATGTCGGCACTTTCGTCAACAATACAAGGACTCTTTCCACCGAGTTCAAGAACAACAGGAGTCAGGTGCTTTGCAGCATGTTCCATTACAATACGTCCGACTTCCTGAGAGCCGGTGAAGAAAATCATGTCGAATTTTTCTTCAAGGAGGGAAGTGTTTTCAGCCCTGCCGCCGGTTATTACAGATACATATTCCGGTGGAAAACATTCACTGATTATAAGCGAAATAATTTCGGAAGTGGCCGGAGAATAAGCACTTGGTTTTAAGATTGCGGTATTACCGGCTGCAATGGCATCAACCAAGGGATCAATGGTTAGAAGAAACGGATAATTCCAAGGGCTCATGATAAGGACATTTCCATAAGGAACTGGCTGAACAAAGCTTACGGAAGGAAACTGAGAAAGTGGTGTATGGACATGTTTGCGGGACGAAAATTTGCCGATGTTCTTTAGCATAAAACTTATTTCTGTTAAAACCAGCCCGATTTCGCACATGAAACTTTCATACGGACTCTTTCCAAGATCACGAAAAAGTGCATTTTCAATTTCCTGTCGGTGAGTTTTAATACAGTCGTAAAGTTTTTTTAACTGTTTACGGCGAAAACTCAGGGGTAAAGTTACATTACTACCAAAAAAATCTCGTTGCTTTTTTAAAATTAAACTAATTTGTTCTTTTTCCATAAATACTCCGATGTTTTGATATTTTTTTGTTTGAAGATACGACGGAAGCATAAGAACCTCCTGGTATTTTCAGATATATGTCTTCAAGTTCCCTCCTCGAGAAAAGTTTTGGAACCGGATAGAGAGGATTAGCCTCCTTATCAGCATGTTTAGCCATGGTTTCTATATCGAGCGGGTTAATATATGAAATTGATGAGGGAATATTCATTTCTTCGTTCATTCGTCGAATTGCAGAGATGAATTTCTCTGCACCGGTTTTATGTGAATCATTTTTTTCGCATACACCGGTATAACAGGCAATTTCATAAAGCTTTTTATATACGCTTTCGCCATAGCACTCCAGCACGGTCGGAAGAATGATTGCGTTGGCAAGACCATGAGGAGTATTGTATTGTCCGCCCAGTGAGTGGGCGATAGCGTGAACATACCCGACATAAGAACGGGAAAATGCGAAGCCTGCCTGATAGGAAGCTAAAAGCATGTTTTCCCTTGCTATGAGATTGGAACCGTCGGAATGGGCCGTTTTAATATTTTCAAAAATCAACTTTGAAGCCGATAAGGCCATGGCTCTTGTTTCAGCAGTCGTCGAACGGCCGATATAGGCTTCAACGGCATGAGTGAGAGCATCCATGCCGGTGGTTGCCGTGAGAGATGGCGGAAGTGTGAGTGTCAGAGAAGCATCCAAAACAGCATAGTCGGGAATAAGGACAAAATCATTCAGGACATATTTATGCTTCAGGACAGGATCAGTTATGACAGCAGCAAGTGTATTCTCGCTTCCTGTACCGGCAGTTGTGGGAACGGCAATCAGAAGGGGAGTCTTTTTGTGAATGCGGAGAAGACCCTTCAGATCATTAAGCTGTTTTCCGGGTCTGGCAATTAACGCTCCGACGGCCTTTGCACAGTCTATTGAAGACCCACCGCCAACGGCAATTATTGCCTGACACCTGTTTTGATTATATAAATCAACGGCAGAATTAACATTTTGATTCGTCGGATTAGGGAAAGTCCCATCATAAACAGAATAATTTATGTCAGACATACAAAGTGCCGAGGTTATTCCGTTTAACAACCCATGCTTTACAATCGAATTATCAGTAACGATTAGTATGCGCTTTATTTTGTGGGAAATAAGCAGAGACGGAAGCTCTGAACAGCTTTTCAGTATCCCCGGTTCTCTGTATGGAAGGAGGGGAAGTGCAATTCTGAAAGCAGACTGAAATGTTCTGCAGTAGGTTTTTTTAAAAATATTCATAAATAGCTCCTTTGGACAACAGCAAAAATGCCTAAAGCCCCTCTTCTGAAATTTTTTCCAGATTTCCGGCTATGGTTTCAAGACATTTGTTAAATATTTTGCGATCAGCGTCGGAAATTCCTATGTTCGCGCGTTCGACCGCCAGAGCAGCCTTGCCGCTTATTCGTGAAGCAACCTTAAAACCCTCCTCTGTAAGAACAAGAGTGCCGCGGTAGCGGTTTGGAGCGGTTCCGTTTTTTACGACCAAGCCTCTCTTCTCCAGTATTGAAAGCATCCTGGAAACATCGGCTTTATCCTTTCCACAGAGCTCGGCAAGCCTTGGGGCGGTAAGACCGTCGGGGAAACGGTTAAGAGTTGTAAGATAAACGGCATGTGAACTTTTCAGGTTGTATTCACCTAAAACGTCGGCGGCAATCTTATGCCAGTAACGATAAATTTCTGAAATTGCCAAAGAAAACTTTTCAAATCGATCTATCATAAAAACCTTTCCGGGATAAATCCCTGCGAATAGAATAAACGGACCTGAAGTTGTGCAGGTGTCCGAAAATGTTGACATGTCAACATATCGGAATGATAGCACTGTAAAGTTGAGATGTCAACATCTATTTTAGCTTAATTATAATATTGGAATTGACATGGAAAGTGTTCGGTGTAATATATGTTTAAGTGAGTTATCCCATAGAGAGGGGGATTCAAATGAAGTCAATTTACAGTAGAATGGTAAATGGTAAGGGATTTTGGATTGCAACGATAATTAATTTTCTTCTGGTGTTTACTAACATGATCGCTTACATAATAAGAGATTCAGGTCAGAATGCGGTTTATGGAATTCAGGTATCAGAAGCGACAATGATAAATGAGTATTCCTATGTGTCGGATTTCTTAAAAACAGTTATGATATTTATTTGTCTTCTCCCATTTTCATTTTCATACTTTAAAGACAAAAGACTTGGAATGAATCAACTATACAGTCAGAAATTATGGGGGGTAAATTACTATATATAATGAAATATGTTGTTTTGCAGGTACCTTCATGTCAATATTCATACCTTTGGTTGTAGAGGCAGTAATGGATTTTATTCTTTTTGCGGACAAGGGCGCGGCAGGGAGCGGAGCAGCAGCATATACTTATATGTTGTTATCAGGGCTGGCAGGAACGGCTGACAGTTCAGCTGTATCCTTGGGAATTCCATTATTAAACTTTTATGTGGATCATCCGTGGCTGTATCGCATGATGTTCACACTCCTATTCTCAGGTTTCTTTTCACTACTGGCAACATGGAGTTATGTGATTTCGTTTTACATAAAGAAGTACAGCATGATGATTCTCATTCCTAATTTTGCTTTTTATATGGTAATGAAAAAAAATACAGCCGGTCGTTGAAAAATTTATCGGGGACAGGAGTATAAAACTTAACGTGATAGATTATTTATTCGTCACGGATGTTATTGGAAATGTATGGAGTTATTTTTTCTGTGTGGCGGCGGTTCTTTTGGTATCAATTTTAGTGATGACGTTCATCAAGCTGAAAAAAGATGAAATATAAACGTGACGCAGGAAAAGAGGAGAAAAAATGTATAGATTGGATTTAGTGGGAATCACAAAGATAATCAAGGACAAAATCATACTCGACGACATAAATCTTACTTTTGAGTCCGGTAGGATATATGCATTAACCGGTATTAACGGCTCGGGAAAGACGATGCTGCTAAGGTGTATGTCGGGATTAATAAAACAGAGTTCCGGACATTATTTATTAGACGGGAAAGAATATAAAAAGATATCGCAGACAAATCTTAATATAGGTATTTCAATAGAAAATATATCCATGTATCCGGATATGTCAGGCTACAGAAATTTGAAATTTCTGGGAGATATAAAAGGACAGGTAACACGGGAAGAAATAAAAGAATGGATGAATAAGTTTAGTCTTGATCCTAACGGCAAACTAAAGGCAGGAAAATATTCTCTGGGAATGAGACAGAAACTGTCAATAATTCAGGCCATGATGGAAAAGCAGGATCTTATAATGTTGGATGAACCGACAAATGCTTTAGATGAAAGAAGTAAGGATGTTTTTCGGACAGAAATCAGAAAAGCAGCTAAAGAGGGAGCGTTGGTGATCATAGCAAGCCATGACAATACTGATGTAAATGATTTGTGTGATGAGGAAATAAAAATAAGCGCAGGAAAAATTGTTGGGACATAGAAGATAGAGAGTCTTGATGATTAATTACATACTGTATTTTAAAAAGATGGAGGTTATGATGAAAAAGTACATAATTGCGGGAATTTCAGCGGCAATAATAGCGATTTTAGTGTTTGGTATTGTGTTGCTGCGAAAATCGGACAAAGAATTAAAAAATATCACGACATACAGTGAGTTTAGGGAATGGATTACAACGGAAGCTGTGGGAATAGCACCGGGAATAATTCAGGGAGGAAATACACCTGAAGAGATTGAAAAGTTCTATACAGATAATAGAGAAAGCTTAAAAAGTGAGGCATATGGAGAATCTTTATTTCAACATTATGAACTAATCGTAATGGTAGTAGAGATAACAGAGGATTTTAAAAACTATGATGGCTCTTCGGAACAGGAAGCGATTGTAAAAAAGGTAATAAAAGGTACCGGGATTGAAGAAGGAAAAGAAATAACAGTTTTAAGTTCCATGAGTCCGGCAGTTTTTAACGAAGAAAATGAGCCTTTATTTGCAGCAAATTACGGATTCGTAATTCCTAAACCGGGAGATAAGTGTCTGATTGTAGCGGAGGAGAGTGAGATTTCAGAGAATCTTGAACGCCCACAGTACAGAATGGTGGTTAATTCATTTACCTGCCTTAACCTTGAAAATGATAAGGTGGCAATAGCAGAGGAAAATCCGTCGATTGATGAGATACTTGACTGTCAGTTTTATGTTAAGAGTGAACTTGACGTGAAATATGTTTTGGAAATAAAGCATGAAATCCTCAGATATTACGGTGTAGAGGAAGAACCGGAACATGCAGAAGGTGATAAAGTTCAGGAAGATGTTGACGAAACTGCAGACAGAAAAAAATGAAACAGGAATAGAGATTGACGGTCAGCACCTGTTGTGGGTAGAGAAATGAAATACAGAAAATATTTTTTATTGGCACTGATTATAATTCCAATCGTAGTTTTTTTTGACTTATACGATTTGTCAAAATTTTATGCCGGAGAAATGGAAGATGCAGAAGTACTTAGTGTCTTTACGGCGAATGTTTTTTACATCGGAGTAACGGAAACGAACAAAAGCTTCAGTCTGATAGACAGCATATTCGGAACAGCACCGGGGATATTCTGCATTTTTTTATTTGGCACATGTATTTACGGTGATTTAAATGCCAGGGGAATGTACTATTTCATCCGCTTCAAAAGCAGAAGAAGATGGCTGATTACACAGACAGCAACGGTTTCGCTGACAGTGATATTTTACTCGTTGCTTTATGTAATTGTAAACTACGTTATGGCATTGATTGTATGTGAAAATGAACCATGCGAAATGATGCCGAAGGTTTTAGTGTATACACTATATGTACACATGACATACAATCTTCTGATAACATTGGCAGTTAATTTTCTTGCTGTTTTTCTTGGCAGTATGTTATCATTTTTGGCAGTATTTTCGGGGATACTTGTCAGCTTTTTTGCATCCTATGGAGTGTATTCGCTGTACCCGGAAAAAATAAATGTAATATGTAAATTCTTTCCGACGGAGGCCACATTTGCCGACCGGGAGGCATATCCGGAAATATGGAAGGACTTTTTAACATGTAATAAAAGATTCGTCGAAGCATCAATGATAAATCTGATTTATATCTTTTTAATTTTTATTATTGCAATGGTATTCATTAATGAAGTTGAGATAGGTTTAAGTGACAAAGAAATGGATATATAGAGCAGTTGCAAAAGAAAAAACGGTCGAATTTAAATGGTTGAAAAAATAGTATTTCTGATATAAGATGTAGCTGAAAAAGAGCGGTGATTAAGCCCAAAATGTCATTCGGTATACTAAAACCGTGTGGTGTAAGTAAATCTTCTGAAAGGAACATCCATGAACAGAAAAAGTCTTTCGACATTTACCATAGTTATCTGTGCGGCAGCATGTATTTTTATGGCGTTTTATATAACAAAAGACATAGCACTACCGCTGTTGAAAGAGAAAATCAGCGGAAAACCGGATAACTATGTATATACAAAAGAAGATGTTAACGGCGACATTTTGGAACTGGTAAATGAAAATACTGAGAGATATGCATATGAACAGTTTGAAGAGAAGAGCAAAGAGGTATATAAAAATCTTCTCTATGGAATGCTGTCTTTTGCAGAAGAAATTGACCTGGAACAGTATCAAATGTCAGTTGATGAGATAAAAGCATGCTTTACGGGAATAAGAAATGACTATCCGGAGCTCTTTTGGGTTGACAGTTTTTATAATGTGTATTACAGCGGAAATCTGGTAACTGATTTTATGCCACAGTATACAACAGACCCAAAAAATGCAGTAAAGATGAGCAAGAATATTGTGAAGATAAAAGACAATCTGCTTGCGGGAACTGACGGAGCAACCGATTATGAAAAGGCTCTTTACATTTTTGATTACCTTGTTGACTATACAAGTTACGACCTCTCAAGTTACGAAAAATACTTGAG
Source organism: uncultured Lachnoclostridium sp. (assembly GCA_964584255.1). Lineage (GTDB taxonomy): Bacteria > Bacillota > Clostridia > Lachnospirales > Lachnospiraceae > UBA3775. The sequence goes on along the minus strand of CAZOZM010000020.1, from coordinate 5,281 downwards.
CGGTGGGCATGAAGGAGAGATAAGTCTGCCGAGTGGAATTTATGGCACGCTTGTTACGGGGAAGGCACTCTGTGAAGGATACAGCAAATCCTTTCAGTATCTGGCACAGGCAGCGGGGCTTGACTGTATTTATGTAACCGGTACGGCGGACGGAGAAGGACACGCATGGAATTATGTCAGATTAGAAAATTCATATTATGCGGTGGACGTGACGTGGTGCGATCCGAAGGGTGAAGAAGAAATAAAAACATATGCATATTTCCTGACGAATTATGATGCCATTAAGGAAAGTCATACGGATGACATGCCATACGACCTGCCGGCATGTATGGGAGGAAAATATAACTATTACAGGTACAATGGTTATGAAATGAGCGTTTTCAGCAGGGAGGCCCTTGAAAATATGATATACAAAGCATATCTTGAAGGGAAGGACATCGTGGAAATTCATTGTACGAATGACGGAGCATATGTCGGACTGTTGAGTATGATGCAGACAGATGAACTGTTTGAATGTTTTGAAAAAGTTTTTCGAGAAACCGGGAAGGAGACCGGAGAAATAAGTTACGGAAGGGTTGATAAGGTAAAATGTGTCAGAATTGCCATGCCCTGAAAACGTACAACCCGGGAAAGAGGTAATTTATGAATAAAGAAGGATATAGAACAAAATCCAAGAGTGAAATATTGAACTATCTTGAAAGGAACAGCGACAAGAGAGTCAGCGTGGCAGACATAATGTCTTATATGGAGGAAAATCATATAGACATAAACAGAGCTACGGTATATAGAAACCTGGAAAAACTTACCCTGGCCGGTGACATATTGAAATATAAAACATCGGATAAGGAAATGACAGTGTACCAGTGCATAAAAAACAGGGACGGGTGTAACAGTCATTTGCATCTTCAGTGCGAAAGATGCGGAAGAATAATTCATTTGGAATGCGGATTTATGCATTTGATATCTGACCATCTGCTGGCAGATCACGGATTTGAATTAAAGTGCAGTGGCTCGGTACTTCTTGGAACCTGCAGCAGATGCAGGAAAGAACTGACGGAAAATAGTGAAAACCGTTAAAAAGCACGGGAAAGACGGTTCACAGAAGAGAAAACAGTTGCTATAATGCGTATTGAAAGCGATTTTTGGAATAAGGTCGAAAACCGCTCAAGGTGGAGGGAGAACATCGAAGAATTATTGGAGGTAATGGGAAATGAAATATGAATTTTCTGAGGAAGAACTCAAACAGAATATACGGGTTCCAAAAACTGTGGAAATTCGATTGAGAGACATTGTAGAAAAAGCATTGGACAGATGCGGACTTTATCATCAGGTCTTTTCCAGAATAAAGACACATCATTCGCTTGCAAGGAAATATAAGAGAAAGAATTATAACGAGGAAAAGAAGATCCAGGATCTCATCGGAATCAGAGTAGACGTTTATTTCGAAGATGATCTTAAAATATGCAGGACAATACTTGAGAGACTTTTCGGTGAAGCGGAATGGAGTCGTACAGAGTACTCAGAGGAAGAGTTTAAACCGGCTAAAATGAACGGAGTGTTCCGACTGCCGGAGGAACTTAAGGAAATGATATCCGCAGAAACCTGGGAGTATTTTATAGACGACACCTTTGAGATACAGTTGAAGACGGTATTTTTTGAGGGATGGCATGAAATTGAGCATGACATGAAATACAAAGGAATGGATTTGTGGGCAGGAAAGAGTGACCGTTCCAGATATTTTAATACGATACTTGCAACACTTGAATTGTGTGATAAATCAATCGTTACGCTCTTTGATAATTTGGGACATGACCTGTACCATGAAAAGAACTGGGCAGGAATGATAAAGGCTCATTTCAGAGTGAAAATAAGAAGCGAGGACCTTTATCCGGATATACAGGAGCTGTTCAACCAGGATACAAGAGTGGAAAATACACCAAAAAGAATATTTAAGACAAAAAGAGAAGATCTGATTTACGCCCTTTTGTCAAGACCGGATAAAGGAGACATAAGCGTTAATACAATTGTTGCGGTATTGAACGATACCAAGATTCATGATGAAGCAGTAGCAGCAATTCTTGACCGTGAAGATGTCTATGGAAAGCGAAGAGAAGCAGGATTTGAAGAAGAGTATAAGTATGATTTGAAACTTCCTGAATTTAAGGACACCTTTAGAGCGGATGTTATCCTGAGAACTAATGAGGATAACAGGGATAAGCATTTTATGTCTGCCGTGAATACAATATATTCCTGGGTTTACAATAAATTTTCGGGAGTGCTGTTGGAAATGCCGGCACATCCTTTGAATTTTGAAGTAGATAAACCCGGATTTTCGGTGAAATGTATATATGAAAAAGAAAATCGGACATTTTTCTGTACAGCAAATAATGTTGATGAAAGAATTGCCGGAAGAATATGGACAACGGCTGCCGGCATATCACCGGATAAGGATGGCCAATTAAGATTAAAGGTAAAAAACGGTTTTACATATTACGAAAATGCAGTTGAAAAAGGTGAAGTCGAGCACATGTTCAGTTGTCCACGATTCTACAGACAGATCGCGTCACAGATAGGAGTACGGGACGTTTGGGATTGCGGAAACATTTTCTGTGCCATAAATGAAAAACAGGCATCGCAGATAGCTTCACTTGTAATTGACCCAAACAGAAGATTTCCAATTGTAATGGTTGTTTCTTCGCAGGAAAATGAAGGCAGGCTGGATGAAAGCTGGCTTACACCGTTTGCAATAAAATATATACAGGAAAAAGCCGGACATTACAGTCATTTTATGAGAGTTTACGCGCCCGTTGCAGAGGGAATAAGACGACAATTGGAGAGGGAAGGATATTATCATGACAATATGGGTCAGATTCCGGAATGTAAACAGGGGATTTTCGTAATTGATAATGTGACGGAAAGACATATAAAGACAGAATGGTTTGACGAGGAATACATCAGAAATTGCAGATTTGCGACATTTGATGCCATTGAACATTTACAACCATTCAAGAATCAGGAAAACAGCAGAGCATTCGGTAACGAATTACTCCAGCTTCTCAGAAGGATGAATACTGATTAAAAGACAGACAGGAGAAGAAAGAATGTTTGGCTATGTTGTGGTGAACAAACCGGAATTGAAATGTCGTGAATTTGACGAATACAGGGGATATTACTGTGGATTATGTAAATCGCTGGGAAAAAATACGGGTTTTTTCTCAAAGTTTGCCGTAAACTATGACCTCACATTTCTTTCCCTGCTCTATGCAGACTTGTATGAACCGGAAATCAAGGTAAAAACATCCAGATGTATGCTTCATCCTATAAAAGGAAACAGAATATGCATTCATGAATATGACAGATACTGTTCGGAAATGACAGTGTATCTTACATGGCTTAAATGTATGGACGACTGGAAAGACGACAGAAAGCTGATGAAATGTATTTATGCACTGATTTTGCGGAGACAGGCCAAAAAGGTGATAAATAAATATCCTGAAAAATGTCGGCTGATAAACGAATACATGAATGATTTATCGGAAAAAGAAAGCTCCGGATGCAGTGATTTGGAACTTGTGTCAGAAGATTTTGGGAGAATACTGTCTGAAATTTTTGTGATGAAAAAAGACGAGTGGGAAAATGAACTGAGAAAGGCAGGATTTTTTCTTGGAAAATACATTTATATATTGGATGCATATGATGATTTAAAGGGGGATATAAAAAAAGAGAGTTATAATCCGCTCAAGGCAAAATTTAAAAATAAAGATTTTGATGATTATGTGAAAGATGTTCTGATGACAAATATAGCCGAGTGCTGCAAGAATTTTGAGGTGTTGCCATTGGTCGAATATGCATCCATATTGAAAAACATTCTTTATTCGGGTGTATGGACGAAATATTACGAAATTGTCATGAAAAAATAAGGGAGAGAGATTGCGTATGGACCCATATGAAGTGTTGAATGTTCCAAGAAGCGCGAATAAGGAAGAAGTTGATAAAGCGTACAATAATTTAAGGAAGATTTACAGAACTGATTTTACGGGGAATGAATCAGAAAAGAAGTGGAATGAGGAAAAATATGCGGAGTTGACAGGAGCATATTTGAAAATTCTGAAAAATATAAGGCTAAAGTCTGAAATTGAGCAAAACATAAAGATATCCGGACAGATTGAAATAAAAAAAGATCCCCTGGAGGAACAGTATTATGGCAAAGAAACAAGAGGCTCCAAATACTTTGCCGGAGGGGAAGGCGGCTCTTATGCAGATTATAAGGAAATTGATACAAACGACGAATACAAGATATATAAATATCTGGATAAACAGAATGAGTCAGAAGACGATGTGTTGTGTGAAAACAAAGACAAAGTACGATTTCACGGAAATATACGGAATTATATGGATTTTTCCGGGTATACAATAAGTAAACTTGGCATAAATGAAAGCTGGTATAAAAATGCCATGAAAAGCCTTGAAGCAGGCGATTATGAAGGAGCCATCATCATACTGAAAAGAATAGATACCAGGACAGCTTTATGGTATTATCTTGAGGCTTTGTCATATGGTGGGTTAGGCGAAATCACAAAGGCAAAGGAGAATGCAATAACTGCCTATAATATGGAACAGGATAACACACAGTTTTGGAGCTTTCTAAAATTTATAGATTCATTTTCTGAAAATCATTCAGCCGTAAGAAAGAATTCGACAGACAGATTCATTAATCGTCGAAAGATGAACATGGTATTTACAATCGTAGTCGTAATAGTGGTATTGATTTTTCTAATAAAGTGATATAATTTTTGATAAAAGATTGCCGGTAAAAGTTTGTGGATGATTTGAGAAAAAAGATTAAAAACAACTCAGAAAAGTGCTATGATTGTGTTAAAATAAAGCATTAATAAAAGGGCTATCCGGTAAGAGTAAATATCAGATAATTTGAATGGGAATGTAAAAGAATCCCGATGGATAGAGGGTAACTACTGCTGACAGAAAGTGGCAGACATATAAATCCAACTTGATTTGGCAGAATTCAAGAGGTATCAGAGCTACTGTAAATTAGTGCTGATGTAAAGGAGCTATCCGCTGAATCGCATAGACAGGGGGTGACAGAATGAAGACGTAACAAATGGCTCATCAACTGCCAAAGTATAAACTGATTTTAAAGTTATAACAAAGGAGATCTTTATGAAGAACTTAAAAAAATTTGCCGTGGTCCTGTGTCAAGATTTAGTGCAAAATAAAATGAGAGGTTCCGCCAGCTAGGCTGCCGGCAGATTCTCAACCCTCA
>CAZOZM010000019.1:0-30123 GCA_964584255.1 uncultured Lachnoclostridium sp. | reverse complement strand
GGTTTCATACTTTAATCTTCCTTCAGACAGTGTGTTTACTGTAAAAGGAATACTTATGGAGAAGTCTTCTGACGGTACTGTGAAAGTTCTTACGGACAAGGATGGTAATGTAATCACAGCGGTTAAAACGTTTACGACAGAATCCGGAATGAACGGAATATCAAGCGGAAGTCTCGAAATGAGTTTTTGTTTTGACGGAAGTGATATGGCAGGAAAGACATTTGTCATATATGAATATCTTTATGCAGGGGAAAGCAGTGAAGCAATTAAAGTGACAGACGGAATGCTTTTGACAGGGGATATTTATAAAGATGCGGACGGAAATGAAGTATATCATGCTGATAGCAGCGATGAAAATCAGACCGGATATTTTCCGGAAGGAGAAACAACTGCCCTTGGAAAAGAAAGCGGTGATCATACGGTTGCACCTCAAAAAGAAGTAAGCATCATTGATACAGTGACATATAAAAATCTTATTCCGGGAAAAGAATATCTCATTGAAGGAACACTGATGGATAAAGAAAGCGGAGAAAGCCTGAAAGATGCCGACGGAAATGAAATAAAAAGAAGCGTAAGATTTGTACCGGAAGAAAAAAACGGCACGGTTGAAGTATTATTTACATTTGACAGCTCAGAGCTTGCAGGAAAAGAACTGGTTGTCTTTGAGGAAATGTATTTAAACGGAGTAAGCATATTTGTTCATGCAGACCTTGAGGATGAAGGTCAGACGGTTAGGGTGAAACAGAAAAATCCTCCGATAATAATGGAAAAAATCCCTCCGGTAATAACAGAAAAGGTTCCTGATTCAGTTAAAGAAACGGGAGATGGTATTTGCAATTTTATAAAAATTGCAGTACTTGCATTTGTATCCATGGTACTTGTTGTTCTAAAGATTAGGAGAGAAAGATGAGAGATTTTGGTTGACAACTAAATAATCAACCTATATAATCAGAAAAAGTCGCAGGTTAACACTTCCAAAAGGAGGGGTGAAAATGATAAATATGGCAGTAAAAGAAATAAGAAGCGACTGTAAAATGACGCAAAAGGAGTTTGCTGATTTTACCGGTATTCCGCTTGATACTCTTAAGAGTTGGGAAAGTGGCAAGTCAAATCCGCCAGATTATGTGATTGATTTCCTTAGAATCTCGGTTGAAATGGTTTCCGAAGCAAAGGATTCAGAGGGAAGAATGATGAGATTGAAAGAATATAGTAAAAGGTTAAAGAAATAAAAGAAGCTGTTCAGGTATCTTCCTTTGTGAAGGAAAGATATATGAACAGCTTTTTTTACCCTCGGCAGAGTATGGAATTTATACATGAGCCGAGGGTGGTGATTATTATTCAAATCAGTTGTTTTGATTGTTAAGGTTTTTATTTGCCGTTGACAGCATAAGCTTAATTCTGTTGAGCTGATTTACTTCGCTGGCTCCCGGATCGTAGTCTATGGCAACAATATTGGATTCAGGATGTCTGAGTCTGAGTTCTTTGATAACACCCTTACCAACTATATGATTAGGAAGGCATCCGAAAGGCTGAATACAAACGATGTTTGGAGCACCGTTATGGATTAATTCAAGCATTTCACCTGTAAGGAACCAACCTTCACCGGTCATGTTTCCAACGCTTACTATAGGAGTGGCTGCTTCTGCAAGATCTTCTATGTCTGCCATTCCATCAAATCGTTTACTTGCTTTTAATTCCTTATTTGCAGTTCTTCGACAGAACTCAATTAATTTAATTGCAAGCATGTTGATATTGCCCTCTTTTTTACTCTTGCCAAGATTATCGGCTTTGTATTTTGCATCGTAGCAAGTGTAGAGGAAGAAGTCTATAAGGTCCGGAACAACGGCTTCGGCTCCTTCTGCTTCAAGCAGATCAACAAGGTGATTGTTGGCTGCAGGAGCATACTTAACGAGAATCTCACCAACAACACCAACTCGTGGCTTTCTGAGATTTTCATCAATAGGGAAGGTATCGAAATCATGAATGATACTCTTGATGTTCTTCTTAAAGAGATTCCATGAACCATGAGTGATATCCTTGCAGAGTTTGTCATTCCATTTGTTGTAAAGTTCATTAGCTGAACCCTTTGTTAACTCATATGGTCTTACTCTGTAGAGACATCTCATGAGAACGTCTCCGTAAATCAGAGCCTGGAGCAGTTTCTTAATCATGTTGTAGCTGTATGTCAGTCCCGGATTAGACTCTAAGCCGGCAGCATTTACTGAAACAACAGGAATCTGTTCCATATTTGCTTTCTTGAGGGCACGCCTTATGAATCCGATGTAGTTGGTAGCACGACAGCCACCACCGGTTTGGGTCATAAGAATTGCGGTTTTGTTTAAATCATATTTACCCGAAAGCAGTGCCTCCATAATCTGTCCGACTACACAAAGAGAAGGATAGCAGGCATCATTATTTACGTATTTAAGACCAACATCAACCGAGCTTCTGCCGTCATTGTCAAGAATTACGGCATTATATCCACATGAACGGAGAGCAGGCTGGAGTATGTTGAAATGTATAGGAGACATCTGAGGAGCAAGAAGTGTATATCCGGCATCATTCATTTCCTTAGTGTATATTACACGATGATGAGCAGCAGAATGGATTTCAGGTTTAATGCCGTTGTTTCTTCTGTCTTTTATTGCTGAGAGAAGAGAACGTACACGGATTCTTGCAGCACCAAGAGAGTTAACCTCATCAATTTTAAGACAGGTGTATATTTTGCCGGATGCATTAAGTATATCGGCAACACCGTCTGTTGTTACAGCATCAAGTCCACAGCCGAAGGAATTGAGCTGGATAAGTTCGAGATCGTCACGTGTTCTCACAAAGCTGGCAGCATTATAAAGTCTTGTGTGATACATCCACTGGTCCACAACAATCATTGGTCGGTCAACATTGCCAAGATGCGATATACTGTCCTCAGTAAGTACGGCAACACCATAAGAAGTAATCATATCAGGTATTCCGTGATGAATTTCAGGATCAATGTGGTATGGACGTCCGGCAAGAACAATTCCGGTTCGTCCGGTTTCTGAAAGATAGTTTAATACTTCCTCGCCTTTCTTTCGTATATCATCCTTAAATTTTATCATTTCATTCCAGGCATCTTTGGCAGCTGTAATGATTTCTTCTTTGTCAATGCCCTTCTTGGTAAAATGTTTTACGAGGCACTGTGTGATTATTTCACAGCTTTCAAAAGAGAGAAACGGATTCTCAAATGTTATGTCCTTTGATTTAAGTTCATCAACGTTGTTCTTTATGTTTTCGCCGTAGGACGTAACAATCGGGCAATTGTAGTGGTTTCCTGCACCCTTATCTTCCTTGTGCTCGTATGGAATACAAGGATAGAAGATATATGGTACGTCATGTTTGATGAGCCAGGATACATGTCCATGAACAAGTTTTGCCGGATAGCATTCTGATTCACTTGGAATTGATTCGATTCCAAGTTCGTAAATCTTACGATTGCTTACGGGAGAAAGTACAACCTGATAACCTAATTCCGTGAAGAATGTATACCAGAAAGGATAGTTCTCATACATGTTGAGTACACGTGGAATACCAATTTTACCTCTTGAACTTTCGGTTTCTTTAAGCGGTTTGTAGTAGCTGAATGTTCTTTTAAGTTTATATTCGAAAAGGTTTGGAATGTTTTCCTTGTTCTTTTCAAGACCAAGTCCTCTTTCGCATCGGTTACCTGACACAAACTGTCTTCCACCGGAGAACTTGTTTATGGTCAGAAGACAGGCATTGGTACAGCCTTTACATCTGTTCATTGATGTCTCGAATTTTAATTCGCGAATGTCATCGATAGGAAGCATGGTCGTTTCCTGACGTTCATAATGGGCGCGCGCAATAAGAGCGGCACCGAAAGCACCCATTATTCCGGCAATATCCGGTCTTACAGCTTCGCATCCGGCAATTTTTTCGAAACTTCTTAATACGGCATCGTTATAGAAAGTACCGCCCTGAACAACAATATTGTTTCCGAGTTCAGATGCATCAGCAACTTTAATTACTTTGTAAAGAGCGTTTTTTATTACTGAGTATGCAAGACCTGATGAAATATCGGCAACAGTAGCACCTTCTTTTTGAGCCTGCTTTACCTTTGAATTCATGAAAACGGTACAGCGAGTACCGAGATCAATCGGATTTTTTGCAAAAAGTGCTATTTTTGCAAAGTCGGCAACTTCAAAATCAAGACTCTTGGCAAATGTTTCAATGAAAGAACCGCATCCTGAGGAACATGCTTCATTAAGCTGCACACTGTCAACGGTACCATTCTTTATTTTTATACATTTCATATCCTGGCCGCCGATATCAAGGATACAGTCCACTGTAGGATCGAAAAAAGCGGCAGCGTAGTAGTGAGCTACTGTTTCAACTTCACCCTCGTCAAGAAGAAGAGCTGATTTTACAAGAGCCTCGCCATATCCTGTTGAACAGGAACGGACGATTCTTGCACTTTCAGGAAGCTTGGAGTAAATATCTTTAATTGCCTTGATTGTGGTTTTTAAAAGACTTCCATTGTTGTTTGAATAAAACGAATACAGGAGAGTTCCGTCTTCACCTACAAGTGCAAGTTTTGTAGTTGTTGAGCCGGCATCAATGCCAAGGAAACAGTCACCTTCGTAGTCTTCGAGGGAACCTTTTTTTACTGTATGACGGCTGTGTCTTTCTGTAAATTCGTTATATTCCTGCTCATTTTTGAAGAGTGGATCAAGACGATTTACCTCAAACTCCATATGAATACCTTTGTTGAGCTGTTCCTGCATTTTTGAAAGCTTAAAGGTACTTTCGCCGGTGCTTGTCATTGCTGAACCTATTGCTGCAAAAAGGTGTGAATTATCCGGATCAATGATATGTTCATCATCGAGTTTTAAGGTCCTGATAAAAGTATTCTTTAATTCCGTAAGGAAGTGAAGAGGACCTCCAAGAAATGCTACATGTCCTCTGATTGGCTTTCCACAGGCGAGACCGCTTATTGTCTGGTTTACAACAGCCTGAAAAATTGATGCGGAAAGGTCAGGCTTGGTAGCTCCTTCGTTAATTAATGGCTGGATGTCTGTTTTTGCAAAAACACCACATCTTGCAGCAATCGGATAGATAGCCTGGTAGGATTTTGCATACTCGTTAAGACCTGCGGCATCTGTTTTGAGCAGACTTGCCATCTGGTCAATGAAGGAACCGGTACCGCCGGCACAAATTCCATTCATACGCTGGTCAATACCATTTGTGAAGTATATTATTTTGGCATCCTCGCCACCGAGTTCAATCGCAACATCTGTCTGAGGTGCATAATATGTAAGAGCCGTGGAAACCGCTACAACTTCCTGAGTAAACGGTACATTGAGATGTTTTGCAATTGTAAGACCACCGGAACCGGTAATAACCGCAGATACTTCCATATCACCGATCACACCAATGGCTTTTGTGATAAGATTACCTAATGTGGCCTGTATGTTGGCAAAATGCCTTTCGTAATCGGAAAAAAGAATGTTTTTTTCCTCATCTATGATCGCAACTTTTACTGTTGTGGATCCAATGTCTATTCCAAGAAACAGTTTATTTTTCAAAAAATCAACCTCCTAAAAAACACAATTAGTAGAATTATACGACAAAAAACGATATGTTTCAATGACTTATATATTAAATAAGTAGAAAGTCTGAAAAAATATGGTTTTGTGAATGTTGTAATTAAACTGAGTATGGTTTATACTTATTCAGGAAATACAAACTTATTACCGGAGGATGAATATGCAGGATAGGGCAAAGAAAAAAGTTGCTGTGGTTAATCAGAAATGTCTGATTGACGGAATATACAGCATGTGGATAAGGGTTGATGAGGCAGTTGAGGGTGCAAAGGCAGGACAGTTTGTATCATTATATACAAATGATCCTTCAAAACTTTTACCACGTCCCATAAGTATATGTGATATAAACAGAAAAGAGGGAATGCTCAGACTGGTATATAGAGTAACAGGTGAAAATACCGGAACAAAACAGTTTTCTCTTCTTAAGGAAGGAGATGAAGTTTCGGTTCTTGCACCTCTTGGAAACGGATATGATTTGAAAAAAATCTTTGAAAACTCAGAAAATAAGAAGATATGTGTCATGGGCGGAGGGATTGGTATTCCGCCAATGCTTGGACTTGCAAAGGAAATAAAAAGAACATACCCGAAGGCGGAAGTTAAGGCTGTTCTGGGTTATAGGGACAAGAATACTTTCCTTACGGAAGAATTTGAGAATACTTGTGAAGTTTTCTATTCGTCTGACAACGGGGAAATCGGAATAAAAGGTAATGTTATCGATGCAATGAAACATTATGGAGTTGAAGCTGATGTGATATGTGCATGCGGACCCATGCCGATGCTTAAAGGAGTATGTGCATATGCAAAAGAAAAAGGCATTGAATGTTATGTGTCTCTTGAGGAAAAAATGGCATGCGGTATAGGAGCATGTCTTGCCTGTGTATGTAAAACAAAAGAAAAGGATGAACACAGCAAAGTGAACAACAAGAGAGTGTGTAAAGAAGGACCTGTGTTCAATGCAGAAGAATTGGACATTTAAACAGGGTTTACTAAAAACACATATCACTACACATGTAGAATACAATATCGTACTGCACTACATATGTAGAAAAAGATTCTACAGGAGTTTACATACAGAAATTATGCTAATTGGAGGTATATATGATAAATACAAGTGTTGAATTTGCAGGATTACACTTTAAAAATCCTGTGGTGACTGCTTCGGGAACATTTGGTTCAGGTATAGAATTTTCAGAGTTTACAGATTTAAATAAACTTGGCGGTGTTGTTACTAAAGGAGTAGCAATAACACCATGGCCGGGTAATCCAACTCCGAGAATTGCTGAAACGTATGGTGGAATGATAAATGCAATCGGACTTCAGAATCCGGGGATAGATGTTTTTCTGGAAAGGGATCTTCCTTTTCTGGATGGATTTGATACGAGAAAAATAGTGAATGTCTGTGGAAAATCAACTGAAGATTATGTTGAGTGCGTTAAGCGTCTTGCAGACAGCAGTGCAGAACTGTTGGAAATAAACATAAGCTGTCCTAATGTAAAAGAAGGCGGTATTGCGTTCGGAACAGATCCCAAAATGGTTTATGAAATAACTTCTGCAATAAAAAAAGTGGCTGAACAGCCGGTTGTTATGAAGCTGAGCCCTAATGTAACTGATATTACGGAAACGGCAAGAGCGGCAGAAGCAGGTGGAGCGGATGGTCTTTCTCTTATAAATACTCTTACGGGTATGAAAATTGACATAAACAGAAGGTGTTTTGCTGTCGCAAACAAAACGGGTGGCATGAGCGGCCCATGTGTAAAGCCGGTTGCGGTAAGGATGGTTTATCAGACGGCAAATGCCGTAAAGATTCCGATTATAGGTATGGGAGGTATTTCATCCTATGAAGATGCCATAGAATTTATGATGGCGGGAGCTACGCTGGTAAGTGTTGGTACGGCTAATTTCCATAATCCGCATGTTACTGAAGAAATTGTAAACGGTATGGAACAGTTCATGAGAAGAAATAATATAGAAAATATCAGGGATATTATTGGCTGCGTGAAGTAAACAGTTTCTTCGGATTGAGAAATGAGCTTGTATATGCTATAATCAGACACTGACAAACCCTTGAGGAATGCAGGTGTATCGCAGGTTATCGTTATGTAGTGGCACAGCCTGCGGCTTAATGAAAAATACAGGAGGTTTTAAGAAAAATGGAACAGTATAAGCAGGAATTTATTGAATTCATGGTTGATTGCGGAGTATTAAAATTTGGAGATTTTACACTTAAAAGTGGCAGAAAATCACCGTTTTTTATGAATGCGGGTGAGTATGTTACCGGATATATGCTTTCAAAGTTAGGAGAGTTTTATGCGAAGGCAATTCACGAAACATATGGAGACGACTTTGATGTGCTCTTCGGACCGGCATATAAGGGGATTCCTTTAAGCGTTGCAACAGTTATTGCATATGACCGTCTTTATGGAAAGCAGATAAAGTATTGCTCTGACAGAAAAGAAGAAAAGGATCACGGTGCTGACAAGGGCGGATTACTTGGTTATAAGCTCAAGGACGGAGACAGGGTTGTAATTATTGAAGATGTAACGACATCCGGAAAATCAATCGAAGAAACCTTTCCTAAAATTACGGGAGCTGCTAATGTTGAAATCAAAGGACTTATGGTTTCATTAAACCGTATGGAAAAGGGTAAGGGAACAAAGTGTGCTTTGGATGAAATAAAAGATACATATGGATTCCCTACCGCAGCAATCGTTAATATGGATGAGGTTATTGAATGTCTGTATAATCGTGAAATTAACGGTAAAGTTGTTATAGATGACGAAATCAAAAAGGCTCTTGATGCATATTTTAGCCTCTATGGTGCGGAAAGATAGGAAAACATTTGATATATGAGTGAAGAAGTATTAAAGAAATCGGATTTTTATTTCGATCTGCCACAGGAACTGATTGCTCAGGATCCGCTGACGGACAGGGCATCCTCAAGATTATTGGTGATGGACAAGAAAACCGGTGAAATTGAACATAAACATTTCAGGGATATAACCTGCTACCTTAAAGCCGGTGACTGTCTTGTAATAAATGATACAAAGGTAATTCCAGCGAGGCTTATAGGTGAGAGGATTCATGATGAAACAACAGGCGGAATGAATGTTAAAGGTGCGGCTGTAGAGATTCTTTTACTTAAAAGGCACAGTGCAGATGTATGGGAAACTCTGGTAAAGCCGGGGAAAAAGGCAAGACCCGGAATGAGAATCAGTTTTGGTGATGGAAGACTGGAGGCAGAGATTCTTGAAATAGTTGATGAGGGAAACAGGCTTGTCAGATTTAAATATGACGGAATATTCGAAGAAGTGTTGGATTCGTTGGGAACAATGCCTCTGCCACCGTACATTACGCATGAACTGCAGGATAAGAACAGATACCAGACTGTATATGCAAAATATGAGGGGTCAGCCGCAGCACCGACGGCAGGATTACATTTTACAAATGAACTGCTTGAGCAGGTGGAAAAAATGGGAGTTAAAATTGCCCATGTAACGTTGCACGTAGGCTTGGGGACATTTAGACCTGTAAAGGAGGATAATGTCTTAAATCATCATATGCATACGGAACATTATATTTTAAGACAGCAGGATGCAGACATTATTAATGAAACAAAGGCATCCGGAGGAAGAGTTATCTGTGTTGGAACAACAAGTACAAGAACAGTGGAAACCTGTGCTTCGGACAATGGCACGGTTACGGCCGGAGAGGGGGATACATCGATTTTTATTTATCCGGGTTATAAGTATAAAGTTCTTGATGGACTGATTACGAATTTCCATCTTCCGGAATCAACTCTTATAATGCTTGTTGCGGCCCTTTGCGGAAGAGAAAATGTTCTGAACGCATATAATGTTGCAGTAAGTGAAAAATACAGATTTTTCTCATTTGGAGATGCCTGTCTATTCATATAAAACAGCAGACTGTAATACATTCACAGAGTGTGTTACAGGCTTTTTTTCGGAAAAATTAGTAAAACGCAGCAGTTGTTTGGCTTCCTGCTTTGACTTTTAAGGTTTTGAATCGGGAAATAACAATAAAGCGCAGCAGTCATTTGACTGCTGCGCTTTATTTAATGCTTTGAATATCAAATCGTTACTTTATTTGTCAGTTATTTCTTTATGAATTTCCTGAAGTGATTTGACACCGATTTTTCCGTTTTCCTTCTGAACGTAAGCGATTCCCTTTCCGGTTGCTCTTGCAGCCGCAATAGTTGTGATGTAAGGAATCTTGGCCTTGATTGCAGCTTTTCTGAGATAACTGTCGTCGTGACCTGCTTTTTCACCAAGAGGAGAGTTGATTATGAGATCAACATCACCATTTGTGATAAGGTCGAGTACATTTGGACGGCCTTCGTCAAGTTTATCAACTTTTACTGCTTCAATGCCGGCATTCTGGAGTGTTTCACAGGTGTGCTTTGTTGCAACAATTGAGAAACCGCAATCTTTGTAGAGTTTGGCAATCTCAACTACTTCAGGCTTGTCTTTTGAATTAACTGAAATTAATACAGTACCGGAAAGAGGAAGCTTTGTCTGGGTTGCTTCCTGAGCTTTGTAGAAAGCCTCACCATAGTATGTTGATAATCCGAGAACTTCACCTGTAGAACGCATTTCAGGTCCAAGGACAGGATCAACTTCAGGGAACATGTTGAATGGGAATACGGCTTCCTTAACTCCATAGTATGGAATGTTCTTTTCTTTGAGTTCAGGAACAGGAGATGGACGACCTGTAAGTTCGCGTGTAATGATATCTGTTGCTAAAGGAACCATTCTTACATTACAAACCTTTGATACGAGAGGAACGGTTCTGGATGCACGTGGATTTGCTTCAAGAACGTAAACCTTACCGTTTTCAATTGCATACTGCATGTTCATAAGACCTTCAACATGCATTTCTTCAGCTATTTTTCTGGTGTATTCCTTAATGGTCTTAACGTTTTCTTCCGTTATGTGAACTGAAGGAATGATACATGCTGAATCTCCGGAGTGTACGCCGGCAAGTTCGATGTGTTCCATTACTGCAGGGACAAATGCATGAGTTCCGTCGCTTATGGCATCAGCTTCACATTCGAGCGCATGGTTAAGGAAACGGTCAATAAGAATAGGTCTGTCAGGTGTTACGCCTACTGCAGCTGCCATGTAACTTCTTAATGAGTCGTCGTTATAAACGACTTCCATGCCACGTCCGCCGAGAACGTATGAAGGACGTACCATAACCGGATAACCGATTTCATGAGCTATATCAAGAGCCTCTTCAATTTTGCTTGCCATTCCTGATTCAGGCATTGGAATTTCAAGTTTATCCATCATTGCCCTGAAAAGATCTCTGTCTTCTGCGAGATCAATGATTGCAGGAGATGTTCCGAGAATCTTAACGCCGTTTTTCTCAAGCTGTGATGCGAGGTTAAGTGGTGTCTGACCACCAAACTGAGCGATAACTCCGAGAGGCTTTTCTTTGTTGTAGATACTGAGAACATCTTCAAGGGTAAGAGGTTCAAAATAGAGCTTGTCAGATGTATCATAGTCGGTTGAAACAGTTTCAGGGTTACAGTTTACAATGATTGTTTCAAAACCGAGTTTTTTAAGGGCGAGAGAAGCATGAACGGAGCAGTAGTCGAACTCGATACCCTGACCGATACGGTTAGGACCACCGCCGAGAATCATAATCTTTGGCTTGTCTGTGTTAACAGGATTCTTGTCGGTTCCGTTGTAAGTAGAGTAGTAGTATGCACTGTCTTTTGTACCGCTTACATGAACACCTTCCCAAGTTTCTTCAACACCGAGAGAGATACGTTTGTTTCTAACGTCGTCTTCGCTGATATTGAGAATCTGGCTGAGATATTTATCGGAGAAACCGTCTTTTTTAGCCTGGATAAGTAATTCGTCTGATGGAAGAGAACCATTGAATTTCTTGATTTCTTCTTCTTCATTTACGAGGTCCTGCATCTGTTCGATGAAGTATTTCTTTACTTTGGTAATATCGAATATTTCATCAACGGTAGCACCTTTTCTGAGGGCTTCATACATGATGAAATGTCTTTCACTTGAAGGAGTCATAAGCATTGTAAGAAGTTCATCCTTTGTCTTTGTGCCAAAATCCTTTGCATTACCAAGACCATAACGACCTGTTTCAAGACTTCTGATAGCCTTCTGGAAAGCTTCCTTGTAGTTCTTTCCGATACTCATTACTTCGCCGACTGCACGCATCTGTGTACCAAGCTTATCTTCAACACCCTTGAATTTCTCGAAGGCCCAACGTGCAAACTTTATTACAACATAATCTCCGTCAGGATAGTATTTGTCGAGTGTGCCATACTTTCCGCATTCGATGTCCTTAAGAGTAAGTCCGGCAGCAAGCATTGCAGAAACAAGTGCAATAGGGAAACCGGTTGCTTTTGAAGCGAGAGCTGAAGAACGTGAAGTTCTTGGGTTGATTTCAATAACAACGATTCTGTCTGAAACAGGATCATGTGCAAACTGAACATTGGTACCACCGATAACCTGTACAAGGTCAACGATCTTATATGCCTGTTCCTGAAGACGTGCCTGGAGTTCTTTTGAAATTGTAAGCATTGGAGCTGCACAGAAGCTGTCACCTGTGTGAACACCTAAAGGATCAATGTTTTCAATGAAACATACAGTTATCATGTTTCCGTCAGCATCTCTGACAACCTCGAGCTCAAGTTCTTCCCAGCCGAGGATGGATTCCTCTACAAGAACCTGACCTACAAGACTGGCCTGGAGACCTCTTGCACAAACGGTTTTAAGTTCTTCCTTGTTGTAAACAAGTCCGCCTCCGGCACCGCCCATTGTATAAGCAGGTCTGAGGACAACAGGGTAACCAAGTCTGTCAGCAATTTCGAGAGCTTCCTCTACGGAATAGGACACTTCACTTCTAGCCATTTCAATTCCAATGGATTCCATTGATTTTTTAAATTCAACACGGTCTTCACCACGTTCAATGGCGTCAACCTGCACACCGATAACCTTAACATTGTATTTGTCAAGAATGCCGGCCTGGTTTAATTCCGAACATAAATTAAGACCGGACTGTCCACCAAGATTTGGGAGAAGGGCATCTGGTCTTTCTTTAGCAATTATCTGCTCAAGCCTGTCAACATTCAAAGGCTCAATATATGTAACGTCAGCTATCTCAGGGTCAGTCATAATTGTTGCAGGGTTAGAGTTAACCAGCACGATTTCATAACCTAACTTGCGAAGCGCCTTACAAGCCTGTGTTCCTGAATAATCAAATTCACATGCCTGGCCAATGATAATTGGACCGGAGCCGATAATAAGTACTTTGTTGATGTCTGTTCTTTTTGGCATAAGAAGTAACTCCTTTGTATTTATTTTTATCATCTCTGCCGTTAGACAAGGATGAAAAAGACTTTTTTGCATGAGCAGCGGTGTAATTTCCCGTATGTAAAAACTACGAAAATTGCCTAATGCTCAAACTTTAAGAATTATACTATAAATGTTCGTTGTATACAATCTTAAATTTGAAAAAAATTAAAAAAATTTGCAAGCCCCGGAAAAACAGGGGCTTGCAAAGGGTGTTATCATTTATTAAGTTTGTTTAAATAGTCTTCGTTGATTTCAAGTACCTTTTTCATTGCGTCAGGACCCGGAGCACCAATTGTAAGACGTTTCATTACACATGTGTCAAGAGAGATTGCTTCATAAATATCATCATTGAACACATCTGAGAATTTTTTGAATTCTTCCATGGAAAGATCATCAATTGCACACTGTCTGTTTATACAGTAAACGGTAATTTCTCCGATGATTCTGTGAGCATCACGGAAAGGAACACCGTTCTTAACAAGATAGTCAGCAGCATCGGTTGCATTTGTGTAACCACCGGTGGCTGAAGAGTACATTCTTTCCTTATTAAATTGTATTGATTTAAGCATTCCGTCAAAAAGTTTAAGACAGCCTTTTGAGGTATCGATGGCATCAAATGAAAGTTCCTTGTCTTCCTGCATATCTTTGTTGTAAGCAAGAGGAAGTCCTTTCATTGTTACAAGCATGGAATTAAGAGCAGCATAAACACGTCCGGTCTTACCTCTTATAAGTTCGGCGATGTCAGGATTCTTTTTCTGAGGCATTATGGAAGAACCGGTAGAGTATGTATCGGAGATTTCTACGAAACGGTACTCGTTGGTGTTCCATATGATGATTTCTTCACAGAAACGTGAGAGATGCATCATTATTATGCTGAGATCGTTTAAAAATTCAATGAGATAATCTCTGTCGGATACGGAATCCATGCTGTTTAATGTAGGACCCGTAAAATCAAGAAGAGCAGCAGTGTATTCTCTGTCAAGAGGGTATGTTGTTCCGGCGAGGGCACCGCTTCCCAAAGGGCAGAAATTTAATCTTTTCTGAGTGTCACAAAGACGATCATAATCCCTTTTGAACATTTCCATGTATGCTCCGAGATGGTGAGCGAGTGTTAAAGGCTGAGCTTTCTGAAGGTGGGTAAATCCGGGCATATATGATTCTGTATGCTCCTTCATCAGAGAATGAATTGTATTGAGTAAATCAAGCGTAAGCTTTTTTGTATTTTCAATTTCGTCTCTGATATAAAGCTTCATGTCGAGGGCAACCTGGTCATTACGGCTTCTTCCGGTATGAAGTTTCTTTCCTACGGTCCCGATTCTTTCGGTCAGGGTTCCTTCGATAAAACTGTGAATATCTTCGGACTGCATATCAATTGCGAGAGTACCGGCGTTGATGTCATCCAATATTCCCTTTAAACCGTTAATTATCAGGTCTCTTTCTTCATCAGAAAGAATACCCTGTTTTGCAAGCATTGTTACATGTGCAATGCTTCCTCTGATGTCCTGTTCGTAGAATCTTTGGTCAAATGAGATTGACGCGTTAAAATTATATACAAGTGTGTCTGTTTCTTCAGTGAAACGACCTCCCCAGAGTTTTTCCATAAATAATCCTTTCCTGAGCCCGGGAATTTTTTGTTCACCCGGAAACTTCGATGTAAAGTTTTAGTACAGGCCTCTTAAAGCCATGTTTAATTAAACCTTTTTTGTATGTATTTGTCAAGTTTAGAGTGGGATTTCTTGCATTTTATTCTCTAAGATGATATACTCGGACTATATGCCCGGCAGTATGTATGGGTACTTTAACACACAGGAGGGTTTTTCATTGGCAGATAAGAAAATAATGCTTGGTAATGAAGCAATTGCACGCGGATGCTACGAAGCGGGCGTAAAGGTTTCGGCGGCGTATCCGGGAACACCAAGTACGGAAATAAGTGAGAATATTGTTAAATACGACGAGATATATGCAGAATGGTCTCCGAATGAAAAGGTTGCAATGGAAGTAGCAATAGGTGCTTCTTTTGCGGGAGTACGTTCGGTATGTTCAATGAAGTGTGTCGGCTTGAATGTTGCTTCTGATCCGCTCTACACTCAGTCCTATATCGGAGTGAACGGAGGTTTGGTTGTGGTTGTGGCAGATGATCCGGGTCTCTACAGTTCTCAGAATGAGCAGGATACAAGAGCAGTCGCAAGAGCATGTAAGGTGCCGGTTATTGAACCTTCCGACAGCAGCGAAGCAAAGGAATTCATTAAGGAAGCTTTTGAAATCAGTGAAAAGTATGATACTCCGGTTATATTCAGAACAACAACAAGACTTGCACATTCTCAGGGAGTGGTAAGTCTTTCCGAACGAAAAGAAATCGAAGATAAAGTATATGAGAGAAATGCGGCTAAGAATGTTATGATGCCGGGGAATGCTAAGAAAAGGCATCTTTATGTTGAGGAAAGAGAAAAAAGAATGTCTGAAGACGGTGAGAATCTCAGCATTAACAGAGTGGAAATGAGGGACACCGCTATAGGTGTGATAACATCAGGTATTCCTTATCAATATGTAAGGGAAGCACTCCCGGAAGCTTCCGTATTAAAGCTTGGAATGGTTAATCCGCTTCCAAGAAAAATGATTGAGGATTTTGCCTCAAAGGTTGACAGACTTTACATAATAGAAGAACTTGATCCTATTATCGAAGAGCAGGTTCGCTCATGGGGAATCGAATGTCATGGAAAAGACTTACTTACCGTTCAGGGTGAGTACAGTACAAACATGCTTAAAGAAAAAATTCTTGGTGAAGCCCTGGAAATAGAGGCACCGGCACAGGTTCCGGTAAGACCACCTATTCTTTGCCCGGGATGTCCTCACAGAGCAACTTTTTATACCTTGAAGAAATTGGGAATTCATGCCTCCGGAGATATTGGATGCTATACACTTGGTGCCGTAGAGCCTTTGGGTGTCGTGGATACTACGGTTTGTATGGGATCTTCAATTTCTGCCCTCCATGGAATGGAAATGGCAAAAGGTAAGGAATATGTTAAAAAATGGGTTGCCGTAATCGGCGATTCGACCTTTATGCATACGGGAATCAACTCTCTTATGAATATGGTTTACAATCAGGCTACGGGAACGGTAATAATTCTTGATAACTCGACAACGGGAATGACCGGTCACCAGGATCATGCCGGAACCGGTAAGACTTTAAGAGGAGATATTGTTGCCGCAATAGATGTGGTAAAGCTTTGTGAAGGAATGGGTATTAAGAGAATTTTCGTTGAAAATCCGCTTAATGTCGCTGAATTTGAAAAGCTTGTAAAGAGAGAAACCGAGACGGAAGAACTCAGTGTAATCATAGCAAGATATCCATGTGCCCTTTTAAATAAAAAGAAAGCCAAAGTACAGTATTTTGCAGATCCGGATATGTGTAAAAAATGCGGAATGTGCATGAAACCGGGATGTCCGGCGATAACAAGAACATCGGACGGTAAGGTACGTGTGGATGATACGCTTTGCAACGGATGCGGTCTTTGCGAACAGCTTTGCAAGTTTGGTGCACTTAAAAAAGTAGAAGCATAAGTTGGTATGGAGGAAAAAATGGCAGTTAAAAATATAATGATTGTCGGTGTCGGAGGACAGGGAACACTGCTTACAAGCAGAATTCTTGGTGGAATTACCCTCCATGCCGGATATGATGTTAAATTATCGGAAGTTCACGGAATGGCACAGAGAGGCGGAAGTGTTGTAACATATGTAAGATACGGTGACAATGTTGCAGAACCTATTGTGGAAGAGGGACAGGCTGATGTTCTGATAGCATTTGAAAAGCTTGAGGCTTTGAGATACGCCCATTTTGTAAAAAAAGACGGCGTAATTATCGTGAATGATCAGAGAATTGATCCGATGCCTGTTGTCATAGGTAAGGCGGAATATCCTGAGAATATTATAGAAACACTTGCAGCAAAAAGAACAGTACTTTCAATTGATGCAATGAGTGAGGCTAAAAAGCTTGGAAATACCAAAACATTTAATGTTATAGTTTTGGGAATGGCAGCAAAACATATGGATTTTCCAAAAGAGGACTGGCTTGAGGTGATTGAAAAGACAGTTCCGGCCAAAACCGTAGAAATTAACAGGAAAGCGTTTATTACAGGATATGAAATGGCATAAAGTGGAAACACATCTTCATACCTTTGAGGGAAGTGCCTGTGCTTCAATTACGGGCGATATGCAGGCACTTTGCCGATTTAATGAAGGTTATGAAGCAATTATGGTAACAAATCACTTCTACAATGGAAACACCAGACCGGACAGAAATCTTCCATGGGAGGAATATGTGGATGCTTTTGCATCAGGATATGAAAATGCCAAGAAAAAGGGAGATGAAATCGGCCTGAAAGTGTTCTTTGGATGGGAAGAAAACTTTGATGGTGCAGAATTCTTGTGTTTTGGACCTGATAAGGAATGGCTGAAGCAGCATCCGGAAATGATTCATTGGACTCCTTGGGAGTATTATGAAAAGATTCATGAGGCAGGCGGGTTTATAATTCAGGCACATCCTTTCAGAATGAGAGGGTATCTTAAAGGAATAAAACTTTATCCTGAATATTGTGATGCCGTTGAGGCGTATAATCTCTCTAACAGACCGATAGATAATGAGAGGGCGAGAGATTATGCAAAGAGTTTTAATCTGCCGATGACGGGAGGTTCGGATATTCACCACACTGATTTTATGGGTGGAGGTATGCTGTTTGAGAACGAAATAAACAGTGTTGAAGATTTTATCAGAGAAATAAAAGGCGGATGTTATAAAGTGATTACGGAAGAAGATGTGAAGTTTTTAACACGATAATTACATGTGACTATCGTGTTTGATTAACCGTATAACAACCGCAAATTGCAGCATGGAGGACCAGTATGACGGATGTGATTACTAAAATCAGTCGGGATGACAATAAAAGAGCGGCTTTAATAGAATTGAAGAATTCCATTAAGGATTCTGACAGACATTTTGATGAAGAAGATATTGATTATCTTATAAGTCTGTTGTCGCATGAAGATGCAAAAACCAGAAAAAACTGTGCTCAGATTCTTGGCATGATAAAGTCACAAAAGGCATTAGACCCTCTTTGTGCAGCTTTGGAAAAAGAAACTACGGAGTATGTTAAGAGTTCTTATCTGTATGCAATGAAAAATATCAATATTGAACAGATTCGTGAACGGCTTAATAAGTTAAGAAAGGAACTTTCCGGAACGGAGGTTTCTGATACCAACAGGAAACATGTTTTTGAGCAGATGGATGCTTATAATGAATTGCTCGGTGCTGCAGTCGGTATACATACGTTTACAGGTAAGGAGGTAATGAACGAAGTGGTGCTTGTTACACCTAAAGGGCTGGGACAGGTTACTGCGGATGCAATGGTTACATCGTCAAAAAGAGTATTGAGTATCGGAGTATCGGCAAGAATATCAAAACTTGATGAGGTATCAAATATAAGAACTTATAAGGAACTCTATTTTCTGGTGCCAAATATGAAAAAGCTTCCGAATGATCCTTATAAAGCGGCTGAAATAGCTGCTTCCGGTGATTTAAAGGCTTTTTTGTGTGGCAGGCACAGAGAAAAGACACCATGGGGATACAGAATTAATATTGTGTCGCACATGGATGATAAGAAAAAATCTCTTTTTATAAAGAGATTTGCAGGGGAACTTTACAGACTTTCAAACGGCTTTTTGATTAATCAGCCATCAAATTATGAGATGGAAATTAAACTGCTTGAAAACAAAGAGGGCAGTTTTACCACAATGATTAAGCTGCTCACAATAGAAGACAGGAGATTTGACTACCGTAGTGAATTCCTTCCGGTAAGCATAAGACCGGAGCTTGCAGCCAATCTTGTTTATCTGGCAGCTGATTATCTCAAGTCATCGGTTCAGGTTCTTGATCCGTTTTGTGGAGTCGGAACGATGATGATAGAAAGATACATGTATAAAAAAGCCTCTCCGATGTATGGTATAGATTCATATGGCGAGGCAATAGAGAAGGCAAAGATTAATTCAACATATGCTGAAGTTGAGGCATATTATATAAACAGAGATTATTTTGACTTCAAACATGATTATCTCTTTGATGAAATAATTACAAATATGCCATTTTCTCTGAAACAGGAGGAAACCGGTAAAATTGAACAGATATATAAAGATTTCTTTGATTACTCGAGGAAGCTTCTGAAAAAGGGGGCAGTTGTAATCATTTATGCAAGAAATATAGATGCCGCACGAAAGTATTCACAGAAATATGGTTATGTGCTGCAGAAAGAACAGCTTATATATGAAAAAGAGAAATCTTATCTGTGTATATATAGGAAAAAGTAAAGGAAATAAGCCGGAATGATTAGGGTTGAATACAGCAGAGTATCAGAGTTTGATGAAAATCATGTTTTTGTCCGTGATGCAGGTCGAATGGAGAAGCTCAGGCATCTTTCTTCCGGTATGGCTAAAAATGAATGTTATACTGCCGGTCTTTTGACAGAGTCAATAATTCCGGCAGGTAAAAAGGTTTGCTATGACTCTTATGGCAAGCCTTTTTTTGGTGGCTCAAACAGGAGTTTTAATATATCACACAGTGGGGGGTATGTTTTTATTGCGTGGTCTGATGAGGAAGAAGTGGCGATAGATTTTATTGATTCTTCAAGAAGGGCTGATGACAGAGTTTTAAAAAGGATATGTAATGATGAAGAGTATGAAAAGATTCACGGCTCTTCTGAAGTACCGGAAGACATTCGTGCAGCATTGGTTTTTTCATCAAAAGAAGCAGTATCAAAGTTCTTTGGAAAAGGGCTGTCGATGGATTTTAAATCATTTCACGACATGAGAGTGTTTGACGGGTCTCTGTTTACACCGACGGAAATAAGTATAGACAATGGGGAAAAACTGTCAATCCTCACCATCGGAACAAAGGTAGGGATGTTAACCGTAGTATCGGACAGAATTCCTTTTCCGGAGATCAGGATTTCGGAATCCGGAGTATTAGAATAATTTCTAAAAACCGGTTCATTATTCTGAAGTCAGGCATATGACGCAGGGGAAGAATGCGGGATTAATCGGACCGGTAAAAGGAGAAAAAAGTTTTTGACAGAGAGGTAAAAATTACTTAATAAAATTTAAATAACTCTTAAAGGATTGTTTATTTATATTATGCCGATGATAGTGTACAATGTAGAAGGTTTACGGCAGATAAAGGTTAGGTTTGGGCAGAATCCGTCATATTACCGGATTCGTTTTGTTCCGTAAGCATACAAATCCAAAAGTACCGGGAGGAAAATAGAAAATGCAAAGAAATGTATATCCTGATAAAGCTGCCTGGAAGAGGAAAAGGCGAAGAAAAAAACAGATGATTTGTATGAGTATCTATTTCATAACTGCCATAATTATGTTTTTGGCAGGTTTGTTTGTCGGAACAAAGTTCTTTGGAACGGGGAATAAAGAGAGCAGCGAAAAAAAATCGGTACCGGCAAGCAGTAAATCAAAGGAAGATGAGGATGATAATCCGGAAGATATAGTTCCTTCCATCACAAAGTTTGAGAATCCCAAAGGTACAATATGTCTTGATGCGGGTCATGGATTTGATGATGTGGGCACCACTGCAGGTTACATCACCAAGAGTGAAAAAGAAATTAATCTTGAGATTGTTATGCTTTTAAAAGCGGAGCTGGAATCGCGCAATTATCAGGTTGTACTTACACATGACGGCAAAACGTTTCCTTCAGAAAATAAGGTAATGTCATTATGTGACAGGTATAATATAAGTTATAAGGCTTCAAAGTTTCAGGAAAACAATATATTCAGTGCATATGAGAGAAGTATATATTCAAATATAATTGACCATGAATATGACTTTGATATGTTCGTATCACTTCATGTTAATTCTTTTGAACAGGAGGAAATAAGCGGATATCTCATAGGTTATTCGGATGGAAAGGAAGATACGCCTAAATGTGATATATTGGCTGAAAACATTAAAGCGTCTCTTAATTCAGCATTTCCGGATAAGAATGTTACTCTGAAAAAAGATCCTTATGAGGATTCCTATCTTGTAACAAAGAATTCGCCAAAGCCGGCTGTTTTGGTTGAAATGGGATATTCGACAAATGAAGATGACGCAAGAAATCTTCAGGATGATGAGTGGAGACAGAAATTTGTAAAATCAATGGCTGATGCCATGGAGAAAAGCTTGAATGAATGGAAATAGTGAAAACCTGTTTGGGATATACTCTCAAACAGGTTTTTTTAATTTCACAGTGCAAATATAATTATGGTGATTTTACCGTATTTTAACCCGGAATGTGTTACAATGATTTTGCAGATCACGGCAGAAGTCCTGAATTATATATGAAAAGGCTTTTGGGATTAAAAGAATCTGATTACGGGATGACAGCCCGGGGTTAAAAGGCGGTTATTGTTGTATGGAAAGAAGCTTTATGAACGGAGAAGCAATATTACTTTAGGAACTGCAGGTTTAGCTACTTTATCAAGAGGAATACAATGAAAATTGCAGCATATATAAAAAACATTTTAATAATGCTTATTGCACTGCTTATTGCCGTGACGCTAAGCATACAATTTCAGAAACTTGATGTGGAAGAACATATAACAACCGTATTTGTATTTGCGGTATTTGTGATTTCACTGCTTACAAGAGGATATATATATGGAATTGTTGCATCTATACTAAGTATGGTTGCAATTAACTTTATATTTACATATCCGTATTTTGCATTTGACTTTATAAACCCGATTAATCTTGTTTCAGCTGTTATACTGCTGACAATTGCAGTTATAACAAGCCTTCTGGTTACGAAAATAAAATACAATGAATCAGCTAAGGCTGAGGTTGAGAAGGAAAGAATGAGAGCGAATCTTCTAAGGGCGGTTTCACATGATTTAAGAACACCTTTGACCACAATATCAGGTGCCAGTGCATTGTTGAGGGAAAAAAGTGAAACTCTGGATGAGGAAAGCAAAAATGAAATGCTGAAAAGCATTCAGGAGGATGCAGACTGGTTGTTTCGAATGGTGGAAAATCTTCTGTCCATAACCAGGATAGATAATGAAACCATGAAGATAGAGAAGTCTTCAATTATACTGGATGAGCTTGTTGATTCAGCCATAAATAAATTTAATATCAGACATCCGGACCAACGGGTTATGGTTGAAGTTCCGGATGATATAGTCATAATTCCAATGGATTCCATACTGATTGAGCAGGTAATACTCAATCTGCTTGAAAATGCCGTTTACCACGCGCACGGAATGGAAAATCTCCTTCTGAAAGTCTTTACACTGGGAAATAATGTATATTTTGAAATAATCGATGACGGATGTGGAATTGATGCGGGAAGGCTGAAGAACATTTTCAGCGGAATAAGTGAAGAAAAGTTTGATTGTGGCATGAATAAAAAAAGACATGCAGGAATAGGACTTTCGGTCTGTTCGACAATTATCAAGGCGCATGGTGGAACAATATCTGCAGAAAACAGAAAGGGAGGCGGTGCTTTGTTTAGATTTTCACTTGTAAGGGAGGAAAATGCCGGTGGAGAATAACAGATATAAAATATTGCTTATTGAGGATGATAAGAACATCAGAAACATGCTTGATGCGATGCTTACATCAGAAGGTTATCAGTTGATTTCAGCGAATACATGCAGTATGGGAAAAACAATGTATTCATCGTATCATCCGGATATAGTGATTCTTGATCTTGGATTACCTGATTCAGACGGAATGGCATTTCTGAGATATGTAAGGGCTGATTCGGTAACACCGATTATGGTTCTGTCGGCCAGAACCGGAGAAAGCGATAAAGTGCTGGCATTGGATGCAGGGGCAAATGATTATGTTACAAAACCGTTTGGTACGGCGGAACTAATGGCAAGAATACGAATGCTTTTGAGAAATTACAGACACCGTGCGGAAAGCGGAAGACTGCCCGGCGGATGCTTTAAGAATCATAATCTGCGTATAGATTACGATGCAAGAAGGGTGTTTGAAAAAGAGAGCGAGATAAAACTGTCACAGACGGAGTACAATATAATTGCATTTTTGTCGGAGCATTGCGGTAAGATGCTCACTTATCAGACAATTATTAAAGAAATATGGGGATATCCTGATGAAGGAAGCGTAAAAAAACTGCAGGTTAACATGGCAAACATTCGTAAGAAATTTAATGTTAAACCCGGGGAAAAGTGGTATATATCGAATGAACTTGGGGTAGGATACCGCATGAATGGGGAAAATGATATGATAAAAGAGGATTAATATATGGGAATAACTGAATTCATCAGACAGATGTCTGATAATCCGATGTTGATGATTTCGGCCGTTCTTACTTTGGGAGTAATTCTTGTTAACGGATGGACGGATGCACCGAATGCAATTGCAACATGTGTTTCAACAAGGGCAATTGAAGTGAGAAAGGCCATAATTATGGCAGCCGTATTCAACTTTCTGGGTGTTCTTGTGATGACATCGTTAAATGCTTCAGTAGCGATGACAATCTATAATATGGTTGATTTCGGCGGAGATGCACACGTTTCGCTGATAGCCCTTTGTGCGGCAATGGCAGCTATAGTCATATGGGCAACAGCAGCATGGTATTTTGGAATACCGACAAGCGAGAGCCATGCACTGATTGCGGGTATATCCGGGGCGGCAGTGGCGATACAGAATGACTTTTCGGGAATAAACGGAAGTGAATGGATAAAGGTCATATATGG
This sequence comes from uncultured Lachnoclostridium sp., assembly GCA_964584255.1. Classification (GTDB taxonomy): domain Bacteria; phylum Bacillota; class Clostridia; order Lachnospirales; family Lachnospiraceae; genus UBA3775. The sequence continues at coordinate 6,419 of CAZOZM010000019.1, read as the reverse complement.
CATTTTCCTGTCTACAATTCTTGGATTCATTCTTGGCTTTATATGTTCGAAAGTAACGGTGTTTCTTTTTAAAAGCAGTAACAGGGTTAAGGCAGGTTCATTCTTTTCAAAAGCACAGGTGGCAGGAGGCGCTGCAATGGCGTTTATGCATGGAGCACAGGACGGACAGAAATTTATGGCGATTTTTCTTCTGGGAGCGGCATTTGCAGGAGGAGATTCCGGAGTGACCAGTTTTGTGGTTCCTTTGTGGCTTATGGTATTATGCTCACTTGTTATGGGACTTGGAACTTCAATAGGAGGTTACAGAATTATAAAATCCGTGGGTATGGACATGGTTAAACTTAAACCGTATCAGGGATTTGCTGCTGATTTAGCGGCAACACTGTGTCTGCTTCTTTCGTCATTGACGGGTATACCGGTAAGTACGACACATACAAAGACGACATCAATAATGGGTGTAGGAGCGGCAAAAAGGATAAAAAACGTGAATTGGGGAATTGTTAAGGATTTGGTTCTGACATGGATTTTTACATTTCCCGGCTGCGGTATACTTGGTTTTGTAATGGCAAAACTGTTTATGTTCTTGTTTAAATAGGAGGAAAAATGGCAAAGAAAAGCAATGATTATTTTGAAATGATTGACAGACAGGCGGCATACTGTGTTGATGCATCCAATCTTTTGGAAGAAATACTGTGTAAATTCAATTATGAAAGCATTAACGCATACAGAAACCAGATGCATGAGATAGAACATGCGGCAGATGAAATCCATCATGATATACTTAACAGGCTTTCAACAGAGTTTATTACACCGATTGACCAGGAGGACATTCTTCATCTGGTACAGATAATTGATGATATAACGGATGCTCTGGATGAGGTGGTTATGGATGTATATATGTATCATGTTGATACTATACCTGAAGCGATGGGAGATTTATCACAAATCGTAAATAAATGTGTAAAGGCGTTACATGACTCGACAAAAGAACTGAAGAGTTTTAAAAAGCCTGAAAAGTTAAGAAATCTTCTTATAAGGGTAAATGATATTGAAACTGAAGCAGATATGCTTTATACAGATGCTATTTACAGGCTTTTTGAGTCAGAGAATAACATAAAATCATTAATTGGTGTAAAGGCAATTTATGAGGGGCTTGAAAACTGTTGTGATTTGTGTGAACACGCGGCAGATGTTATAGAACAGGTAGTAATTAAAAACACATAGTAAATGTAAGAAAAAAACGGTCCGGCAAGGCTGTTGTAATTAATTAGTAACGTGATAGAGGTTAGATATGAATAAAGCATATATGATGTCGAAAGACGACGTGATGAAGGAGTACGGAACCGGGGAACAGGGACTTAACGAGAAGGAAATCGCTGAAAGAACCGTAAAGTATGGGCATAACAAACTTAAGGAAAAAGAAAAAGCAGGTACTTTTCAGAGATTTCTTGAGCAGTTGAAGGATCCAATGCTTATAATTCTTCTGGCTGCAGCCGGAGTAAGTGCGGCAACAGGAATGATTTCAGGCGAAAACGAATGGGCAGACGTAATTATAATCTTGGCTGTAGTATTATTGAATGCAATTCTGGGTGTTGTCCAGGAAAGTAAGGCTGAAGCAGCAATAGAAGCTTTACAGACCATGACAGCGGCAACATGTAAGGTAATAAGAGGTGGAAAACATGTTATTTTACGTTCTGAGGAACTTGTTCCCGGAGATATTATTCTGTTAGAGGCGGGGGATGCCGTTCCTGCAGATGCAAGAATAACAGAATGTGCTTCTTTGAAAATTGAAGAGGCGGCGCTGACAGGAGAATCTGTTCCGGTTACAAAGTGTGATGAGGTGTGTGAATTATCCGGAGATAATAAAGATATTCCGCTTGGAGACAGAAAGAATATGTGCTACATGGGCTCAACAGTTGTATACGGACGCGGTAAGGCAGTTGTAACAGCAACCGGAATGCAGACGGAAATGGGTAAGATTGCCGGAGTTCTTTCAAATACGGAAGACGAAAAAACCCCATTGCAGTGTAAACTTGATGAACTTGGGAAAATGCTTTCAAAGCTCGTACTCGGAATATGCGTACTTATTTTTGTCTTTAATCTGTTCATGGCAAGGGGAGAACTTAAAACAGAAGGGCATGCACTGTCAGTAATATTGAGTACATTTATGGTTGCGGTTTCGTTGGCGGTTGCAGCAATTCCGGAAGGACTTGCTACCGTGGTAACAGTTGTATTGTCAATTGGCGTTACCAAAATGTCAAAGCGCAATGCTGTCATAAGAAAGCTTACCGCTGTTGAAACACTTGGATGTACACAGGTTATCTGTTCAGATAAAACCGGCACACTTACACAAAATAAAATGACCGTGGTTGAACACATGGGTGATACAACACTTGTTGCCGAAGCAATGGCATTATGTTCGGATGCGGTTCGTGATGATTCATTTACGGCAACAGGAGAACCTACAGAATGTGCACTTGTAAATTTTGCATATTCACTGGGACTTGTTAAACATAAAATTGAGGCAATAAAACCTCGTGTTGACGAGGCACCGTTTGATTCCGGAAGAAAAATGATGTCTACCATCCATAAGAGTGATGAGAAATTCATTCAATATACTAAGGGCGGACCGGATGTTATCCTTTCGAGATGTGACCGGTATTATGAAAATGGAAAAGTTTTTCCGATGACAGAGGAAAAACGTGAAGAAATATTAAAGTCCAACAAAAGAATGGCTGATAAAGCACTCAGGGTTTTGGCCGTGGCGATGAGGGAATGGAAAGAAAAACCTGAAAATAATACACCTGAGTATTTGGAAGAAAACATGATATTTTTAGGTTTGACAGGAATGATTGATCCGGTCAGACCGGAGGTTAAAAGTGCAATAGAAGAGTGTAAAAAAGCAGGAATCCGTGCTGTAATGATCACCGGAGATCACAAAGACACGGCTATTGCCATAGCTAAAGAATTAGGCATTATAACGGATGAATCACAGGCGCTTACAGGTGCAGAGCTGGACGGACTTTCTGATGATGAATTAATTGGTTCAATCAGAAATTACGGCGTATATGCACGAGTTCAGCCTGAACATAAAACAAGAATAGTAAGTGCATGGAAAGCAATTGGAGCAATTACGGCAATGACGGGAGACGGTGTAAATGATGCTCCGTCAATAAAGTCGGCTGATATTGGAGTCGGAATGGGAATTACCGGTACGGATGTTACGAAGAACGTTGCCGATATGGTTCTTGCAGATGATAATTTTGCAACAATAGTTTCAGCGGTTGGAGAAGGAAGAAGAATATATGATAACATTCGTAAGGCAATTCAATTTCTTTTGGCTTCAAACCTGAGTGAAGTATTAGGTGTTTTCAGTGCAACCCTTATGGGATTTATACTTCTTAATCCGGTACATTTGCTTTTCATTAATCTTGTGACGGACTGTTTCCCTGCATTGGCTCTTGGTATGGAAAAGGCAGAGCCTGATACTATGTCAAAACCTCCAAGAGATTCTAAAGAGGGAATATTTGCCGGAGGTCTTTTTGGAGATATACTTTATCAGGGAATTCTGGTTACTTTACTGACAATAGTTTCTTATATTATTGGAAACTCGTTTGAAAACGGAGGATTTGGAATTCCAAAGGGTGTTTCGGAACATGGAATGACAATGGCGTTCCTCACAATGTCGATGTGTGAAATTTTCCATTCCTTTAACCTTAGATCACAACGTAAGTCAGTATTCAGTCTAAAGGGACATAATAAGATTCTTTGGCTTGCAATGATTGGATCATTGATACTTACAACAGCAGTTCTTGAGATTCCGTTTCTTTCAGCAGCATTTGGATTTACTCCTGTAGGACTTATGGAATATGGAATTGCAATTGTTCTTGCAATCATGGTAATTCCGGTTGTTGAACTGGTCAAGTTTATTCAAAGAAGAGTAGACAGCTAAAAAAAGAGGGATTATCAATTGATAATCCCTCTTTTTTTAGCATATTGTATTCCTAAGAATTAGATTGCCTTATCGTTGTTTTTATTTACTTCAAGCATTTTCATTGCACGAACCTTAAGTGAAAGACCAAAGAGATTGATAAATCCTTCAGCATCTTTGTGATCATACATGTCGCCTGTCGTAAATGATGCAATGCTCTCATTGTAGAGAGAATATGGAGAAGTAGTACCTTTCTTGATTATGTTGCCTTTATAAAGCTTCATTTTTACTTCACCGGTAACATATTCCTGAGTTACTTCCACGAATGCCTGTATTGCCTCACGAAGAGGAGTATACCAGTTTCCTTCGTATACTACGTCAGCAAATCTGTTAGCAAGTTCCTTCTTGCAGGAAAGTGTCTTTCTGTCAAGAATGAGCTCTTCAAGCTGCTGATGAGCTTCCAAAAGGATTGTTCCACCCGGTGTTTCATATACACCACGGGATTTCATACCTACAACTCTGTTTTCTACGATATCAATGATTCCGATTCCGTGTTTTCCACCGAGTTTATTGAGGGCACGAATGATATCGGCATATTTCATTTCCTGACCGTTAAGTTTTACAGGAACACCTTTTTCAAAATAGAGAGAGATTTCTTCACCTTCATCAGGTGCTTTTTCAGGAGTGGTTCCTAAAACAAGAAGATGATCATAGTTAGGAGAGTTTGCAGGATCTTCAAGTTCAAGACCTTCATGGCTTATATGCCAGAGGTTACGGTCACGTGAATAACTTGAGTCCATACCAAAAGGAAGTTCAATACCGTGCTTTTTACAGTATTCAATTTCAGATTCTCTTGAATCCATTTTCCAAAGTTCGTTTCTCCAAGGTGCGATTATTTTTATGTCAGGAGCGAGAGCCTTGATACCTAATTCAAAACGTACCTGGTCATTACCCTTTCCGGTAGCGCCATGACAAATTGCAACAGCACCTTCTTTTCTTGCTATTTCAACGAGCTTCTTAGCAATGAGAGGGCGAGCCATTGATGTTCCAAGAAGATATTTGTTCTCATAAACGGCATTTGCCTTTACGCAAGGAGAAATAAAGTCTTCTGCAAATTCGTCATTTACATCAAGAATATAAAGCTTAGCAGCACCACAGTACTGAGCTCTTTCATTGAGACCTTCAAGCTCGGATTCCTGTCCGCAATCGATGCAGACACAGATAACATCATAATTAAAGTTTTCTTTAAGCCAAGGAATAATGGCCGTAGTGTCAAGTCCACCTGAGTATGCAAGTACAACTTTTTCTTTCATATATAAATCCTCCTAATTTGGTATTCATATTACTGATTTATAAATATACACTAGAAGGTAATATTTTACAAGTCCATAAATTGACAAAAAGTAAATAAATATTACTTTAAAAGCAGAGAAGTGTGTATAAAAGGAGAAAACTGTACATTGTTGTAATCGTCCGTTTGATTTGTTATACTTATACCAAGTATGGATTCGCTTCAAATATGCGTTTTGTAAGCCATATGACTATATTGAATAAAATCAGTGAAATCACGGATTTGCTCTGATAATCTGTAATGCACATCAGACTGTTTTTGAAAAGATGTGCGGAAAAGGAAGTAAGATGAATAAAAGATGGATTCTTGCGAGCGGTTCTCCGAGACGAAAAGAGCTTCTTGCAAACATAATTAATGATTTTGAGGTTTTGGTGACAGATGCTGACGAAAAGTATTCAGCGGATGAACCGGCAGAAATAGTAAAGGAACTTGCAGAGATTAAGGGAAAAGCCGCTGTCTCCTGCGTTGAGGAAGACTGTATAATCATATCTGCGGATACAATTGTTGTTTCGGAAGGCAGAATACTTGGAAAACCATGCTGCAGAGAAGATGCCTTTAATATGTTAAAGAGTCTTTGCGGAAAAGCACACAGCGTATACACCGGGGTTTCGGTTATAGATAAAAACGGTGATATCATGCAGAAGAAAACTGTATCCGAGATGACAAAAGTATACGTAGATAATATTTCCGATGAAGAAATTAACAGATACATTGAAACCGGTGACTGTTTTGACAAGGCGGGCGGATATGGAATACAGGGTCAGTTTTCAAAACATATAAGCAGGATAGAAGGAGACTACTTTAATGTTGTCGGATTTCCGGTAAACTCTGTTTATAATGTCCTGAAGGGATTGGGATATAGTATTTAAGTTATTTCCCGGTTTCTGATGCTGCAGACAGAATCCGATCTGAAACGGGAGTGGGTTTTTGTTGATTCAGCAGTATAAAAACAATACTGAAAACAGATTGATGCTGATTTCCCATATGCGGTTGAGAAAGTAAAAAATATGGGAAAAACGATGATTTTGTGAATGTAAATTTGCTATTGATTTATTTCAGTAAAGCTTATATAATATGAACAGTTTTGTATATTGTGTATTTTTATACATTTTGATTTATAAATATACATTTTAAATG
>CAZOZM010000018.1:0-33120 GCA_964584255.1 uncultured Lachnoclostridium sp. | reverse complement strand
AATCCGAAATTTTTGCAAAAAATTAATGGGTCCTACTTGACCACAAGCAGAGGGTCAGGTCTTTGGCATAGGATGTCAGATTTTTTCTATTGCAGGACCGGTTATACTTTATGGAATATTTGCAAGCTGGTGCCTTGGACTTATTTACTGGCTGCTGGGAGTTTCGGGCATAATTAATCTTTAGGTTACCGGAAGCAGGAAAATGTGAGGAATGCGATTATCGGAAAAGTCAATGAGTTTTATGAGTATTTATGGGAGGCTGGTCTATGAAGAATGTAAAAATAGAGAAAGTTATCGGTCGTGAGATTCTGGATTCAAGAGGAAATCCTACGGTTGAGGCCGAAGTCATATTAAGTGATGGTACTGTCGGCAGAGGATGTGCTCCGAGCGGAGCTTCCACAGGAATGTTTGAAGCTCTTGAACTGAGAGATGGAAATGGAAAGTTCTACAATGGAAAAGGAGTGACTAAGGCGGTAAAGAATATAAATAAAGTCATTAATGATGTGCTTGAGGGGATGCCGGCCCATGATATCGGTGCAATAGATGCGGTTATGATTAAGGAGGACGGAACGAAGGATAAATCCAAGCTTGGGGCAAATGCAATTCTTGCCGTATCCCTTGCGGCTTCTCATGCGGCTTCCGCATCGCTAAAAATGCCCTTATACAGATTTCTTGGCGGAGTAAATGCGGTAACGATGCCGGTTCCCATGATGAATATTATAAATGGAGGCTGCCATGCGGCTTCGTCCGGGCTTGACGTTCAGGAGTTCATGATAATGCCAATAGGTGCAGACAGTTTCAGGGAAGCCGTCAGATGGTCGGCAGAGGTATATCACAAGCTAAAGGGGATACTTCATAAGAAAGGCTTTTCAACTGCAGTAGGAGATGAAGGCGGTTTTGCACCGGCACTCAATTCTGATGATGAGGCAGTGGCTGTGATTCTTAAAGCCGTGCAGGAAGCCGGCTTTGAACCGGGCAGAGACTTTGTGATTGCACTTGATGCGGCCGCTTCTGAGTGGAAAAGTGAAAAAGGAAAAGGATTCTATAAGCTTCCGAAAACAGGAAAGGAATATACATCAGATGATTTGATTAAGCACTGGGAAGAACTTTGCAGCAGATATCCCATAGTATCAATTGAAGACGGTTTGGACGAGGAGGATTGGGACGGCTGGAACAGGATGACTGCATCTTTGGGCAGTAAAATCCAGCTTGTGGGTGATGATTTGTTCGTTACCAATACAGAGCGGCTTATGAAGGGGATTAATCAGAAGTGCGGTAATACAATTCTTATAAAACCGAATCAGATAGGGTCTGTATCAGAGACTCTTAAGGCGGTAAGACTTGCTCATGCCCATGGTTTTGGGGCGGTGGTTTCTCACCGGTCCGGAGAAACGGAAGATACCTCCATTGCCGATATATGTACGGCGTTAAATACCGGACGGATAAAGACCGGTGCGCCGGCAAGGAGTGAGAGAGTGGCAAAATACAACAGGCTTATGAAAATAGAAGAGGAGCTTGGAGAAAATGCGATATACGCCGGCAAGATGATGAAATGGGAAGTGTTAAAGTTTTAATTGTAAAAAGAAAAGCAGGGTGATATAATTTTTTTGGTCAGATTAAGACTTAAAAAGACGTGTGACTGAATCGGCAGCACCATGCCGCATACGATAAAGCACTGATGGTGGAATCTGAATAGGTATGGCCGCTGTCATTGTATGGAGGAAAAATGGAAGATACTGAGGAAATAAAAAAGGAAAAGCAACAGAGGAAACTTGAGAGAAAACAGAAACACAGGGAAATGAATGAGCCGCCTAAACTGACTCTCTTGGAAGAAATCGGTAATGCAGTATGTCATGGGGCGGGAGCCGGGCTTGCAATTGCCGGATTTGTTCTGCTTCTTGTTAAGTCGGATACGGGCTTAAAGATTATGGCAAGCTGTTTTTACGGAATATCACTCATATTGATGTTTCTTATGAGTTGCCTTTATCATTCGTATAAATCCGGGCTTGCGGTTAAACGCATCTGGAGAAGATTTGATTATGCATCGATTTATCTTCTTATAGGAGGCACTTTTGCCCCGGTTTATCTTGTATACAGAGGCGATGTGCTCGGCATAGTTTTATTCTGTGTTCAATGGGCAATGATTGTTGCAGGAGTAACTCTTTTATGTATATTCGGACCGGGAAGGTTGAGACCGCTTCACTACTTTCTTTATTTTGCAATAGGATGGAGTGCCGTAATGTTTCTGCCTGACTGGTATGCAAACAACCGTCCGTTTTTTTATTTTATACTCGGCGGAGGACTTGTCTATACGCTTGGCATGATTCCATTTTCCATGAATAAAAAGGGTGCGCATTTTATCTGGCATTTCTTTGTAATCGGTGGAGCAGTGCTTCATTGGTTTGGAGTATATCTTTATCTGTATTAAAAAACAGTCTGTGAAGTTTTTCCTGATGATTAAAATCAAAAGGAATATACTAACACAGACTGTTTCTTTTTAGAATCAGTGCCAGTTTTGCGGCCGGAAAAGCCTTGATGACATCAAGAGGTATAAATACCAGAAATCCGGATACAAATGCGGCTTTAATGCTTAAGTCGGCATAAAACATCCACCATATGGCACCGAAAAAATCAATAAAGATGACACAGGTGAGTGCGGAAATGTAAAATGCAGCCGTATGCTTATAAAAATGTCTGAATACAGCCGGTATCAGAATTGCAGTTATAAGAAAAGCAAAGTTATAACCGCCGTAAGGACCAAGCAGGTAGCCGATACCCGAAATTCCTCCTGTGAATACGGGAAGTCCGACTAATCCTAAAAGCATCCAACATCCTATGATTGAAAGTGCCCGGGCCGGGGAAAACAGAATCACAATGAGCGTGACGAAAAAGTTTAAAAAAGTAATATGGGTGCCATTCGGCAACGGAATGCTTATGTATGCAGATATGCACAGCAGGGCGGCAAACATTGCCGAGACGGTAAGCCGGTAGGTTTTTTCGAGGGGGTTGTTGATATTTTTTTTCAAGTTTAGAATACCTCCATTATTCCGGCTTCAGGTTTATATTTGCGGTATAAACAGAAAATCATGACCGCAGCGTAAGTTTAGAAGAATATCGCAAAAATGTCAACATGTGGTGAAAATTGAGCGTTATGAAATTTTTAATGGCATAAAACAGATTGTAAAACGCGAATTACTGTGTTATTATATTCAATGTTCAAAGGCACCTGTGGCTCAGTGGATAGGGCAGTGGCTTCCGAAGCCAAAGGACGGGGGTTCGAATCCCTTCAGGTGCATGATTTTGTGAAAAGGAGGAAGTATCGTGTATAAAGGGAAAAAATCACTTTTACTTTTGACCGCACTTCTCTCCTTGTGTCTTGCCGCATGCGGTTCAGATTCGGATGACAGGATTGCAACGTCATCCGACGCGCAGACGGCTGTTTACATAACTCCTACAACCGGAGCACCCGGAGGAATAAAGACCTCACTTGACATATGTAATGAGGAGAGGATAATGGCACTTGTTTCTTCATATTATGATGCAATGGAGAGTCATGACACGTCGGCAGTAACGTCGTTGGTAAGTGACAGTTCAATGGTAAGCGCCGGTTTATTTGATAAGTTTCAGGATGTGACGGATGTACAGGTGAAAAAAATGTATGTCATAAATGGCTCGTCACCGATAGACAGGATTATTTATGTATATTATGAAGTAAAAATCTCGGATATATCAACTTTGGTGCCGTCACTTGATGAACTTTATATTTCTGATGCGGATGGTACACCAAAGATTTATAACGGAGCTGTCGGTGAAAGCGTTTATACCCAGATAAAGAAGCTTCAGCAGAATGAGGGAGTGATTCAGCTTGTAAGCTCCGTAAATGCAGCTTTCAACAGTGCTCTTGAAAAAGATGAGGCATTGTCGCAATATTTTAATTAAATTGGAATCTGGTCGGATGAGTTTATGGCTGCCGGCTAACCCGTAAAACAGGATTCAATAAAAATATATCCCCTTAAGCAGACCGGAAACGGTTTTACCGGTCTGCTTAGGGGGATTTTTTTATGCTATACCGGCATCCGTACAGCTTTTGTTGAAAGCCTCAAGCATTTCTCTGTAAGAGTATATTTCATCGGAAAGATATTCTGTTGCCAATACGCAGTTGGATTCATTTACCTGATGTACGATTGAAGTAAGTTCGTCCAAATCTGTGGATTTGTCAGATTCTATAACAAGAAATTCGTGTACTGAGGAGGGCAGAGGATAGTAAATGAAATCTTTTTTGCACGGGTCCAGTTTTTCATAGAGCTCAGGATAGAGTATTGCGGAGGCTCCGTAATAGTTTTCCTGATTTGTTACAAGCCAGAGATTTGGTGCCGGTTTGTATGGCTCATCCTCATCGAGCATCGAACAAAGGGTATCGCACAGATTTTTAAATTTCAGCGGGAATTTTTTAGGGGTATTGGCTATCGCGCGCCCCATGAATTCTTTGAGATCAACGTCAAGCTTTTCAAAAACCCTGTTGTTGACCGTTATACTGCCGGACGTGCCGTTAATATTTACATCTATTTTGAAGATTAAACTGTAGCACAGGAAATCAAGATGCGGACATTTCTTTAACATATCCTTATTTCGACGGCTGTTCACCAGGGTAAAGAAAAGATCTTCCTTAACCTGCGGCCATGTAAGTTCGGGACCCGGAAAACTGCTTTCCGGACGGAATCTGATATAACTGTCATGAATGGTTTTTCCGATTTCTTCTATATCCATGCCTTCATTGTATTTTTTGAAGATATCTTCAATTACAATACTCGGAATGGCAGATGAGTTTTCGGATTTTATAGACATAGCTTTAAGTTTTACGCCATTGTTTTTTACTGTAGTAAAGAAACTGATGTCTTTTGGAATGTCATCATAAGTATCAAGTACCTCTCTAAGGTCGTTTTTGAATTTTTCGTAATCCATTAAATTTACCGCATACGGATTCCGGATTTCCATCAGGTGCGGTTCTCCTTTCAAAATTTCATTTTTATCTAACCTCGAAGTATGTAAAAATGGTATTACAAAAGCAGAAAATAATCTATTGACGAAAAAGAGAAAAAAGACGAAAAATTTTATCACAAGAATAAAATCTTTCGCCTTTTAATATAGTTCATGTTTGGTTAAATTCGACAAAAATCGGAATTATTTTTGACTCATCCGTATGTATTGTAAAACAAGCTCCCGGCTTAATCCTCCGCCGTAGAGATTTCCCTGTGCAAAATCTGCATGAAGTTTACGGAGAAGGTCTTCCTGCTCTTTGTAATCAACGGCAGGTATTGTGATTTTCATCTTCCAGGAATGCATCATCTCAACTATTGAACGGAGAAGTGCATCACCTGATATACTGAAGCTGCCGTCCAAAAAGTTTTCGGAAAGGCAGATGATGGAAGCGGGTGAATTTACAATGGTTTTAATGGATGAATTACCCGAACCAAAGCCGTCAAGTCTGAATTTTATTCCGGTTTTTGAGATTTTTTTCATCACTGCAATTACATTTGCCGGGTCTTTTGTTAAGGCTGCTTCCGAGATTGAAAGAATCAGTCTGTCAGGAGAAGCTTCTGTCTTCTGAAGTACGGAGTAAACAACATCTACAAAATCATCATCAGTAAAATGGTCTGCAAAACAGGAGATAATGAAATTGATGTTTCCAAAACCGGTTGTCTCGAAGCTGTGCTGAATGTTGCACACCTCACTGAACATGAGGGCAAAAAGCTTTTTTGGAACCGGAGTGTTGGCAGCATATTCAAGATAGTCTTTCGGATACAGTTCACCATAGGCATCCGTTGAAAGAAGCGGTATGACTTCAAGAGAATCGGGTCTACCCGTTTTTAAATCATTGACAACGGAGTATACATAGTTAAAGGAGGAATTTTCCACAGCCTGATTAAGGGCGGCGGTGAGTTCCATCTTTTTCATTGTATCTTCTGCCATTGAATTGTTGTAGAAATAAACCGGATGCTCAGGATCATTTATTGCCTTTGAAAGAGCAAGACGTGTATTCATTGAAATCAATTGTACGGTTCTGCCGTCGGCAGGAGCTTTTGATGAGGCAAGTGCAATTTCAGGAATGATTTCCCTGCCGTTATAGGCAAGAGGCATTTTTAAGATGGTATACAGCCGCTCGACCTTGTCTTCATAATCGGCAACGGTTTCATAACCACGTGTAATAATTGCATACTCATCAAGACCGGTTCTTGCAAGAAAATCATTGTCATCAAGGTTTGCCTTCAGTCTCTGAGTGAAATCGAGGATGAATTCGTTTCCGTCAAGACTTCCGGCAGTATTGGAAACTCTGTCCAAATTAAGAAGACGGATTAAAACAAATGCAACCTTGTCAGAATCGGTGATTCCCTGCATTATACTGTCAAAAATTAAATTAAACTGCTGTTTGTTTGGTAATTCCGTAAGACTGTCGGTATATGCAATACGATTTACCGTTTCATACTGTTCTTTAAGATCATCATGGATTGCCGCAAGGTTATCTCTGGACTTGGTCATGTCTTTAATGGCTGAATCAAGTTTTTTGACTTTGGAAAAAAGTTTACGATTGTCTTCAATATAGCGAAGTTTTTCTTTGTTAAGATTATAGGCCCTTATTGACACCGCAATAAGGATTGCTGCGAGTATCACTGCTATCACGAGCAGTATGTAGAATTTGTAACCCATACAAACCTCCGTAACCAAATAAGTGCATCCCCATGCAAATAAAAAAGAAAAGCTTTCGAAGGGACTCGAACCCTCGACCTATTGATTACGAATCAATTGCTCTACCAACTGAGCCACGAAAGCATTTACTTTGATGATTATATAGTAAGATGCCGAAAAAGTCAAACTTTATGAAAAAGTATTGCATGTAAAACTAAAATATACCTTAAATTATGTATAAAAAAGGCTTTATATGGTATAATAAAGTCCAAATAAATTTATTTCAGGGGAAGATGGCATGAAAAACATCAATGCTTCTTCCGCATTTCGGAGGGAATACGTGAAAATAGGATTATTTGATGCAAAGGCGTATGACAGAATATATTTTGACAGGTATACGGCTGATTACGGATTTGAAATAGAATATTTTGAGGAAAAACTGAATCATCACACAGCCGTTCTCGCTGCTGACTGTGATGTGGTGGTTGCGTTTGTTAATGACAGACTGGATAAGAAATGCGTTAATGCCCTATGTGAAGAAGGGGTGGGACTGATTGCATTAAGATGTGCGGGATTTAATAATGTTGACCTTACGGCATGCTGTGGTAAAATAAAGGTGGTGAGGGTGCCGGCATATTCTCCATATGCGGTAGCAGAATATACCATGGGACTTCTTCTGACGATAAACCGAAAGCTCCATAAGGCATATAATAGAACAAGAGAGTATAATTTCAGTCTGAACGGTCTGATGGGCTTTGACCTGAGAGGCAAGACGATGGGAATTGTCGGAACCGGACGAATAGGAAGAGTTTTTATAGACATATGCAGGGGATTTGGAATGAACATACTCGCATATGACATGTATCCGGTTAATGATGCTCCCTATGAATATGTAAGTTTTGAATATCTCTGCAGAAATTCAGACATAATAAGTCTCCACTGTCCGTTGACAAAGCTTACAAGACATCTCATCAACCGTGAATCAATTTCAAAAATGAAGGATGGAGTTGTAATTTTAAACACTTCAAGAGGAGGACTTATAGACAGTGAAGCGCTGCTTGAAGCACTGAAAGCAGGGAAAGTGTCGGGAGCGGGGCTGGATGTTTATGAAGAAGAAACGGATTTCTTTTATGAGGATCTGTCAGACTCAATAATAAAAGATGACATCCTTGCAAGGCTGGTTAACCTGCCGAATGTTTTGGTATCGTCCCATCAGGCATTCCTTACAAGGGAGGCATTAAGCAATATTGCAGGCACAACCCTGATGAATATTAAGGAATATGCGGACGGCATGCCGCTTACAAATGAGGTTACGATAAATACATGAATAAAAAAAGAGGTTTGATTTGAAAAAGAAAATTTTTATATCAGTTGCGTTATTGATTGCCGTTTTGTCACTTGGCGGATGCGGCACAAAAAAAGAAGCCGGAGATAAGCCGGAAAACAGCAGTGAACCGACTCTGTCTGATGAGGCAGAGACACACTATCAGTTTGTCTATCCTAAGGAAGGAGATTTGTGTGCCGATATTCACATATTGAATTACGGTCATGTCTATGTCAGACTGTTTGAGGATGAAGCCCCTTATGCATGCGACAATTTTGTTACCAAGGCACAAAACGGGGAATATGACGGAACCAGGATAAGTGATGCGGTGGTCGGTTATTACGTTCAGGCAGGTAAGCTTCTTGATACGGAAAAGAAAGAAGAAAGTATTTGGGGCGGAGGATTCTCAAACGAGATAAGTGATAAACTTTTTCCCGTGAGAGGTTCGGTATGTATGGCAAATCAGGGCGAGGACGGGACTAACGCAATGGAGTTCTTTTTCGTCACGACGCATCGGGAAGTTGTGCAGGGGCTGGAAGAACCTTTGAGGGAGAGGTATGGTATGAGTCTCAACGAATATCTTGAGTCCGTTTATCACACTGATTTGACGGAAGATCAGCTCAATATGTTCAATGAGTACGGCGGTGCACCATGGATTTACGGTCACAATACTGTTTTTGCCCAGGTTTTTGACGGATTCGAAGTACTTGATACCCTGGAGAATGCTTTAAATGAAAACAGCCGTGAAAACGTATATATAAAGAAGATTACCATATACGAACACACATAAAAACATACTTATTCACAGAAAATACAAATATTTTTTGTATTATCGGAAGGTAATATCTGTCATGGACATAAAATTACCGGACAGAGACCGGCGGAGGATTAATATATGGATAAAATAAAGATACTTGTTGTAGATGATGAAAGCAGAATGAGAAAACTTATCTGTGATTTTCTCGGAAAGAGGGACTTTATCATGCTTGAAGCCGCTGATGGTGAAGAGGCCCTCAATATTTTCTTTAAGGATAAACAGATCGGACTGGTGATTCTGGACGTGATGATGCCGAAAGTGGACGGATGGCAGGTACTCCAGGAAATCAGACAGTATTCAAAAACGCCTGTCATCATGCTGACTGCAAAAAGTGATGAAAAGGATGAACTTCTTGGATTTAACCTCGGAGTGGATGAATATATTTCCAAACCGTTCAGTCCGAGAATTCTTGCGGCAAGGGTTGAAGCGGTATTGAGGAGAAGTTCTTCCGCAGAAGAAAATGAGATTAACATAAACGGCATTAAAATTGATAAGACGGCACATGAAGTTACGGTAGACGGAAATGTTGTGGATCTGAGCGTAAAGGAATTTGACCTGCTTACATATTTCGTAAGTAATAAGGGAGTGGCACTGTCAAGAGAAAAAATACTCAACGGAGTCTGGAACTATGATTATTACGGCGATGCCCGGACCATTGATACTCATGTAAAGAAACTAAGAAGCAAACTTGGTGAAAAAGGCGAATACATTAAGACAATCTGGGGATTCGGTTATAAGTTTGATCCGTCATAATCCTGGGAGAGGACCTGTGAATGAAGAAACAGAAAAACAAAAATAAGATATTTACTTCGGTAAGGATGCAAATGGCATTGACGTTTACGGCGTTAATGTCTTTTTGTATTCTGATAAGTATTCTGATTGCCGGAGTCTGTATAAAGAAATACTATGAACAGAATAAACTTAACATTTTAAAAACGGACTTTGAAATAATTAACAGGATTGTTACGAATGCAGACAAAACGGATTCAGTTAATGGCAGCGGAACGGATTTTGGAACCGTAATGCTTGTTTCGTCAGATACGGAAGAAGCAAAAATCAGCGGAAAGACGGAAATAATTTCCGTGACGGAAGAAAAACTGTCAAATCAGGAGATTATGCAGCTCGACAGACTGAGTATGACGGACAACCTTAAGATATTTCTGGCAGATCCTTCTTTTGGCGAGGGATACATGTATTCTACCGAAACCAGTTTGCCTCAGCTTAAAAGGATCGGAGAAAGTCTGAAGAAATACATAAACGGTGAGTCGGAAAAGGACAAGATTGAGCTTGTCGTAAGCGAATCTGATTTTAAAATATACCGTGCGGATGATGATTACATCGGTTCGGTAAATTATGATCTTATAGGAAGACTTGATAATGGTTATTTTTGTTTTATAAGGATGAACTATGAAAATATAGAAGAGACGGCGGCAATTGCCGGAAACTTCTATGGTTATGTCGGAATAATAGTAATTCTTTTGGAGGCAATCGCAATATTCATCATATCGAGAGCCTTCACAAAACCGCTTCAGAAGATGAATGCAGCGGCTAAAAAAATAAGAAATCTGGATTTTGATGAGAGAATAGAAGTAAATTCATCAAACGAGCTGGGGGAATTGGCGGAAAGTATTAACTCCTTATCTGAAAACCTGGAAAATACAATATTGGAACTCAAGCAGGCAAACAGTGAACTGATGGTTGATATTGAAAAAAGAGAAAAGCTGGATGAAATGCGTCGGGACTTTTTGGGAAATGTTTCTCACGAACTGAAAACACCTATTGCGATTATTCAGGGTTATGCAGAGGGACTGAAAGACAATATTAATGAGGATGCGGAAAGCAGGGAATTCTATTGCGACGTAATCATTGATGAGTCGGCAAGAATGAATGAAATGGTTAAGAAGCTGCTGTCGCTCAACAGAATTGAATATGGTGAAAATCAGCTTGAAATCGAAAGATTTGACGTGGTTGAACTGATAAAAGGAATACTTAAGGCGACTGAGGTACTCAGAGGTGATAAAGATGTAAAGGTAAGTTTTGAACATGACGGACCGATATATGTTTATGCTGATGAGTATATGATAGAAGAGTCGATTTCCAATTATATAAGCAATGCATATCATTATGTAAGCGGAGAAAATGTCATAGTCGTAAGGCTTACAAAATCGGAGGACAGGGTAAGGGTTTCCGTATTTAATACGGGAAGCAGTATTCCGGATGAAGACCTTGACAAAGTATGGATAAAGTTTTATAAGGTAGACAAGGCGCGTACAAGAGAGTACGGAGGAAGCGGAATCGGTCTTTCAATTGTTAAGGCGGTAATGGAGCTGCATAATTGTAAATGCGGAGTCACAAACCATAAAAACGGTGTGGAATTCTGGTTGGAACTTGATACAATGCCGGTAAAAAAAGAAACAGCATTGCAGGAGGATTAAACTTGATAGCTATAATAGATTATGATGCGGGGAATCTGAGAAGTGTGGTCAAGGCATGTGAGAAGTTGGGATATGGAACCCTGGTAACAAGAGACAGGGAGGAGATTCTCGGAGCAGATAAGATAATTCTTCCGGGAGTCGGTTCGTTTGGAGATGCCATGGAAAAACTTAATGGCTTCGGCCTGACTGAAGTCATAAAAGAGGCGGTAGAAAAAAAGAAGCCGCTTTTTGGAATATGTCTCGGATTACAGCTTTTGTTTGAAAGCTCAGAGGAGACACCCGGTGTGGAAGGGCTTGGAATATTAAAAGGAAAAATCATCAGGATTCCGGAAGAAGAGGGACTTAAAATACCTCACATCGGCTGGAATGACATAAAGGTCAATCCGGAGAGCAGACTCTTTGCCGGTATTCCGGACGGTTCATATGTTTATTTTGTTCATTCATATTATCTGAGTGCCGAGGATGAAAAAACAGTTGCGGCAACAACTGAATACGGAACACATATTCATGCGGCGGTGGAATGCGGAAATGTTTTTGCGGCACAGTTCCATCCTGAAAAGAGCGGAGATGTAGGACTTGCGATCCTTGATAATTTCTGCGGAATGAAATAACGGGATAATATACGGAGGACAAGATGTTTACTAAAAGAATAATACCATGTCTTGATGTTCATAACGGACGTGTGGTAAAAGGAATTAATTTCGTGGATTTAAGGGATGCAGGAGATCCTGTCGAGGTAGGAGCGGCCTACGGAAAAGCGGGAGCCGATGAGTTGGTATTCCTTGACATCACGGCATCTTCAGATGCAAGAACAATCAAAACCGAGATGGTAAGAAGGGTTGCCGAAACAGTTTTTATTCCATTTACGGTGGGCGGAGGCATCAGAAGTGTTGAAGATTTTAAAATGATTTTAAGGGAAGGTGCGGATAAGGTAGCGGTTAATTCGGCAGCAATAATGAATCCGTATCTTATTTCCGGGGCTGCCGACAAGTTCGGAAGTCAGTGCGTAGTCTGTGCAATTGATGCAAAAAGACGACCTGACGGCAGCGGTTGGAACATATATAAAAACGGAGGCCGTGTCGATATGGGAATTGATGCGGTAGAGTGGGCAATGAAAGCATGCAGCCTCGGAGCGGGAGAAATACTCCTTACAAGCATGGATTGTGACGGTACAAAGGACGGTTATGATATCGAACTCACAAGAACGGTATCGGAAAATGTATCCATACCCGTAATTGCATCGGGTGGAGCCGGCAATCCGGAGCATTTTCATGAGGCTCTTACGGAAGGCAAGGCGGATGCGGCCCTTGCGGCAAGTCTTTTCCATTATAAGGAGTTGGAAATCAATGATCTTAAGGCTTATTTAAGAGGAAAAGGCGTAAGCGTAAGATTATAAACGGCAGTCCCTCCTTTAAAGGCAAAGGGACGACAGGATTTATCGGAAAAATTCGGAGATAACTAATATGTCGGCAATAGAAAATGACTGGCTTGGTGAAATCGGTCAGGAATTTAAAAAACCATATTACAGAGAATTGTATACGTTTGTAAAAAAAGAGTATTCGGAAAGGCAGATATTTCCTGAAGCGGATGATATATTTAATGCTTTTTCTTACACACCGTATAACAAGGTTAAGGTTGTGATTCTGGGTCAGGATCCGTATCATAATGACGGTCAGGCGCACGGTCTGAGTTTCTCGGTGAAACCGGGAACGGATATACCGCCATCACTTCTTAACATCTATAAAGAGATGCATGACGATATCGGAACATATATTCCGGATAACGGGAATCTCGTTAAATGGGCTGAACAGGGAGTTCTGCTTTTAAATGCTGTACTTACGGTGCGCGCTCATCAGGCAGCTTCTCATCAGGGTCATGGCTGGGAACAGTTTACGGACGCGGTTATACAGGCGGTTGACAGAATAGACAGACCGGTTGTATTCATTCTGTGGGGAGCATCGGCGAGAAAGAAAAAAGCCATGCTTACAAATCCGAAACACCTCGTAATAGAATCTGCACATCCGAGTCCGCTTTCGGCATATAGAGGCTTTTTCGGAAGCAGACCGTTTGGAAAGGCAAACAGATTTCTATCGGAAAACGGTGTTACACCTATAGACTGGCAGATTGAAAATATTAATTCATGATTTTGTTAGGCGGAGTGAAAAATGTTTGATGAAATGACAGAAAAAGAACTGAATCCGTCAATATGGTATTGCACGAGAGTCAGGGAAAGCAGGAATGAGAAGGAGCATGATCATCCTGCAAATATAGAAATAGCCTATATCCTATCCGGGAACGGCAAGTACATTGTGGACGGGAAGGCGTACGAGGTTAAACAGGGTGAAATGCTGATATGTAATCCGGGAGTGAAACATCAAAGCATTGTAGAAGATCCGTCAAGTCCCAATCTTGAATTTGTATGCGGATTCAGCGACATATGTTTCAAAAACATGCCGGAAAATACGATTATAACACCTGACGGCGAACCTGTAATCCGCTTCAATCAGGAAGTAAGGCGTGAAATCAGCAGATGCTGTTATGAAATAATCGAAGAAAATTATGCCTCGCAGCCCGGCAGGTATTACATGATAAAGGCACAGTTTGTAAAGATACTTGTGTTCATGTACAGAAGTTTCTGTGAAAAATGTGAGGAGACTGCCGAGCCTACGGAATTTGATTCCTACTCAAAAACATATGTCGCAAGAAAAATAATGTCTTATCTTGAGGAAAACTATAATAAAAAGATTTCACTGGATAAGATTGCCGGAAATATGTATCTGAGTCCTGTTTATATTTCCAGAATTTTCAAGGAAACAACCGGAGACTCACCAATTAATTATGTTATCAGACTGAGGCTTGAAAAGGCAAAGAAACTCCTTGAAACGCCTGATGGCGAAAACATAAAACAGATAGCCATGGAAGTGGGATATGATGATGTTTACCACTTCAGCAAGCTTTTTAAGAAGTATTACGGAATATCTCCGCTTAAATACCGTAAGATGGCGGTATATGTGGATGAAAACATAATAACAGACTGACAGGTCGGTTGCCGGTTGTTAGTTTAGGTTTATTTAACTTTTATTTCACAAAGAATTCTTTAATAAAGCTTGTCCGTAAAAATCGAATAATATATAATGAAGTTCGAGTTTTACTATGAAAAGTTAAAAACCGATATTAATAAAGACTTTGGAGGTGTCTTTTGGACAACAATAACAGTAACGGCCCCGATATGGGGCAGAACAACAATGGAAAGAAAAAGAATAATGCGCAGATAATAATTGTACTTATTTTTCTGAGCCTGCTGATGTTTATCGGATACTATTATGCGATTTCGGCATTTACAGACAGAAAAAAAGTAACAATAGATTACCTTGAAATGCAGGAAATGGTAAAAGACGGAAAGGTTGATTATATCGAATCCGATTATGAAAACAGCCGTTATGTAATCTATACGAAGGACTATGAGGAAACGGGGATTTTATACTATCTCGGATATGATGTTGACTCTGAAATGAGGGAATATTTCACTGCAAACGGAGTAAAGTATTTCGGTGTCGATAAGAAGAGCACATCGCCAATAATAAGTTTCCTTCTTGAATGGGGACCTATGTTCCTGATATTCGGAATTATGTATTTCTGCTTCAGACCGATATTTAAGAATGGCGGAATAGGCGGAGTAGGGAAAAACAAGGCTAAGATGGTTGTAAATCAGGATGTCAAGGTGACGTTTAAGGACGTTGCGGGCGAAGAGGAAGCTAAGGATTCAGTTGTTGAACTGGTGGATTTCCTTCATTCTCCCGAAAAATATACAAGAATCGGAGCAAAACTGCCAAAAGGAGCGTTGCTTGTAGGACCTCCGGGAACAGGAAAAACCCTTCTCGCAAAGGCAGTAGCCGGAGAAGCGGGAGTACCTTTCTTCTCGATTTCGGGTTCGGATTTCGTTGAAATGTTCGTAGGTGTCGGAGCATCGAGAGTAAGAGAACTTTTTAAGGATGCATCGGAACATGCTCCATGTATCATTTTCATCGACGAAATTGATGCGATAGGAAAAAGCAGGGATTCAAAATACGGCGGCGGAAATGACGAACGTGAGCAGACACTTAACCAGCTCCTGGCGGAGATGGACGGATTTGATGCAACAAAGGGAATAGTAATTCTTGCGGCTACAAACAGACCGGAGGTTCTTGATAAAGCATTACTCAGACCGGGACGTTTTGACAGAAGAATAATTGTTGACAAGCCTGATTTAAAGGGAAGAGTTGCAATACTTAAGGTTCATTCAAAAGATGTACTTATGCATCAGGATGTTGATCTGGAGGAAATTGCGAAGGCTACTGCGGGAGCAGTCGGTGCGGATCTTGCCAATATGATAAATGAGGCCGCAATCCTCGCTGTAAAACAGGGAAGAACGGTTGTTACACAGGCGGATCTTATGGAATCGGTTGAAGTTGTTTTTGCCGGAAAAGAAAAGAAGGACAGAATCCTCGGACCGGAAGAAAAGAAAATTGTTGCTTATCACGAAGTGGGACATGCACTTGTTGCAGCCCTCCAGAAGAACTCAGAACCTGTTCAGAAGATTACGATTGTCCCGAGAACAAAGGGTGCTCTCGGTTATACAATGCAGGTTCCGGAAGAAGAAAAGTATCTTAATTCAAAAGAAGACATTCTTGCAGACATAAGAGTATTCTGTGGCGGACGTGCAGCAGAAGAAGTTAAACTCGGTACGATAACGACCGGAGCAAGCAATGACATAGAGAGAGCCACATCATATGCAAGACAGATGATTACCAGATTCGGTATGAGTGAAGAATTCGGTCTTGTGGCTTTGGAATCCGTTGAAGATCAGTATCTTGAGAACAGACTTGTACTTAACTGCAGTGATTCCTATGCATCGAAAATTGATGATGCGGTAAGAAGGATAATGGATCAGTGTTATGCCGATGCAAAGAAGTATATAACGGATAACATGGATATTCTGGATGCTGTGGCAGACTTTCTTCTTAACAAAGAGACCATTACCGGTGAGGAATTCATGAAAATTCTTAATGAGGTAAGGGAAAAACGTGAGGCAGGAGAACAGTCAGTTTCTGAATCCGGGGAATAATCAGTAACGGTGAAAATCGGAATAAAAATGTATCAGACTGCCATGGAAATTATGTTTTCATGGCAGTTTTTTGGTGGGAAAGATGTTTGTAATAGAAGATGAACTTAAAAAGCTTCCGGCTAATCCGGGAGTGTATATAATGCATGACAAAAGCGATGCGATAATTTATGTCGGAAAGGCAAAGGTTTTGAAGAACAGGGTAAGACAGTATTTCCAGGACCCTGCCAGACTTACGCCAAAGATAAGAAAGATGGTTCCCAATATTGCATGGTTCGAATATATTGTTGTGGATACTGAAACGGAAGCACTTGTGCTTGAATGTAATCTGATTAAGGAACACAGACCAAAGTATAATGCAATGCTTAAGGATGATAAAATGTATCCTTATATTAAGATTACGGTTTCGGAGGCATTTCCGAGGGTCTATATAACCAGAAAGATGACGAGGGATAAGGAAAAATACTTCGGACCGTATACAAATGTCGGAGCCTGCCGTGAGACGATGGAACTCTTAAGACATTTATACAAAATTCGAAACTGCAGGAGAAGCATTCCGGAAGAGGGAGGAGGTTATGACAGACCTTGTCTTTACAACCATATAGGACAGTGTGATGCACCTTGCTGCGGAGGCATCAGCCGTGAAGAGTATGGCAGGATAATAGACGAGGTTGCTTCTTTCCTGAATGGTGACACTTCCGGAGTGATAAAGCAGCTTACTTCAAAGATGCTTGAAGCAAGTGAACGTATGGAATTTGAAGAGGCTGCGGCTTACAGAGATAAAATAAATGCAATAAATGCACTTAAACAGGAACAGAAGGCTACTGATTTCAAAACCGGAGAAAGAGATATAATCGCATATTATGCGGAAGGTGACAGTGCAGTCGTTCAGGTCTTTTTCATGAGAAACGGCAGGATGATAGGGCGTGAGCACTACTATCTGACGGGAATTGAAGATGATACTCCGGGAGAAATTCTGGGAGGGTTCATAAAACAGTATTATTCGGGAACTCCCTACATACCGTCGGAAATCCTTATTGAAACAGAACCGTCAGAAAGCGAACTGATTGAAAGCTGGCTGTCGGAAGTTAAAGGGCAGAAGGTTCACATGACAGTTCCCAAGATTGGCAACAAAGAAAAGATGATTGCACTGGCCAGGGAAAATGCACGTATGGTCTTAAAGAAAGATTCCGATAAACTTGAACGCGAGGAGAGAAGAACCGTTCAGGCGGCGGCAGAGTTATGCAGTCTCATAGGGTTAGAGAACGTTTTGAGAATGGAATCATACGATATTTCAAACATAAGCGGATTTTTGAATGTAGGCTCGATGGTTGTGTGCGAAAACGGAAAAATGAAAAAAGGTGATTATCGCAAGTTTAGAATAACCTCCGTTGACGGGCCGGATGATTATGCCAGTATGAAGGAAGTACTGACAAGAAGATTTGAACATGGTCTGAGAGAAGCGGAATTGGAAGAAAAAACGAGTTTCGGAAAGTTTCCGGATCTGATTCTGATGGATGGTGGAAAAGGTCAGGTAAATGTTGCGGTGGAAGTTCTGAGTGAGCTTAACATTTCAATTCCGGTCTGTGGAATGGTTAAAGATGATAATCATCGGACAAGAGGGCTGTATTTTGACAATACCGAGATTCCCATTGATATACATGGGGAGGCATTTAAACTGTTGACCAGAATACAGGATGAAACACACAGGTTTGCGATTGAGTATCATAAGTCCTTGAGAAATAAGAATCAGGTGCATTCGGTTCTGGATGACATTCCGGGAATAGGTCCGGCGAGACGAAAAGCACTTATGAGACGGTTTAAGAGCCTTGAGGAAATAAAAAATGCAGAAGTTATTGATCTTGCAGGGATAGATGGGATGAATACCCCGGCAGCAGAGGCAGTATACAATTATTTTCACAAAGTATGATGCTGAAAAACTTTACATTCATGGCGTAAACTAGTATAATTATATCAGTGTAATGGGTATACATGTCCCGGGTACAAACCGGGAAATATATTTATTCGGAGGAAGGAATGGAATATACGGTAAAACTGTCCAAAATAGCCGAAATGCTGGAAATAACAAATATGACTCCGGAAATTGATATTTCCGAGATAGAGATTACAAGACCGGAGATTAACAGACCGGCACTTCAGCTTACGGGATTTTTTGAGAACTTTGAGAAAGACAGAATACAGCTTATCGGTAATGTGGAGTATTCCTACATGTATCACATGATGACAAGCGAGCAGAGACATCACTGTTTCGGAAGACTGATGGATTATCACGTTCCGTGTATCATATTCTGCAGGGATCTTGAGGTAAGCCCGGGATTTAAAAAACTTGCAATAGAAAAAAACGTACCTATTTTCAGAAGCTCAAGGGAAACCAGCGCGATGGTTGCGGAACTTGTACGAACCCTTAAAGTGGAGCTTGCTCCAAGAATTTCAATCCACGGTGTTTTGGTTGAAATATGCGGCGAGGGTGTTTTGATTACCGGTGAAAGCGGAATCGGAAAGAGTGAAGCGGCACTTGAACTCATAAAAAGAGGACACAGACTTGTTTCGGATGATGTTGTCGAAATAAAAAAAGTGTCGGACACGACGCTGGTCGGAAGTGCGCCAAACATAACAAGGCATTTTATTGAGCTCAGAGGCATAGGCATTATTGATGTCAAAACCCTGTTTGGTGTACAGAGCGTAAAGGATACACAGAATATAAATCTCGTAATCAAACTTGAAGACTGGGTTAAAGACAAAGAATATGACAGAATGGGGCTTGAAGACAGCTATATAGAATTTCTTGGAAATAAAGTTCCGGTACACAACATCCCTATCAGACCGGGACGTAATCTTGCCGTTATATGCGAATCGGCGGCAATAAATCACAGACAGAAAAAGATGGGATACAATGCGGCTCAGGAATTATATAAGAGAGTAACACAGAATCTGCTGAGCGGAAATTAAATACGACACAAATAAAAGTGCTCTGACTATGGAGGATAAAAATGGAACAGTATATTTTTGGAATTGATATCGGTGGAACAACAGTTAAATGCGGTCTTTTTACATCAGAAGGAGATTTACTTGATAAGTGGGAAATCGTAACAAACAGGGAAGATCACGGAGCAAAGGTTCCGGGAGACATTGCCGATACAATCAAATCAAAGATGGCAGAAAAATTTATTGAAAAAGAGAACGTTTTGGGAATTGGAATCGGAATACCGGGACCTGTTCTTGATGACGGAACGGTTCTTCAGTGTCCAAATCTCGGATGGGGACGCATGAATGTTTCACAGACTATGGGAGATTTAACCGGATTAAAGGTTAAAGCAGGAAACGATGCAAATGTGGCTGCTCTTGGAGAAATGTGGAAGGGCGGCGGCAGAGGCTATGATTCATGTGTAATGATAACACTTGGAACCGGAGTAGGCGGCGGAATTATACTCAATGGTAACATTCTCTGCGGCTCAAACGGAGCAGCTGCTGAAATCGGTCATATGATAGTAAATCCTGTGGAGGAGGATGTATGCGGCTGTGGCGGTCACGGTCATCTCGAGCAGTATGCTTCTGCGACCGGAATTGTTCGTATGGCAAAGAAGGAACTTGCAAAGGGTGTTGAAACAAGCCTCAGTTCATTTGAAAATCTGACTGCAAAAGACATATTTGATGAAGCTAAGAAGGGTGATGAAGTTGCTTTAAAGCTTGTTGATACACTCGGAAGCTATCTTGCACTTGCACTTTCTCATGTTTCCGCATCCGTTGATCCACAGGCATATGTTGTGGGCGGCGGAGTAAGCAGAGCCGGAGAAATTCTTATTGACGCAATAAAGAAGCATTACAATACCAATATTATGAAAGCACTTCAGGATAAGGAATTCAAACTTGCAGAGCTCGGAAATGATGCCGGAATTTATGGCGCTGCCAGAATGATAGTAAACAATAAGTAATTCGGGGAGAGTAGTATTGAGTAATTATCCTGTGGAAAAGCTGAAGGAACTGGCGGATATCAAAAACATTCTTTTCAACGAACCGATGTCCTTACATACCAGTTTTAAAGTCGGAGGAAATGCATCAGCCTGCGTGTATGTTGAAAACGGTACGCAGTTGCAGAAGGTTGTACGATTTGCTCTGGAAGAAAAAATCCCATACTTCTGTATGGGTACGGGAAGCAACCTTCTTGTTTCAGATAAGGGTTATGACGGAATTGTCATAATAATGAAGAACAGTGATGTTGTCCTGGAACCTGAAAGGCTTCAGGACGGCAGATACGGAATAAAAGTGCCGGCAGGCATGTCGCTGATGAATTTTGCCAGACAGGCCGCCAGACTGGGCCTTGGAGGAATTGAATTTGCAGCCGGCATACCCGGAAGCGTCGGAGGAGCCGTTGCAATGAATGCCGGTGCGTATGGCGGAGAAATAAAAGATATTATTTTCTCGGCTGACGTTCTTGATGAAAATCAGGAGATAAAAACTCTTGAAAAAGATGAGCTCGAACTGGAATACAGAAACAGCGCAGTATTAAAAAGAGATCTTATTGTGGTTTCGGCATATTTTGTTCTGGAAGCCGGAGACAGCGCAAAAATACTTGAAGAAATAAGCAGTCTTAATGCAAAAAGACGTGAAAAACAGCCGCTTGAATATCCGAGTGCGGGTTCTACATTTAAAAGACCTGAAGGATATTTTGCAGGGAAGCTTATTCAGGATGCCGGACTCAGAGGGTTTACGGTTGGCGGAGCACAGGTAAGCGAAAAGCACTGCGGCTTTGTGATAAATAAATCAAATGCGGCTGCGTCTGATATATACAGACTGGTTAACGAAGTGAGCAGGCGTGTATATGAGCAGTTCGGTGTCACTCTTGAAATGGAAGTAAAACTGCTGGGAGATTTCTCCTATGCGGAATGACAGAGGTGAAAATGTCGTTTTCGTCAGATGTTAAAGAGGAACTTTTAAAGAACAATTCACATATCGGTAAGTCGGGTTTACCGGAACTTGCATCTGCAATTGTTTTCGGAGAAGCCGGATTGAAAGCAGATGAAAATCTGGTTTTTTCATCTGAACACATACCGGAGATAAAAAGATATGTTTCGCTGCTTAAACGTTCTTTGGATATAACACCGCGGGTTTGCGTGAGAACACAGACGGGAAGTCGTAAACCTATGTACTATATGGAGATTTCCGGGAAAAAGACCATTAATTATCTGCTTTCCGTGATAAGAGTCGGAAAAGGTGAAGAAGGTTTTTATTACAGGGGAAATCCTGAAAAAATGAGTAATCAGGGCAGGTTTGCATACATCAGGGGTGCATTCATAATGCAGGGGTCGGTAAACGATCCCGCAAAGTCCTATCATTTTGAAATAAAGGCACCAAACCGGAAAGAAGCGGAAACGCTTGCGGAAATTCTGAAGCCTGTTTCAGAGGAAGTCAAAATTTCTCAAAGAAACGGGAGCAGTTTTGTATATATAAAGGACAGTAATATCATATCTGATACGCTGGCGGCAATGGGAGCCGCGGTTTCGGTAATGAATTATGAAAACGTTAAAATAATCAACGAAACAAGAGGTATGATAAACAGACGTGTTAACTGTGAAGTGGGGAACATAAAAAAAACGGCGGATGCGTGCAGAAAACAGATTGAAAGTATCCTATATATAAAAGAAGTAAAAGGACTTGAAAGTCTGCCGGAAAATCTGCGAAAGATGGCATATCTGAGGATAAGCAATCCCGAGGCTTCTTTCACGGAACTTGGTGAAATGTCAGACCCTCCATTAGGAAAGTCGGGTGTAAGTCACAGACTTGCCAGAATAATAAAGCATGCAGATGAATTAAAGCAGCTTGAAGAGTCGGTCAATGAAAAAATAAAGTGATGCGTCAGGCATCAGAAAAGGAGAGATATATGATAAAAAAAGGGTTTACAATCAATATTGCCAAAGATACGGATGCAAAGTTAATTGCAGGTATAGCTCAAAAAGCGGAAAAGTTTGAGAGCGCAATGTATTTGGAGTTTGATAAGAAAAGAGCCAATGTCAAAAGTATCATGGGCATGATGAGTCTTCCGATAAAGAACGGTGCAGAAGTGGTTATCATGGCGGAAGGACCGGATGAGGAGGAAGCGGTCAGCTTTGTTATGGAAGCTTTTGGGGCCGGTAAAGATGCTTAGAAACCTTTAACATTAACAAATACATCGAATTTACTACTGTAAGAGTAATACAGATCAGGTTAGGATAAATGCGGCATAACCGGTCCGAACCGTGTGCCTGTAAGGATGGAAATATGGCGGAAGAAAACAGAAGGATCATGGAAGAAAACGGCGAAACGTATGACTATGATCTTAAAATTGAGGAAGAACTCAAAGCCAGAAGAAGGGTAAGAAAAGAGCTTGCCAAACACAGAAGGGCGATTGACAGATGCAATGTTCTTCTCTTGTTTGAAACGATTGTGCTTGCTTTCTTGATAATTGCACTGATTATAATATGGTAACCGGAGCAATTTTAAGCGGCAGACGTTATGATTGGAAGTTCAAAAAGGTATGATTTGGAAAAGCGGGAATCAAATTGGTTTACATGCGACTGACATACCCTAAGATGCAGAAACGAGGATAGTATGGATTTTACACATTTACATGTTCATACCCAATACAGTCTGCTTGATGGAGCCGGAAAAATAGATGAGATGGCTGCAAGAGCAAAAGAATTGGGATTCAGCGCGATGGCAATAACAGATCACGGTGTTATGTATGGCGTGATTGATTTTTATCGTGCATGCCATGCTGTCGGAATAAAACCGATAATAGGATGCGAAGTATATGTTTCGCCGGGGTCCAGATTTGATAAAGATGGCCAGAATTCGGAAGAAAGGTATTATCACCTTGTACTTTTGGCAGAAAATGATATCGGTTACAGCAATCTTATAAAAATAGTAAGCAAGGGATTTACTGAGGGCTTTTATTATAAACCGAGAGTAGATCATGAACTTCTGGAACAGTATCACGAAGGAATTATATGTCTGAGTGCATGTCTAGCCGGAGAAATTCCGTCCGCAGTACTAAAAGGCTTTTATGAGGAAGCCAAAGAACGGGCATTATATTATCAGAATGTTTTCGGTAAGGACAATTTCTTTTTGGAACTTCAGGACCATGGAATTGATGAGCAGAAAACAGTAAATCAGGCATTGCTTCGAATTCATAAGGAGACGGGTATTCCGCTGGTAGCGACCAATGATATACATTATACGCTTAAAGAAGATTACGAGGCACATGACATTCTTCTCTGCATACAGACCCAGAAAAAGGTTTCGGATGAAGACAGAATGAAATATAAAGCCGGTCAGTTCTATATAAAGTCTGCAGAGGAAATGTATGAACTGTTTCCTTACGCACCGGAAGCTTTGGAAAATACAAAGAAGATTTCGGACAGGTGTAATGTAACAATAAAATTCGGAGAGTATAAACTCCCTAAATTTGATGTCCCTGACGGATATACGGCATATGAATATCTTGAAAAAATATGTCACGACGGAATGAAAAAAAGGTATCCTGATAATCCGGAGGCAAATGAGGAGCGACTGCAATATGAGCTTTCGGTAATTAAGAACATGGGATTTGTGGATTATTTCCTGATTGTATCCGACTATATAAGATATGCCAGGGAAAACGGCATAATGGTCGGACCGGGAAGAGGATCCGGAGCAGGAAGTATTGTTGCATACACAACCGGAATTACCAATATTGATCCTATAAGATATAATCTTCTTTTTGAAAGATTCCTGAATCCTGAAAGAGTATCCATGCCTGATATAGACGTGGATTTCAGTCCGGAAGGCCGGCAAAAAGTCATAGATTATGTAAATGAAAAGTATGGCAGAGACAAAGTTGTTCAGATTATAACATTTGGAACCCTTGCGGCACGAAATGTCATAAGGGATGTCGGCAGAGCCATGGACCTGCCATATTCTAAATGTGACCAGCTTGCCAAGATGGTTCCGACTGCAATTCCGGATGTTAAAAAGGTAACGATAGAAAAAGCAGTGGAATACAATCCGGAGCTGAGAAAGGCAATGCAGGAGGATAAAGATGTTGAATATCTCATATCCATCTGTAAAAGACTTGAAGGGCTGCCAAGACATACATCCGTTCATGCATGCGGCGTAATCATAGCAAATGCTCCTGCGGAAGAGTATATTCCGCTGCAGAGAAGTGCGGACGATACGATAACCACTCAGTTTGAAGCACCGACACTTGAAGAGCTCGGTCTTTTAAAAATGGATTTCCTCGGGCTGAGAAACCTGACTGTAATTAAAGATGTTGAGAGACTTGTAAACAGAAAAAATCATGAGTTTTCAATTGATAACATTGATTATGATGAACCTTCCGTTTATGAACTTATTGCATCGGGAAAGACGGATGGAATTTTCCAGTTGGAAAGCACCGGAATGAAGTCTTTCATGAAGGAATTAAAACCGGAGAACCTGGAAGATGTAATAGCGGGAATCTCTCTTTACAGACCTGGTCCGATGGATTTTATTCCAAAGTATATAAAAGGAAAGAACAGAAAAAATGAAATAACTTATGATTGTCCGGAACTTGAACCGATACTTGAGCCGACTTACGGCTGTATTGTGTATCAGGAACAGGTTATGCAGATTGTAAGGGAACTTGCAGGATACAGTTACGGACGAAGCGATCTGGTAAGACGAGCCATGTCGAAGAAGAAAGCCGACGTTATGGCACGTGAAAGACAGAACTTCGTCTACGGAAATGAAGCTGAAAATGTTCCGGGATGTGTATCCAAAGGAATAGCACCGGAAGTTGCAGATAAAATATTTGACGAGATGACTGATTTCGCAAAATATGCATTTAATAAATCACATGCGGCATGTTATGCGGTGGTAGCTTATCAGACGGCATATCTTAAAAGATATTTCCCGGTCGAATTTATGGCGGCACTTATCTCTTCGGTAATGGACAATCCTAAAAAGGTTATTGCTTATATAAGCGGCATGAAGGAAATGGGAATCTGTCTCCTTCCTCCTGATATTAATCTCTGTTATTCGGATTTCAGCACGGATGGCAATAACATAAGATATGGTCTTTCGGCCATCAAAGGTTTGGGAAGACCGGTGATTGAAGCAATTGTCAGTGAAAGAGAAGCGAACGGAAATTACAGGGATTTAAGAAATTTCTGCGAACGACTCTCGGGAAGTGAAGTAAATAAAAGAACCGTTGAAAATCTTATAAAATCAGGAGCTTTTGACTCGTTTGAGGGAACCAGAAAGCAGATGCTTTGCGTATATGTAAGTATTATGGAAAGTGCTGCGGCTGAGAGAAAAAAGAATCTTACGGGACAGCTTTCACTATTTGATTTTCTTGATACTGGCGACCCGGCAGACAACGGGATGCTCGTCATGCCGAATGTCGGTGAATTTACGAAAGAAGAGCTTTTAAATTTCGAAAAAGAAGTCCTCGGAATATATGTCGGAGGCCATCCTCTTGATGACTATTCGGGACTTATAGAAAAAAATGTAACGGCATATGCATCGGAATTTGCATATGACGAAGAAACTGGACAGGTTGAAGCGGAAAATGATGCCGGTGTTATAATTGCCGGGATTATCAGCGGAAAGACGTTAAAGGTTACAAGAAACAATACGATGATGTGTTTTCTGACTGTTGAAGATACAACAGGTTCGGTTGAGGTTTTGGTATTTCCGAAGATATATGAAAAACTCAGGAGTATATTGGAAACGGATAACAAAATCTTCGTTCGGGGCAGGGTAAGCCTTGAGGACGAAAAAGACGGAAAATTAATATGTCAGGATGCAATATTATTTGAAAATGCTCCAAAGGAGCTTTGGATTAAATATAAGTCTATTGACATAGCTAAGCAGGATGAATTAGAATTAGACAGGTTTGTATATAACAACCCCGGAGAAAATGAAGTTGTTCTTTACTGTGCGGAGGAAAAGGCCGTTAAGAGACTTGCCGGAAAAAAGATATGGTTAAGCGAAGGCGTGATGAATCAGCTTGAGGACAAGTATGGTAAAGGTAATGTGGTTGTTAAGGACATAGCTCTGGCGAAGTCCTGCTGGAAAAATAAAACTTATTAAGTGAGGGGATTTATCATGGCTTTTATGAAAACAAAGAGATGTGAATCAATGACTGTGGGGGTGCTTACCAGCGGAGGCGATGCACCGGGAATGAATGCAGCGGTCAGAGCTGTGGTAAGAACAGCGATATCATCCGGATTCAGGGTAAAAGGAATCAGACGAGGCTACTCGGGACTTTTGGAAGAAGATATTTTTGACATGGATTCAAGAAGTGTTGCCGATATCATTCAGAAAGGCGGAACGATTCTTTATACTGCAAGATGTCCTGAGATGATGAGACCTGAGGGACAGGAAAAAGCTGCATACATATTAAAAAAACATGGTATAGATGCGCTTGTTGTAATCGGTGGAGACGGTTCTTACAAAGGAGCTCTTTCTCTTGCAAAGCAGGGAGTTAATGTTGTCGGCATTCCGGGAACAATTGATCTTGATATAGCATGTACGGATTACACAATCGGATTTGATACGGCGCTGAATACAGCGATGGATGCAATTGACCGTGTAAGAGATACATCGGCATCACATGAAAGATGTTCCATTATCGAGGTAATGGGCAGAAAGGCCGGACATATTGCGCTCTGGTCAGGAATTGCAACCGGAGCTGAAGAGGTTCTTGTACCTGAAAGATATGATTATGATGAGCAGAGAATCATTGATACAATCATAGAAAAGAAGAAACTCGGCAAAAAGCTTCATATTATAATAAACGCTGAAGGAATCGGTGACAGCAACGGTATGGCAAAGCGAATCGAAGCAGCAACCGGGCTTGAAACAAGAGCGACAATCATCGGATACATGCAGAGAGGCGGAAGCCCTACATGCAGGGACCGTGTGATGGCAAGTTCCATGGGTGCAAAGGCGATTGAGATATTGGCAGAAGGAAGAGCCAACAGAATCGTTGCATGGAAAAACGGCGAATTTGTAGATTTTGACATAGAAGAAGCATTAAACATGCAGAAAGATCTTAATGATGATCTCTGGCAGATAAGCAGAAAACTTTGCAGATAAAGAGAGTGTCTCAGACTAAATAAATAAGTCCCCTGCCTGAACGTAGGGGACTTACTTAATTAATGAGAACAGAAACGGATACAGGCGGATTTGATCCAGGTAAAAATGAAGAAAGGACGGTGCATAAGAAAGTGAAAAACATGCACCGGGGCAAATGTTGGAAATGAGGAAAACGGAAGCAGACATCAATATGACGGTAAAAAACATGTTCGCTTTTCATATGAGACAGCAATATTGGGGATTCAGAGGGATAGCAGCCCTTTTTGTTACAGTGCTGATGAGCTGGCTTTTGGCAACCAACTGGAATAATTACACTGCAACACAGATTCTGCTGCTGGCTTTTGGATTGTTTCTGTTCGTTGTATATATGCCGCTGCAGTTATATAACAGGGCGAAAAAGCAGGTCCTTAACGGCGAAGGGTTTGAAACAACAATTCATTATGTGATTGATGAAGAAGGAATTACGGTAACGCAGAAGGAAACCCGACTTACACTTGAGTGGGCTCACATTTATGCATATAAAACCACACCGTTGACAATATACATATATACTTCAAGAATAAGTGCATTTATCTTTCCAAAGAGCTGCTTTGGAAAAGAGGGAAGCGCATTTATTATTGAAATGTTAAGAAAAAACAAAAGGGTTTTCGGCACAAAATCCATTGAAACCATAAAACAGGAGAATTTTGGAGAAAAGGCTGAAGAAATTTTGGAGGAAGAGAATGAAACTGAGCAGTAACAGTGCAGAAGAAACTTTTGAACTGGGGAAAATATGCGGACAGAAAGCATGTCCGGGAGATGTGATTTGTTTGTCGGGAGATTTAGGAACAGGAAAAACCGTATTTTCAAAAGGATTGGCAAAAGGACTTGGAATCAAAGAACCGGTTGTATCACCGACATTTACGATTCTCCAGGAATATAAAGAAGGAAGACTTCCTCTTTATCATTTTGACACATACAGAGTGGCAGATCCGGAAGAAATGTACGAAATAGGATTTGATGACTATTTATACGGAGATGGAGTGTGTCTTATCGAGTGGCCGGAAATGGTAGAAGAACTGCTGCCGGAGAAAAGAATGGAAATTAAGCTGGTGAAAGTTCCTGAAAAAGGGTTCGGATACAGGGAAATATATATTGAAGAGATTAAGTAGGTCATCCTGCGGAAAAGAGGAATGAATGAATATTCTTGCACTGGACGGCTCCGGATTAACTGCCGGAATTGCCGTATTAAATGAAAACGGAGTGTTGGCAGAGTATAATGTTAATTATAAAAAGACACACTCGCAGACACTTCTTCCTATGGTAGAAGAAGTAATGAACATGCTTGGAATAAAGCCTGAAGAATTGGATTACATAGCGGTAACATCCGGCCCGGGTTCGTTTACCGGCCTGAGAATAGGTGCATCGGTAGCAAAGGGACTCGGACTTGCACTTGAAAAATCTCTCGTTCCCGTACCAACCACGGAAGCGCTGTGTTATAACTTACAGGGAAGTGACAGTCTTGTATGTACGATAATGGATGCCAGGAGAAATCAGGTGTATTATGGGATATATGAATTCCCGGCGGAAAATGAAGATGCCGTAGAGGTGGTTCCGGTGGGAGCAGATGACATAAAAAGCGTAATTGCAAAGGTAAATGAGTTTGGGAAAAAGGCAGTCTTTCTGGGAGACGGAGTTGAAGTTCACGAAAAGGTACTGAGGGAAGAACTGAAAGTACCATATGTTCTTGCTCCTAAACAAAGCAGGCTTCAAAGAGCGGCATCATTGGGAATGGCGGCTCTCAACAGAATAAAAGAGGGAAAAACCGTAGATGCCATGGAATTTGTTCCGGAATACTACAGATTATCCCAGGCAGAACGAGAAAGAAATGAGAAGTTAAATAAATGATGATAAAACTGCTTGAGCCCGAAATGATTACACAGGTAGCACGGCTTGAAAAGGAGTCCTTTTCAGAACCGTGGAGTGCACAGGCTTTTTCGGATACGATAAACAGCAAAAATGCGAGAGTTTACTGTATTTGTGACGGGGATACCTTTATTGGATATGCCGGTTTGTCATTTTGCCTGGATGAGGGCGAGATTACAAATGTTGCGATTACAGAGAAACAACGTGGAAAAGGCTATGGAAAGAAACTGATGGAAAGCGTTATAGAAGCAGAAAAACTGCGTGGCATTACAAAGCTGTTTCTTGAAGTAAGGGAAAGTAACACAAATGCAATTAGACTGTATAAAAGTGTCGGATTTAAAGCAACAGGAATAAGAAAGAATTTTTATGCGAAACCCGTGGAAAATGCGGTATTAATGGAAAGGCTGGAGGACAATTAATGCTTGATGTATGTTTACTCGGAACAGGAGGAATGATGCCGCTTCCCGGAAGATGGCTCACCGCACTGTATACAAGATTTAACGGAAGTGCGCTGCTTGTAGATTGCGGAGAAGGAACTCAGATTGCAATGAAACAGGCCGGATGGTCTTGCCATGACATTGATGTTATTGCTTTTACGCACTTTCATGGTGACCATATAAGCGGTCTTCCCGGAATGCTTTTGTCGATGGGAAATGCCGACAGAAGGGAACCTGTCACACTTATCGGGCCGAAAGGACTTGAAAAAGTGGTTTCATGTCTCAGGGTAATTGCACCGGACTTACCATTTGAATTAAAATTTATTGAAATAGACGGACCGGAGGCAGAAATAGAAATAAACGGCTATACCCTAAGGGCTTTTAAGGTAAGTCACAATATTACATGTTACGGTTACAGCCAGATTATAAAAAGAGCGGGTAAATTTCAGCCCGAAAAGGCAAAGGCACAAAATGTTCCGATGAAAATATGGAACAGACTGCAAAAAGGTGAAAATGTGGAATGTGACGGAAGAGTTTTCACACCGGACATGATACTTGGAGAACCGAGAAAAGGCATAAAGCTTACATACTGTACGGACAGCAGACCGGTGCAGTCGATTTATGGCGCGGCAGAGGAATCGGATTTATTCATATGTGAAGGTATGTATGGCGAGCCTGGAATGGAAACAAAGGCAAGGGAGCACAGACATATGACCTTTAAGGAAGCGGCTGAAATAGCAAAGAAGGCAGGGGTAAAGGAAATGTGGCTGACACATTTCAGTCCTTCGCTTGTGAAACCGAAGGCCTATGTATCATATGCAAGGGAAATATTTCCTGAAACGTATATTCCGAGGGATGGAATGGCAAAAAATCTTGAGTATCCTGAAGAAGGAGGAAAAACAAATTAATGAAACCCGTATATATTCTTGCGATAGAATCATCTTGTGATGAAACAGCGGCAGCGGTTGTTGTTGACGGAAGAAAAGTGTTAAGTAACGTGATATCATCTCAAATTGCGCTTCATACATTATATGGGGGCGTAGTTCCGGAAATTGCATCCAGAAAGCATGTGGAAAAGATTAATCCGGTTATTACGGAAGCCCTGAAGACGGCAGGAGTTACGCTTGACGAAATTGATGCCGTGGCCGTGACGTATGGTCCGGGTCTTGTCGGTTCACTTTTGGTCGGTGTATCAGCGGCAAAAGCCATAGCATATGCAAAAAACAAGCCTTTGATTGGAGTACATCATATAGAGGGACATGTATCGGCAAACTATATCTCACATCCGGACCTGGAGCCACCGTTTATGAGCCTTGTGGTATCGGGCGGTCACAGTCATATTGTAATAGTGAAAGACTATGGCGAGTATGAGATAATCGGAAAGACACATGATGATGCGGCCGGAGAAGCTTTTGACAAAGTGGCAAGAGCAATAGGTCTCGGATATCCGGGCGGCCCTAAAATAGATAAAATTGCAAAAGAGGGAAATGCTCATGCAATAGCATTCCCAAGAGCGCATATAGACGGATGTCCGTATGATTATTCTTTCAGTGGAGTAAAATCGGCGGTTTTAAACTATCTTAATCAGCAGGAAATGCGAGGAGAAGAAGTAAACAGGGCAGATGTGGCAGCATCCTTCCAGGAAGCGGTAGTGGATGTTTTGGCAACAAAGGCAACAGCTGCAGCAAATGCCTACGGGTATGACAAGATTGTTCTGGCCGGTGGGGTGGCATGTAATTCCGCGCTTAGGGCAAAAATGGAAGAAGTATGTCAAATGTCAGGTATTAAAGTGTATTATCCGGAACCCATATTGTGTACGGATAATGCAGCAATGATTGGAGCTGCAGGATACTATGAATTCCTGAAGGGAACAAGGCATGGATTAGATTTAAATGCAGTGCCGGGACTGAAACTTGGAGAAAGATAGCAGAAGCAGGCATTGAAGTACCTGCCGGAAACGGGACCGGAAAGGATGCATCCGGAAGGCAGAAGGTGAGACGGGATGCTGCCGGAAACAGGTGTTTGAAGGAGAAAGAACCGGGCAATTGAAGGTTTGAAGAAGTGCCAATTGGAAATAAAACCTGAAATCAAAGAAAAAGGGGAAAATATGAATACAGCGATAGTACTGTCCGCCGGCAGAGGAACAAGGATGGGCAGCAGTGTACCTAAGCAATATTTGGAGTTAAACGGGAAACCGGTATTGGTGTACTGTCTGGAGGCATTTGAAAACAGCTCTGTTGAAGATATTGTTATAGTTGCGGGTGCAGATGACACAGACTATGTAAAACGCGAAATAGTTGATAAATATGGTATAACAAAGGTTAAAAGTATCGTTTCGGGAGGAAAATACCGGTTTGAATCCGTAGAAGCGGGGCTTGATGCGTGCGCGCCGGATACAAAGTATGTGTTTATCCATGACGGAGCACGACCTCTTATAACACCGGAAATGATAGAAGAGCTTGATAATGAAGTGAAGACAAAAAAAGCCGTTATTGCATCCTGTAAGGTAAAGGATACAATAAAAGTGGCAGATGAAGAAGGAAAAGTCTGTGGAACGCCTGAGAGGGAAAGTCTGCGACAGGTACAGACACCACAGGTGTTTGAGTATACTTTGATAAAAAATGCCTATAATAAAAGAAAGGATGCGGACGATAAGACCGTGACGGATGATGCCATGACGGTAGAAAAATACACGGATGTTTCGGTATATCTCGTGGATACGGGAGATGGAAACATCAAGATAACGACACCTTTTGATATGCAGGTGGCGGAGGCTGTTTTGAGGAAATAAGCTGGAAAGAAAAAAATTAAAAAAATTGTAGAAATATGCTTGACAGTTCCAAAAACGTGTGGTATTTTAATTAAGCGCGTTTGAGAAAAGCAAAAACGCAAGCACAAATGGAGAGTTGTCCGAGTGGTTTATGGAGCTGGTCTTGAAAACCAGTGATCCCGCAAGGGACCGTGGGTTCGAATCCCACATTCTCCGTTTATCGGTTAAACGATAATGACAAAGTCAATAAACTTATTGGGATCTGCAGTTTGTTCAGGCGACAGCAGATAAACTGGAGAAGTACCCAAGAGGCTGAAGGGACACCCCTGGAAAGGGTGCAGGTCGTTAATAGCGGCGCGAGGGTTCAAATCCCTCCTTCTCCGTTTTTTAACTCGAAAAAAGTTAAAAAATGTTATTGACAAACGAATGGCGATGTGATAAACTAGCAAAGTTGTTAAAAACAGCATAGACGAAAAGACAACTTTCAAAAATAAATAAAAAAGTTGTTGACAAGAGCTCAAAAGTATGATAG
>CAZOZM010000017.1:0-36958 GCA_964584255.1 uncultured Lachnoclostridium sp. | reverse complement strand
CATAATGAACCTCCTTGATTTTGATGTGTTAATTATAAATCAAGTCGAATCAAAAAACGAATGTGCGGATTTTATTGCAAAAGAAAAAGGCTCTGACCTTCTAAGTCAAAGCCTAAATTTCTCCCTTTGCAATGCCACAGATGTATAAGTTTTCTATACTGCCTTATTAACCCGTAGCAAAATCCCGCCGGTTTTTTTATGTTTATCAGATTTCTCCGTTATTGTGTTTGTCTATAAGTCTGTGTATTCTTTCGGTTGGACTTAAAAGCTCGCTTATTGAAGCGTCATGATTAAGAGCATCGATAAGAAGAGCAACATACTTAGACATGTCTGCACTGATATACCACTCTCTCGAAAGGAGTTCAGGAGTCTGGTAAACAAGGTTTGTAGTTACTATACGATAGAAGAGACCTTCCTCATAAGCCTTGTCAAATCTTTCAAGACCGTTTGTAAAGAGACCGAATGTTGTACAAACGAAAATTCTTCCAGCATTACGTCTTTTTAATTCTCTTGCCGTATCAATCATACTTTCTCCTGATGAAATCATGTCATCAAGAATGATTACATCCTTGCCGGTAACGTCTGTACCGAGGAATTCATGTGCGACAATAGGATTTCTTCCGTCAACAACGGTAGTATAGTCACGTCTCTTATAGAACATACCCATGTCGGCACCGAGAACTGTTGCAAAATAAACGGCACGGCTCATTGCACCTTCGTCAGGGGAAATGATCATGAGTTCTTTGGAATTAAGTTTGATATCAGGAACATTCTTGATAAGAGCCTTCACAAACTGATATGCAGGCTGAACGTTTTCGAGTGAGTTAAATGGAATTGCATTCTGTACTCTGGGATCGTGTGCATCGAAAGTGATGATTGAATCCACGCCCATGTTTACAAGTTCCTGAAGTGCAATTGCACAGTCAAGAGACTCTCTTGAGCTTCTCTTGTGCTGACGGCTTTCATAAAGGAATGGCATGATTACAGTGATTCGTCTTGCCTTTCCGCTGATGGCCGCAATAACTCTCTTTAAGTCTGCAAAGTGATCATCAGGTGACATTGGTGACTTTTGACCGCAAACAGTATATGAAAGACTGTAATTACATACATCAAGAAGGATGAATATGTCTTTACCTCTTACGGTTTCGTTGATTACGCATTTTGCTTCTCCGGTTCCGAAACGTGGACATTTGAAATCAATGAGATAAGAATCCTTCTGATAATTTTTGTAAACAGGTGCAGTCTTGAATTTGCTTTCCCTGTTTTTTCTCCAGCCGGCGATATACTCATCAACCTTTGCTCCCATATCCTCGCTGCTCTTTAATGCGATGATACCAAGCGGGCCGTAAGAAATGTCTTCTGTGTACATATCTTCCTGAGACATATTTGAATCCTCCTGAAATAAATTTTTGTTTAGTGTTCAGAATGTTGGGTAATTGAAACAAAACATTCAGAATCAGTATACCAAATTCTAATTGATAAATCTATCTGAAATATGCACATTTATCGGCTGATTATAGCCTGTGAGATGGACAAATCAGATAAAATCATTGTTTTTCTGCTTTAGACGATTATCACTTCCGGGCATTCTCAGATAAGAATATCCGGCAAAAAGTCTTGAATAAATTCTGTCGGAATATCTCTTTTGAATCTGAGGACGGTTAAGATTGGTCGTGATTACCGTATGCAGTTTTTTCAGATCACGCTTTTCAAGCAGAACAAAAAGCTGATTATTTGTAAAACTGTTGCTCATTTCTGAGCCCAAATCATCTATGACAAGGCACTCGGCATTTGTAATGAAGTTAAGTTCATCTCCGGCATTCTTGCTTTCCTCACCCTGGGAAAATTGAGATTTTTTACAGTATTCAAAGAAATCGTTTGCAGGAAGATAAAGAACCGAAACTCCCATATCAATAAGTTTCTTGGCGATGCAGTTTGCCAAAAATGTTTTTCCTGTTCCGGTTTTTCCGGAAATAAGAAGATTCGAATAGCTGTTTTTAAATTCATCTACAAAGTCAAGCGCACGGTTGACACTGTCAGTCATGGTATCGTAATCCGAAATGCCGGATTCTTCATCAATACTGCAGGTATCATAGAGATCTGTATTGAAAGTGTGGAAATTCTCCCGGTTAAGAAGCTCCTTTCGCTCCTTTGTCATATAGAAACGTTCGATAACCGTTTTAGTGTAACAGCGACAGCGCGAAATGATTACGCCGTCCCTGTCTTTGATAAAGCCGGTGTCCCTGCATTCCGGGCACAGGTAAACGTCATCAAGATAATCTACAGGATATCCGGCGCCCGCCAGAAGTGACTGCTTGGTTTTTATGAGTACTCTGTTAGATGAACGGAGATTATCAAGGGCAGAGTCGTTTCCGTCGATAAATGACATCCTGAGAGCTTTAAATGAGTTTTCTATGAGGGTGTCATTGATTTCTTTAATTGCCGGAATGGCTTTAACCACTTCCTCGGTTCGTGCGGTCTTTTTTTCTTCCGCAAGAATGCGCCTTGATTCATAGATTCGGCTGATTTCATCCAACTGGGAATTTGATATCATATTCTTCCTCGTTTATCTCTGTTATTGTTTTATTACACTGTCTGCAGCTTTTGCAAGTCGGTCTTTAAAGGCGTCACGTCGTTCCTGTGTAGCACCCTGACTGAGCAGATATCTGCCAAATTTTGCATCATCCTCCGGTGTAATTGTCCGCTGTTCAAAGTCGTTAAACTGGTTGTATGAGGAGCTTTTTTTTGTTGCGGATGACTTACGGGCGGCAGCCTTTGCAGCAACTTCATTTTCGTGCTTAAGGTCTGCTTTTGCAAGGTCATTCATTGTTTTAATGCCTTCATCATACCAGTTTTTTATGGTTTTTGCCGCATAAGAAAAGGGCTTTTCAACTTCCTGCATACATGCTCTGTTGCAGGCTTCAAGAATCATTTCTTCCGGCATATGGTATGTATATCTCCATTTTTCTATCGTTTCAAACTGAACTTTTCCGAGATTACGGGTCATACCGAGAGCCTTTTTTATGGAAATAAGAAGATCATCATAAAACTGTTCTTCAAGCTTGGCATCCTCTACCGTTTTAACATTCTTCTCGGCCCAATTTGTTGCAACCTTTAATATGTAATTGCTTGTCAGCTTGTTTTTCGAACTGCAATAGTCATAAAGGTGCAGAGTAAGATCATCGGAGAAATTGAGAGAATCAATTATAACAGCCAATGCATTTATGTCATCTGCGGTTGCGGTTGCAGGTGCGAGATAGTTCTCAACAATCTCAAAGAGCTGACGGAATCTATTCTGTTCCGAAATGCGGTTAAGGTCTGTCGGAGAAAGGACAGGCACTGAAGAAGATGCAGGAGCTGTCGGAGTGGTGCCGGCCGTCGGAGCTACAGTCACTGCAGGCTCTGACACGGACACATTCTTCTGAGATGAGTTTCCGTCTGCAAGCGCAGAAATGTCATTGAGGGAAATTCTTTTGAGCTCGCCGCTCTCGTCGGTCTGAAACGTAAGAATACCGCAGTTCTGCCAGTATTTGAGAGCCTTGACTACGGATCTTGGCGTGAGGTCAAGAACGTCCGCAATCGAAGCAAGGGAAATGTCGGCTTCAGGTACATAAATGTATCTGAGAATATAAAGGTAGACTTTAAGATTAGTCTCGCTTGCTTCAGGCATAAATTTATCAATAAAGAGGTTGGACAGCATGGTTACACCGGTGCTGTATCCTCCGCTTACAATCTTACACATGGTGATTAAAATCCTCTCCGAAAACGTACTTAATTCAGGCATAAATCTGCCGGCAGAGGATAGTATAGCACAGCAATTTTGAAAAGGAAACACCCCTGTTTTCATGTTCACATTGTAGAATGGAATTGTGGATAAAGTGGATAACCTTGTGGAGCAGATTTTGTAGTATTATGTAAAAACCGCGTAAAATCAACGGTTTCGGTGGAAAAATCGACAAAAAAACCGGAAATTGGACAAAAAAGTATCCACCGACCGTAAAAAAAACCTCGGTCGGTGGATAAAGTGGATAAGTTATTCGGAAAGCAGATGTTCGCCGATTTTTACTACATCTCCGGCTCCCATAGTTATCAACATGTCCCCGTGAACTAAATTTTCCAATAAAAATTTTTCGATTTCGTCAAAGGTTGAAAAATAGTATGCGTCTACACCGCGGGCTCTCAATTCGTTACATAAATCCTCGGAACTGATTTCCCCGGTATCGATTTCCCTTGCAGGGAAAATCTTTGCAAGAATGACTTTGTCACAGTTGCTGAGGGCATCAATAAATTCGTTCTTCAGGGCAATTGTTCTGGAGAATGTATGAGGCTGGAAAACATACCAGCGGTTGTTTGCACTGCAGGAGGCTGCAGTGGCAATTGTTGCTTTTATTTCGGTAGGGTGGTGAGCATAGTCATCAATTACCGTTATGCCGCAAAACTCACCTTTTATCTGGAAGCGTCGTTCGGTTCCGGTATATGCGGCAAGGCCGTTTTTGATGTGTTCCGGTGAAATTCCGTTTTGAAGGGCAAGAGCGATTGCAGCCAGAGAATTGGAGACATTGTGCGCACCCGGAACGGAGAGAACGA
The DNA here is from genome assembly GCA_964584255.1 of uncultured Lachnoclostridium sp. Classification (GTDB taxonomy): domain Bacteria; phylum Bacillota; class Clostridia; order Lachnospirales; family Lachnospiraceae; genus UBA3775. The sequence goes on along the minus strand of CAZOZM010000017.1, from coordinate 32,371 downwards.
TATGACCGATTATCTTTCCGTTTTCCACGAGGTCATACTCGGCTTTGTCGGAGCTGTCGAAGATAATGTTTGTCGCCGTATAATTAAAAGGTGCGTCTTTGTATGACACGTCTCCGTGGCATAAACCGTAGGTCACTACCGGAGCAGAGGAGTCCCGGCAGATTTCTTCGTAGTTTTCTATTTCGCCGTTAATTACGACATGACCGTCCTTTGGAACAAGATTGACATACTTCTTAAAGGAAGAACGAATATCGTCGAGGTCCTTGAAGAAGTCGAGATGGTCCGCTTCTATATTAAGGATTATTTCATCGGTAGGCAGAAATTTAAGGAAGCTGTTTGTGTATTCACATGCCTCGAACAGGAACTGACTGCCGTTTCCGATCTTTAAATTTCCACCGATTGCAGGGAGTATGCCGCCTACGGAAATTGTAGGATCAGTCTCTGCATCAAGAAGAATCATTGCGAGCATTGAAGTTGTGGTGGTTTTACCATGTGTTCCGGCAACACCGATGGAAGTCTTGAAAAATTTGCAGAGCTGACCGAGAAGAGTGGCTCTGTCCATCATCGGAAGTCCCCTTTTTACACATTCGGCATATTCGGGATTGTCAGGATGGATTGCCGCGGTGTAGACAACGGCATCGATGTCATCGGTAATGTTGTCGGCGTACTGACCACGGAAAACCTTTATCCCAAGTCCGCTGAGATGTTCCGTAATCGGACTTGTGTCACGGTCGGAACCTGAAATTGTAAAACCTCTTGAATTAAGATATGCGGCAAGTCCGCTCATGCTTATTCCTCCGATTCCGATGAAATGAAGATGAACCGGAGTATTAATATCTATCTGAAACATATTTTTGGTCCTTTCCACAGTGTCTGTCGGACATATACGGTCCGCGTTGTAGTCTGTATGCAACGGTAACACTTTTTTAGTTAATTTATCATAGCATTTTTATATAAAAAATCAACCTTTTATCAAACTTATCTGAGATTTCAGTGTCGGATTAGTATGTGAGTTATGTAGATATTTTGTAAAATTTGCACAAAAAACGAAAAGAAGTTGAATTTTTTTTATGAAATCTTATTCACAAATAGAGAAGCTTATGGTATACTATCGTTTAAGTAGAGGTGTTCCCACGCAAAAAATCAACTGAAAGACTTTTTGATGGGAAGAAAAATAGGGAGGGGACGGCCCGAGTAGATGCCCGAGTGAATGAACAGTCAGGAACAAGGGAAGCCGTGTTTAGGCAGTTCTAAATTGTATAATAACGAGGTGAGATCGTGATTAAGAAAGAAATGATAGCCATGCTTCTTGCCGGCGGTCAGGGTTCCAGACTTGGTGTGCTGACTTCGGGCGTAGCAAAACCGGCAGTAGGATTCGGAGGAAAGTATTCAATTATCGACTTTCCGTTAAGTAACTGTATAAATTCAAGTGTTGACACGGTAGGCGTACTGACACAGTACCAGCCACTCAGACTTAATACTCATATCGGAATAGGTATTCCATGGGATCTTGACCGTAATGTCGGCGGTGTAGCAATACTTCCGCCATACGAAAAGAGTACCAATGCTGAATGGTATACAGGAACAGCTAATGCAATCTTCCAGAATCTCAGATTTATGGAACATTACAATCCTGAGTATGTACTTGTACTCGGAGGTGACCATATTTACAAAATGGATTATGAAGAAATGCTCAATTATCACAAGGCAAACAATGCAGATATTACTCTTGCAACAATTCAGGTGCCTTGGGAAGAAGCAAGCAGATTCGGTGTCGTAATTACTGATGATGACATGAGAATCAAGGAATTCGAGGAGAAACCAAAGAATCCAAGAAGCAACCTTGCATCCATGGGTATTTACATATTCACTTGGAAGGTATTAAAAGAAGCCCTCCTTACTCTCCAGGATCAGGAAGGCTGTGATTTCGGAAAGCACATTATTCCGTACTGCCACAACAGAGGTGACAGGGTTTTCGCTTACGAATTCAAGGGATATTGGAAGGATGTAGGAACACTCGGTTCTTATTGGGCAGCCAATATGGAACTTATAGATATGGTTCCTGTATTTGATCTCTATGATGAATATTGGAAGATATATACAGCAAGCGACATTATAAGACCTCAGTATATTGCAGATACCGCAAAGGTAAACAAGGCAATTATCGGTGAAGGAACGGAAGTTTATGGTGAAGTAACCAACTCCGTAATTGCAGCCGGTGTTACGATTGAAGAAGGTGCCGTGGTTAAGGATTCCATAGTAATGAAGAATTCGGTAATCGGTAAGGGAACCTATCTCGACAAGGCGATTGTTGCGGAGAATGTAGTAATCGGTGACAATTGTAAAATTGGTGTCGGTGAGGAAGTTCCAAATGAACAGTGGCCAAAGATTTATGGCGACGGTCTTGTTACAATCGGAGAGGATACGGTTATTCCATCAGGAGTTACCATTGGAAAGAATACCGTTGTAAGCGGTGGAACGGCTGAAGATGATTATATCGGAGGAATTCTCCCAAGCGGTGGAAGTTTGATTAAGGCAGGTGACAGACGATGAAAGCAATAGGTATTATTTTAGCCGGTGGAAATTCGGCACGAATGAAAGAGTTATCTCATAAAAGAGCCATTGCAGCAATGCCTGTTGCAGGAAGCTTCAGAAGTATTGACTTCGCACTCAGTAACATGAGCAATTCCAAAATTCAGAAAGTAGCTGTTCTTACACAGTACAACAGCCGCTCGTTACATGAACATTTAAGTTCATCAAAATGGTGGGATTTCGGACGTAAGCATGGTGGACTTTATACATTTGCACCTACAATTACGACGGACAACGGTTTCTGGTACAGAGGAACACTTGATGCGATTTATCAGAACCTTGATTTCCTTAAGGAGTCACATGAACCATATGTGGTAATTGCATCCGGTGACGGTGTTTATAAACTTGATTATAATGAAGTAATTAATTACCATATCGAAAAGAATGCAGACATTACGGTAGTCGTAAAGACAGCTGGAGAAAATGATGATGTCAGTAGATTCGGTTCGGTTACACTTGACGGAGAAAACAGGATTGTTGAATTTGAGGAAAAAACTCATAAAGCAACAACAAACATAATTTCTACCGGAGTTTATGTAATAAGAAGAAGACTTCTTATTGAACTCTGTGAGGCGGCAGCGGCTGAGGATCAGTATGATTTCGTAAGAGGCGTGCTTGTCAGATATACGGAAACAAAGAAAATAATGGCCTACAAGATGGATACTTATTGGTCTAATATTGCATCGGTTGAGTCTTATTACAGAACCAACATGGATTTCCTTAAGAGAGACGTGAGAGATTACTTCTTTAAGGAACATCCGGATGTATATTCAAAGGTTGATGACCTTCCACCTGCAAAATATAATCCAAGTGCAGATGTTAAGAACAGTCTTGTTGCAAGCGGTTCCATCATCAATGGTAAAGTTGAAAATTCCATCATTTTCAAAAAGGTATATGTTGGAGACAATTGCGTGATTAAGAACTCAATCATATTAAATGATGTTCATATCGGAGACAATACCTATATTGAGAACTGTATAGTTGAAGCGCATGGTTCAATCCATGCAGGACAGAAACTTGTGGGTAGTCCGGATGACATTCAGATTGTTGTTCAGAGAAAAGATGAATACAGATAAACTCTTTCGGAGATAAGGGGTAAATAAAAGAGCAGGCTTGTGGGGAGTCTGCTCTTTTTTAAAAAGATGGCGGAAGATTTATGAAGTTGTATTATATTTGAGCCGAAACATACATATATAAAGTATTTTCTCTTTACTTAAGAGTGAAATAATATTAAAATAGAAGGATATAAAACATAGTTATTCCGGAGGTTTGTTTTGATAGAGGTTAAGGAAATAGATCGTGTCACGGCGGCAAGGTACATGGGAATGAAGAAAGAAGACATGAACGAAGTCATGACCGGTCTTTTTGACGAAGCGGAAAAGCTTTTGCAAAAGGATTCGAAAGTTGCATATGTATGTGATATAGAAGATGTGAGTTTCAATGATGAAGGAACCATTGTAGAGGGAACAAGTCTGGTGCTTAAGGGTGATGACATACGTAATCTTCTTAAATACTGTGACAAAGTTGTTGTGATGTGTGCAACGATTTCAGGTTATGTGGATACGAGAATAAAGGCACTTCAGATAACAAACATGCCTCTTGCTCTGGTATATGATGCATGTGCCAGTGTTGCGGTTGATCAGGTGTGTGACAGTATTCAGCTTTATATACGGGAGAAAATGCCGGAATATGTGCAGACGATGAGATTCAGTCCCGGATACGGAGACCTGCCTTTGACTCAGCAGCAGGAAATACTGGATGTACTTGAGGCAGGAAAGCGTGCAGGTGTAAGCCTTTCAGAAGGCGGAATGCTCATACCGGTAAAGACGGTTACCGCGGTTTTCGGTCTTAAATCAATAGCTAAAAGCATATCAGGAAATATAAGCACGGTTATTCCGGAAGGAAAGGGTTGCGGAGATATTTCGGTCTGCTCAAAATGCAGAATGAAGGATTCCTGTTCCATGTCAGCCGGAAAAAAGGAAGAAAAATAAACCGATAAAAGAGGGAAACGAATATGGAAGAAAAGAAGATGCCGGGTAAAACCGAGGGAGAAAGCACGGATTTCATAAGTGAAAAAATTGAAAAAGAGAGCATTTCGGCAAGGGAGTTAAGAAAGGCACGACGTGCTGAGAAAAAAGCTGAGAAAAAACGCAGGGAGGAAGAAAAAACCCTTCTTGAAAATGTGCTTGAGACGGCAGCCTATGCGGCAATTGCCCTTTGTGTGGCACTTGTATTGAAGAAATGGATAATGCAGCCGATAGTTGTTGACGGTGACTCAATGAATGACACTTTGGAGGACAAAAATGTTGTCTTTTCGGTAAAATTGGGATATGAGCCGGAGCGATTTGACGTTGTTACACTCAACTCTCCCGTTGATGGCAGACTGCTTATTAAGAGAATAATCGGTCTTCCGGGAGAAACGGTATATGTGGATGAGTTTGATGCGATATGGATTACACCGGAGGAGGGCGATGCATATAAGCTGGACGATCCTTACGGATATTTTTCGGGAATCGTGAAATCAAAGATGATTCTTTGTCCGAATAATGAAGACGGTTCTTATACTTTGGGCGAAGATGAGTATTTCTGCATGGGAGATAACAGATATAATTCAATGGACAGCCGTGCAATCGGTGGAATAAGCCGTGATGATATATCGGGTCATGCGGTAGTGAGGCTCTGGCCATTAACAAAAATCGGAGATTTTGATAAGGGGAATGAATAGAAGAGGATTAGTTGCTTGTGTGACGCTGTGTCTGGCTATGATAATGACAGCTTGCGGTCTGCAAAAAGTAGGAGACGGTAAAGGAGTTCCCGGGAGTGGGAACAGTGAAAACGGGACACAGGTATCACAGCCGGAGGAAGATGTGAATCCGGGAAATGAAGTTGATGGACTTCCGGAAATAGAGCCGGTGAGACCAGTAACGGTTTCGTTTGTAGGTGATGTTTTCTGTGGAGAAACCGTTTACCGGAAGTATAAGGAGGCAGGTCTTGAGGGCATAATGTCGGAAAACCTCATTGATGTGTTTCAAAACAGTGACATAATGGTCGTGAACCATGAATACTGTTCCACTGATATAGGTCCCGAAAATAAACTGACCTATCAGAAATGGATAGAGCAGGCACCTGTGGAAAATGATATAATCCTGAAGGAGTTGGGAGTGGATCTTGCCTGTATTGCAAACAATCATATGTTTGACTATGGTGAACAGGGATTTTTGGATACTCTCAATACGCTGACAGGGCTGGGAATAAGGTATGTTGGCGGAGGAGTAAATAAACAGAACGCCGGTGAGGCAAAAATACTCAAAGCAGGTAATAAAAAGATTGCTTTTTTTGCTTCAAATCAGGTTATTACTGATGTTTCATGGATTGCGGAAGATACAAAACCGGGAATGAATGCCTTATACACCTGGTCGGATACATATCAGCTTATGCTCGAAAATATCAGTGAGGCAAAGGAAAAATGTGACCTTGTTGTTGTAATGCTCCATTTTGGAAATGAATTGGAGAACAATCAGAATGAAGTGCAGAAACAGTATGCCAGGGCACTCGTCGATGCGGGAGCAGATGTGATAATCGGAGACCATGCACATGTTCTGCAGGGAGCAGAATGGTATAATGACGGATTGATTTTTTATGGAATGGGTAATTTTCTGTTTACGAATTATACCAGAGATACAATGGTTGTTACGATAACGATTGATGTTGACGGCTCTTTTACGGCTTCAGTCCTGCCATGTCTGACCTCTGATTTTTATGTGAAAGATGTGGATACGGATAATGTGCGTAACCTTATAAATCAATATGCGATAAATCTTAATGTGGATTCGCAGGGAAATGTATTAAAACCGTGAATAATCCGCAAACCGGACATCAGCTGTTCAGTTTGCGGATTGTTTCTTTTATTTCGTTCTCTTTATCAAATTCCTCCTGTTCGGCAGGTTCAACATGTATCATACAATGTTTGATTTCAGGATAAAGGGTTTCGATGTGGTTGTGTACGGACTCGGCAATGTCATGAGCTTCGAACAGTGTCATTCTACCGTCAACATAGAGTTCGATATCTACATATATTTTTGAACCGAACATTCTTGTTTTCAGTGTGTGTATTCCCTTGACACCATTAACGGACATGACATCGTTATATATTTTGTTTACGGTTTCCGTGTCACAGCAGTGGTCAACCATTTTACGGAATGAATCCATATAAATATCAATGGCGGCTTTCAATATGAGTATGCTGATGACTATACATGCAATGCTGTCGGCGGCAGGGAAGCCATTTCTTGCGAAAAGAATACCTACGAGAGAGCCGACTGATGAAAATGCATCGGAACGATGGTGCCATGCATCAGCCATAAGGGAGTCGGAATTGATTTTTTTTGCGGCGTGTCGTGTATACCAAAACATTGCTTCTTTCACAACGATGCTGAGTATGGCCGCAAAAATTGTCAGGATTCCCGGAATTACTTTTGAATCGTAGTCGTGCCTTATAAGAGAAACAATTCCCGATTCACCAAGGATACCGCCGGTTATGGCAAGCATTGTGGCGAGTAAAACTGCGGCAACACATTCCATACGTTCGTGTCCGTAAGGGTGGTCTGAATCTGTTTCTTTTCTCGAAAGGCGGAATCCGATTATTACGACGATGGTGCTGAATATATCGGAAACGGAATGAATTGCATCGGAAATTAAAGCCTTGGAATGCCCGAAAATACCTATTGAAGCTTTTATAACCGATAGAATGATATTAACGACTATACTGACAAGGGAAACTCTGTAAGCAAGTTTTTTTTCGTCTTCCTGATTCATATAAACCTCCGTTTCATGCGATTCGGTGTCTTTGTCTGACGACGGCACGTAAATCGTGTCAGATTTGAGTTGATTTCATCCTCTGAAAGCAGAGTAAGGTTTTCGGAGGAAAAAAGCGATTCTTATCCGATATATATAATATGATATTCCGACGATTATATACCCGTGCGGATTTTTTTGCAATCAGCAGATGAGTTTTTATTTAATTTTGGTAAGATAAAATGCTGCCTGCAAAGGTATCTGTGGCAGTATATGGATCACGGCATATTGATTTTTTTCACAATAATGCCTTATAATGGCGTGGATTTACAAATTTACTGAAAGGTGGGCCATATGGATATAACGGGTCATTTTAGAACAATAACGGAACATAAAACAGAAGTAATGAAAAACTGTTTTAGGGCAGGTATATACCGTCAGGGACTGATGCATGATCTGTCCAAGTATTCACCTGTCGAATTTATAAGGGGAGCGGTTTATTACCAGGGAAACTGCAGTCCGAATACTGCTGAAAGAAGAATTAACGGTGTGAGTATGGCCTGGCTGCATCACAAAGGAAGAAACAAGCATCATCTGGAATACTGGATTGATTACAGTCTTGGTGAAAATGGAAACATGGCAGGAATGAAAATGCCGGTCAGATATGTAGTTGAAATGGCATGTGACAGAATTGCGGCCAGTAAGGTTTATATGAAGGAAAAGTATACCGACAGGGCACCATTGGATTACTATAATAATTCGGTGAAGCACTATATAATCCATCCGGAAAGCTCTAAGCTTTTGTGTGAGCTTTTAACCATGCTTGCCGAAAAAGGTGAAGATGCTACATTTAAATATATGAAAGAAGAACTTATAATTAAAGACAGGTGTATGAGACGGGAGAAGAATATGAGACAGTATGCAGATGTCTGTGATCGTGTTCTGGAAGAAGTCTCAGGTGAATTAAAAAGAGGCGGCAGGGTAATAAAAAAGCTTTGCTCACGTTAATGGAGGAAAAATGAGTAATTACAGTATAAAAGGATTTAGTTTTGCATTCGGATCAAGGCGGGGTGAACTTGCCGGAGAAATGGCACGAAATTCACTTCTGCTTTTAAAGGAAAACGGTACGGAATGGATTGCACTTTGTGTTGATCAGCGGATAAAAAAGGTGGATTCCAGGGAAATAAGAATTGATTACAACAGAAATGTTACTGATGTTGAGCTTATTGAGTTTATAAAGTTTGCTCATGAGAATGATATGAAAGTCTGCCTTAAGCCGATGATAAACTGTGATGACGGAAGTTGGAGAGCGGATATTAATTTCGGTAATGATGAAGAGGCATGGAATGAGTGGTTCCGTGAGTATACCGGATTTATGACAAGATATGCTGAAATAGCCGAATATACAGGATGTGAAATGCTTTGCCTTGGCTGTGAGATGCTTGGCATGGAGGCACAGGAAAAGCATTGGAGAAATCTTATTTCAAAGGTAAGGGCAGTTTACGGAGGACCTCTTACTTATAATACGAATCATGGCCATGAAATGGAAGCTGCCTGGTATGATGAGCTTGATTATCTGGGAACAAGTGCCTATTTCAGAATGCACAAAAAAGACGGAAGGCATATGACACCGGGAAATCTGCTCATGGACCTTACTAAGGAAGACATGGTTGCGAGCTGGCTTGAGGTAAGAGAGGAAATGGAAGCATTTTCCAAACGATATGACAAACCGGTTATTTTCATGGAAATTGGCTGCCGTTCTGCCAGAGGATGTGCTTGCCAGCCATGGGACTTTATGTCACATGACCTTCCTTGTGATGAAGATGAGCAGGCTGATTTTTATGATTCGTGTATGGAGGTTTTTGAGGACTCGGACTTCCTGGCCGGATTTTTCTGGTGGGATTGGTCTGTATGGGTGAGCAGGGATAGCAAAAAGAGTAATGATACGGGATTTAATATTTATGGAAAGAAAGCTGAGGAAGTATTAAAGAAATACTATCTCTAGGCTGAGGTTTATTATGATGTGGATACTGTTAGTGCTTGTATATGGTCTTTTGAAGGGAACGAGGGAAATTGCCAAGAAAAAAGCCCTCCAAAAGAATACCGTAATTGAAGTACTTGTTTTTTATACCCTTCTGTCTTTTCTGATGGTAGTTCCGGATTGCGGGAATGCAATGGGAATACATCCGGTTATGCTTATACCGATTGCATTTAAGTCTTTTATAATATTTGTTGCGTGGATATGCAGTTTTAAAGCCATAAAGATGCTGCCGATAAGTTTTGTCGGAATCGTAGATATGTCGAGGGTACTTTTTGCAACGCTTCTGGGATATATAGTGCTTCATGAGGAAGTGACTCCCGGAAAGGTGTGCGGACTTGTACTGGTTTGTCTCGGACTTTTGATGCTTAAGGGTAGAAAAAAACAGGCAGATCCGGATAAAGAAGAAAAAATACAGCCGTTTTATCTGGCGATTCTCATTGTTTCCTGTATTCTGAATTCTGTTTCGGGTCTTATGGATAAAATTCTGATGAAGGAGCTGAATTCCAGTCAGCTCCAATTCTGGTATATGCTGTTTCTTGTTGCATTTTATGGAATCTATGTTATTGCAACAAAAACAAAGATTGACTGTAAAGGACTTCTGAAAAACGGCTGGGTTTGGGCATTGAGCATAATGTTTGTTGTTGCGGACAGATGTCTTTTTATTGCCAACGGAATGCCGGAGAGTAAGGTTACGATAATGACACTTATTAAACAGTCCGGATGTGTTGTTACAATTCTTGGAGGAAAATTCATTTTCCATGAGAAGAACATAACATACAAGATGATTTGTGCGGCTGTTGTAGTGACGGGAATTGTTGTGGCCGTTCTGTAGGCAGAAACCTAGACTCTTACAAGAGCGGGATTCTCAGCCTTCATCTCCATTTTTCTCTTATACATATTTGCATCTGCTATATTATGCACTTCATCAAGATTAGTGCTGATGTCAGATGTGGCATATCCTATGGCTATGCTTAAAGGATATTGGTGTCTGCCGCTTTCGATCAGGCAGACTTCTTCAACATGGCGAATTTCGTTTTCGATTTCGTCGCAGGCGTTGTCTGAATAAATGGCAACAAATTCATCACCGCCGACTCTGTAAACATCATTTGCATGTTTAAATTCATTCTGCATAATCTGTGTGGCGTTTTTAATCATTTTGTCACCCACGGAATGACCATAGGTGTCGTTGGTGAGTTTCAGACCGTTAAGGTCGCACACCACGATTCCGATTTTACATGCCGAATCGCTCTTTTTAAGCAGTCGGGATTTGTAACGGCTGAAATCTTCCTCAAAACATGTGCGGTTTTTGGCTCCGGTATCAGCATCGATAAAAGCCTTACGCATATAGAGTTTGGAGGGATTTTCTATGGCGAAAAACATACCGATTGTGATTACGGTGAGACCGGCTCCCGTGAACAGCAATTCCGGTATGAAAATCTGAAGTGTTATAAAAACCATGAAGACAAACGAAATTGGAAGGAGTGAAACGACTATGTTTCTGTCGAGTTTACGGATGTTTACGATGAGAAGTATAACACTTATAAGCGAAAAAATGTATGCAACGGAGTAGCCGATAGTAACTGCAGGACCCCAACTGTAACAGGTCCCGTGGCCGCTTCGGATTTCGATACCGAGAAAAGGACCTGATATGACATAAAGAAGGAAGATGGTAAAGCAAACCCTGAGCCATCTTTTTTTATTGGCTTCGGAGGTTACCCAAGTCAGTGTGTATGACAGGAAGATAATGCAGTATAAAACGGCAGAATAGTAAAAGATAAGATGAAGAAATGTGTTTAGAGCAAAAGGTACATTTTCAGAATTGACGGTGATTACGGTTACTATGTCCATAAGCACATGTACAATGGCAACGAAACATAAGAGACTGTACTTACGCATGTCAATTCCTTTCGAAAACCATGTGCTGTAGCACCAGAAGTACAACAGAATTACCAATGAAACAATTTCTTCTCTGAGTATTAAAATAGGATTCATTAAAAGCACTCTCTCTTCGTTTTATCTGATATGGCGTCCGATTCAACCGAGACTGTAAGAGGAATCGGTTCAGGCACCAATATCAGGTGATAAATTCACTGTTGCTATTATATTCGTAAATTCATAAAATGTTAAGAGGTTTTTGAAATAAATTACACAAAAAACGTGAAATTGCTCACAAAGATGTGGCGGATGACAGGAAGTGGATTTCTATGAGTTTGATTTTATGCTTCAGCTCTAAAGACTTTGCAGGCATATGAGAGTCGATGGAAGTCGGGCATGTAATAAAAAACACGGGGCGGTATTTGTAAATAAATCTAGTAAGAAAGAGTGGAATATGTTACAATGAAATGCGAACCTGCCGGAATCAAGTCCGGTATGAAAATGCTTTAGAAACATGAAAGCGGAGGATAGTATGACACAGGAAGATAACAAAACAATATCGGATGAAGAAATTCGTGAAGAAAGCCGGTCTGCTGAAGAGGATATCTGCGAAACATCAAAACAGGAAGACGAGAGTGATGTTCAGACAGATTCTGAAAAAAGTCCGGAGATAATTACGGCAGAAACAGTTTGGAATGATGCATATAGAGGAGAACTTGAAGAGGCAGCATTTGTTCACTCGACGACGACAGTGAAGAAAGGTGATGGAATTGATACCATTACGATAATATGCGGTATGTTTGGAATCGCATGTGCCGCATTCATGATTTATTCAGGAATGACGGAGTCGTTTACGAGCGCAATGAAGGCTTTGCTTGTGTGTTACACATTAATTATAGTGTGGTGCTTCTGTCCGCCGTTGCAGAGAATGGCTTCCGAAAATTTGTGGACCCTGGGATTTATTGAGAGATTTCCTATAAATAAAGGATGTAATGAAAAAGTAGAGATTACGGAAGAAGAGTTTGTCTATACGGATGTTAAGGGTAGGGAAGTAAGAGTTCCTTTCGATGATATAAATGCTGTTTACGAAACCGAGCACTGTGTAGTTTTTCACATTGATGACAAGAGAATTTTTGCTTTAGACAGTGAAAAACTTAAGGAAGAGGAAACATATGAAAAACTGGTTTCCGTCATATCTTCGGAAGAGTAAAAGAAATTGTTGAGTTGACAAAACATTTCAAAAAGAATAGGATATTCAAAAAAGAAAAGGGGAAAATTATGGCAGAAAAAGTATATACACAGGCTGCTCCGGCAGCAATAGGCCCATATTCTCAGGCCGTAAAGGTTGGAAACCTTTGTTTTACATCGGGGCAGATTCCGATTAATCCTGCTACGGGAGAAATCGTTGGAACAAACATAAGTGAACAGGCAGAACAGGTTTGTAAAAACCTCGGAGCTGTTCTCGAGGCTGCGGGAACAGGTTTTGAAAAGGCTGTTAAAACAGTATGCTTCCTTGCAGACATGAATGATTTTGCTGCATTCAATGAAGTTTACGGCAAGTATTTTACCGAAAAGCCTGCCCGTTCATGTGTAGCTGTTAAAACGCTTCCAAAGAATGTACTTTGTGAAGTGGAAGTAATCGCAGAATTATAATTTACTGTTAAGAAAGGCTGTCGCACATCAAACCTGCAAAATTGATGTGCGACAGCCTTTTTATGGTTAAATGTTATTTCCAGTTTTCGGTTGGAACGGTTATTTTCTTAAGAACCTGGTTAATTAGGTCCTGTGAGTTCGAGGAGGTCAGTCGGCGGACGGTTACGATTCTGTGTGCCAAAACCGGCGTTGCAAGGAATTTTATGTCTTCCGGGGTTACATAATTACGACTGGAGACAAGAGCAAGCGCCTTTGCCAGATTTACATAGGTTAAAATCGCACGTGTGCCTGCACCGGAAAGCACCTCGCTATTTGAATTGACAGCCTCGCATATGTCGAGAATGTAATCATAGAGAACCGGTGAAATAAAAATATCCGCAGCTTCTGAAGAGAGTCGGATGATATCTTCACAGCTGCATACAGGTGTCAGGGAATCAAGTGGATTTACATGACTGAATCTTTCTATTATTTCCATTGTCCGGGCTCTGTCAGGTTTTTCCATTGAAATTTTTATGCTGAAACGGTCAAGAGATGCTTCGGGAAGCGGAAAAGTTCCGGAAGACTCGAGAGGGTTTTCGGTGGCAATTACAAAGAAAGGTGAACTCATGGTGTGGGTCCGGCCTTCTATTGTTACCTGTTTCTCACCCATGCACTCAAGAAGTGCAGACTGGGTTCTCGGAGTTGCTCTGTTGATTTCGTCTGCGAGTATTATATTGGAAAAAACAGGACCCGGTCTGAAAGTGAAATCATCGGATTTTCTGTCGAAAAAATAAATGCCGCAGATATCGGAAGGAAGAAGGTCAGGGGTGAACTGTATTCTCGAAAAATCACCGCTTATGGATTTGGCAAGCGATTTTGCGAGAATTGTTTTGCCGGTTCCCGGCACGTCTTCCAAAAGAACATGACCACCGGAAATAAGCGCCGCAAGAACCATGTCGATGGTCCGGTCATTTCCTACGACCACCCTGCCTATGTTTTCTTTTAAGTTGATAATGGTTTGATTGCTCATTATTGCCTCTTTTCTGATTTAAACAGCCGGATTACAAAGATTCACGATAAACCTAAAGAAGAATTGCATAGCAGTATGCAAGACATATTACCGTGGCGATTATGGTGAATCTGAAAACTGTCTGAGTATCTGACCAACCTACATTTTTACGAACATGATCGTGCAGCGGAGTGCGGGTGTTCTTTAAAATGTGTATTTTCAAAAATCTTAGAAGAAAAACTTTTATAAGGCCGATTCCGCCGTCGACTATGAAAACGATTGCGAAAGGGATGAAGAGAAGAGGACAGCCGCTCTTAAGGGAAAGAATTGCTATAAAGAGTCCGATTGCTCTTGAACCCGCATCACCCATTAATAGTCTTGAAGGACTGGCATTATACCAGAGATAGCCGATTATACAAAGAATGAACGAAAGAATTACCGCACAGTAGAGACTGTCATTGCTTATGCGGTTGAAAACCACATAAAAGGCAGCGGATGTAATCAGTGCGAGAGTTCCTGAAAGACCGTCAACACCGTCGGTACAGTTTACTACATTTATTGCTGCCCAGATAAGAATTACGGAGAGAATTACGAAAAGTACGGGATGAAGATGAATTTTTGAACCCGTAAGTGCAATTTTCATGTCGGTTCCGTTGAAATTTATATATGTAAGGCTGACAACAATTGCAATTATGAAATCGATAATACCTTTTTTATATTCTCCCCAGGGAGTTTCCGAAGCATCATCAAAATATCCGGAAAGCATGGCGGCAAGGAGCATTATCATGTAAATTATAAGTTCACTGTCGACTTTCAGGAAGAAAAGAACGACAAAAATATGAACCAGTATGAATATGATTCCGGCTCCCCTTGGCTTGCCCTGGGAAAGCGCACCGTTTACGGCGAATTTTCGACCGCCGTCAACGGGAAGTGAAGTTCTGAGAACGTTTAAGAGAACTATGGTAAGTAAAAATGAAAGGATAAGACAGGCAAGAATAAGATATTTGCCGATGCCGTTATCCGAAGCGTTTAAAATATAGTACAGCATACTGCCTCCATTGTTTTGGAAAAGTTTTTGTGCCGGCATTCAGAAAAAAACGACCGGATCATGATGCAGCGGGCAAACTGAGCCGGGGGGGGGTGGAATTACCATGGTTTCTGTCTGCAAATAGCACAGAAAAAGCGTATTTATTTTACTATAATAAGTAGATATTTACAAGTGTACACTTTATGGAAATTGTGATATACTGTAAGCGTATGTGTTTATAAAGTTCGAAATGCGAAAGATTTTCGCATACAAACTACAGATTAAGGAGTAAACTTATGAGCAAGGTAAGAAGAATCTATGTTGAGAAAAAAGCACCTTATGCGGTAAGAGCAAAAGAGCTTAAGGAAGAAATCTCAGGATATCTTGGAATTAAGACACTCGATGCAGTGAGGGTTTTAGTGAGATATGACGTTGAGAACGTTGACGGAGAAACCTATGAAAAGGCAATAAAGACAGTTTTTTCCGAGCCGCCGGTAGACGATATCTACGAGGAAAGTATTGAAACCGGAGCAACTGACAGAGTATTTTCCGTAGCATATCTTCCGGGTCAGTTTGACCAGAGGGCAGATTCGGCAGAACAGTGCGTCAGATTGCTTAATGAGGCAGTAGAGCCTGTTATCCGTACAGCGACAACTTATGTTCTCAGCGGAGAAATTACAGACAGTCAGTTTGAAGAAATTAAAGCATATTGTATAAATCCGGTAGATTCATCTCTTACGGATGAGGTTAAGCCGGAGACACTTATTCAGGAATTTGCCGTTCCTGAGGATGTTGCAATAATTGAAAACTTTATCTCAATGAATGATGATGAGCTTAAAAAGCTTTATGATTCGTTAAATCTTGCCATGACATTCAGGGATTTCAAATTTATTCAGGAGCATTTTGCATCAGAAGAAAAACGTAATCCGTCAATGACGGAAATCAGGGTGCTTGACACATATTGGTCAGACCACTGCCGTCATACTACATTCAGTACGGAACTTACGGATGTAAGCTTCAGGGACGGATATTACAGAAAACCTATAGAAGATACTTTTAACAGATATAAAGAGGATCATAAAATTCTCTACAAAGACAGAAACGACAAATTCATATGCCTGATGGATCTTGCCATTATGGGAATGAAGAAACTCCGTAAAGAGGGAAAACTGGAAGACATGGAGGTTTCCGATGAAATTAATGCATGTTCAATCGTTGTTCCTGTTACGGTTGAAAAAGATGGCGAAACATTCACGGAAGAATGGCTTATATTCTTCAAGAATGAGACCCACAACCATCCGACTGAAATAGAGCCTTTCGGTGGTGCGGCAACCTGTCTCGGCGGTGCAATCAGAGATCCGCTTTCAGGAAGAGGATATGTTTATCAGGCAATGCGAGTTACCGGTGCGGCAGATCCTACAGTTTCCCTTAAGGACACACTTGATGGTAAGCTTCCTCAGAGAAAGCTTACAACGGGAGCTGCAAAGGGATACAGCTCATACGGAAACCAGATTGGTCTTGCAACAGGTCTTGTAGATGAAATCTATCATCCTGATTATGTTGCAAAGAGAATGGAAATCGGTGCGGTAATGGGTGCTGCTCCAAGAAAAAATGTCATAAGGGAAAACTCCGATCCGGGAGATATAATCATTCTTATGGGCGGACGTACAGGCCGTGACGGATGCGGTGGAGCTACAGGTTCATCAAAGAAGCATACTACACAGTCACTCAACACCTGTGGAGCAGAGGTTCAGAAGGGAAATCCTCCTACCGAAAGAAAGCTTCAGAGACTTTTCAGAAGACCGGAAGTAAGCTGCCTTATTAAAAAATGTAATGATTTTGGTGCGGGTGGCGTATCCGTTGCAATCGGAGAGCTTGCAGCCGGACTTAATATTGATTTGGATAAAGTACCTAAGAAGTATGCGGGACTTGACGGTACGGAACTTGCCATTTCAGAGTCACAGGAAAGAATGGCAGTTGTCGTAGATAAAAAAGATGTAGACAAAATGCTTGCTTATGCAGAGGAAGAGAACCTTGAAGCAGTGGTTGTTGCAGAGGTTACGGAAGAACCAAGACTTGTAATGAACTGGAGAGGCAGGACTATTGTTGACATCAGCCGTGCATTCCTTGATACAAACGGCGCTCACCAGGAAACAACTGCTGTTGTAACAATGCCTGATGAAGACAAAAACTATTTCAGGACAGGAGCCGATTATGTAGCGGCAGAAACAAAGAAAAACGGAGAAGCTGACGGAGTAAACAGCCTTTGCGAATCTGATACACCTGAAAACAGAAGAAAAGCATGGATTGCAGCAATAAGCGATCTTAACAGCTGCGGTAAGAAGGGGCTGGTTGAAATGTTCGACTCTTCAATCGGTGCTTCAACCGTAACAATGCCATATGGCGGAAAATATCAGCTTACACCGATACAGACAATGACGGCAAAGATTCCTATGCTTAAAGGAAAGTGTGATACCGTAACAATGATGAGTTATGGTTTTGATCCGTTCCTTTCAAGCTGGAGCCCATATCACGGAGCTTCCTATGCAGTAATCGATTCGGTTGCCAAAATTGTTGCTGCGGGCGGTGATTATAGCAAAATAAGATTTACATTCCAGGAATACTTCAAGCGTCTTGGAAATGATCCGGAAAGATGGGGCAGTCCTCTTGCAGCACTTCTAGGAGCATATGAAGCACAGCTCAGACTGGGACTTCCAAGTATAGGCGGTAAGGATTCGATGTCAGGCTCGTTTAATGATATTGATGTTCCACCTACACTTGTTTCCTTTGCAGTGGATGTTGCTTCCTCAGGCGATGTAATCACTCCTGAGTTAAAGAAAACCGACTCCAGGCTCATTAAATTTACAATGCCTAGGGATGAGTATGATCTTCCTGATTATGAAAAAGCGATGGAGATGTACTCTGAGATAAAAACTCTTGCTTCAGAAGGAAAAATTCTTTCAATGTATGCACTCGGGGCAAAGGGCATTGCGGAAGCAGCCGCAAAGATGGCTTTCGGAAACAAGATCGGTGTTAAACTTTGTAAGAAGAACACAATCAAAACGGCATTTGAGCCGGCATACGGTTCAATTCTTGCTGAAGTGAGTGAAGCATATGCGGAAGAGATCTTAAGTAATGTTGTATATGCTGAGAAAGTCGGTCATACAACGGACAAAGCAACTCTTGCATGGTGTGACGGAAATGGCGGCGAATGCGTATCAATAGATATTGACGAAGCAATCAGGGCTTGGATGACTCCTCTTGAAAAGGTATTCCCAACACGTTCGGCAATACAGAATGATACAATAAAGGAAGAAGTTCCGGAAATCTGCTATGATGCAAAGAAGATTTTTGTAGCAAAGAACAAGATTGCAAAACCAAAGGTATTCATACCTGTATTCCCGGGAACAAACTGTGAATACGATTCGGCAAAGGCGTTTGAAAGAGCCGGAGCAGAAGTAAATACGGTAGTATTTAAGAACATGACGGAAGCTAACATACGAGATACGGTTGATGCGTTTGAAAAAGCAATCAGGGATTCTCAGATTATCATGTTCCCTGGCGGTTTCTCTGCCGGTGACGAACCTGACGGCTCAGGTAAGTTTATTGCGACTGCTTTCCAGAATGCAAAACTTTCAGATGCGGTAAATGACCTTCTTAAAAACAGAGATGGTCTTGCACTCGGAATCTGTAACGGTTTCCAGGCACTTATTAAGCTTGGACTTGTACCATACGGTGAGGTTACAACTCTTACTTCCGACAGTCCTACACTCGCAATGAACAATATCGGACGTCATGTGAGCAAGTCGGTATATACGAAAGTTGTTTCAAACAACAGCCCATGGCTTGCAGGTGCTGAACTCGGCGGAGTTTATGCAATACCGGCATCACATGGAGAAGGTCGTTTTGTAGCAAACAGAGAATGGCTTGAGAAATTAAAGGCAAACGGTCAGATAGCAACTCAGTATGTTGACATTGACGGAAATCCTACTATGGATGAGGATTACAATGTAAATGGTTCATATTGGGCGATTGAGGGTATCACATCTCCTGACGGACGTGTTCTTGGTAAGATGGCACATTCCGAAAGACGCGGAGACAGTGTTGCTGTTAACATTTATGAGAAGCAGAACCAGAATATTTTTGAATCGGGTGTTAAATACTTCTTATAGAAATCATGAAACTGAGCGTGCCGGGCTGAAAACCCGGTACGCTTGATTTTTATGTGCCATAAAACCGGCGTGAGTCGGAGAAGGACCCGTGTCAGGCGGATACAGGGTGCCAGATGAGGAGAATCCTATTGAATAAGGACTCTTTATTGCAGTAGTGGTTGAAGCGGGAATTCCCTGCTTTGGCTGTGGGGAGTGTCAAAAATCAGAAGAAAATGGAGCAGGTATGGAGAAGGATAGAAAATTGTTATCATTGGTAGTCCCATGTTACAACGAAGAAGCGGTTCTGATGCTTTTCTATGACAGGTGTATAAATGCGCTTGACGTGATTTCCGATAGTACTGACTATGAGATTGTATTCGTTGACGACGGATCGACCGACAGGTCTTTGGAGATAATGAAAGAGCTGTCGCATATTGATTCCAGGGTGAAGTATATCTCTTTTTCACGCAATTTTGGAAAAGAGGCGGGGATATATGCCGGTCTGTCAAAGGCGAAGGGAGATTATGTTGTGCTGATGGATGGTGATTGTCAGCATCCGCCTGAATATATTCCGGAAATGCTTGAAATCTGTGAAAGCGGAGAATGGGACTGTGCCGCAATGAAAAGAATAAACAGAAAAGATGGCAGACGCAGCAGTTTGTCCTCAAAATTTTTTTGCGTCATCTCTTCAATGTGCGGTTTTAATCTTCCTGAAGGAGCTACCGAGTATAGGATGATGCCCCGCCGCTATGTTGAAGCGGTGCGTATGCTTGCGGAAAAGAATCGTTTTACAAAAGGTATATTTGAATGGGTCGGATTTAAAACAAAGTGGCTCGATTACGAAGATGAACAGCGGGCAGCGGGCAGTTCGAAGTGGACTGTTACGGGTTTGCTGAGATATTCTCTTGACGGAATGCTGTCCTTTTCGCAGAAACCGTTTGAATATATGATTGGTACAGGAGCGGTGGCGGCTGTAATATCTTTGGCAGCCCTGATTCTTGGTGTGATTCTTATGCTTTTTGACATACGGATTTCAGGACCGTCGGCAATTATACTTTTCATGCTTATGATTGGAGGTATTCTGCTTGCGGCGGTTGGTGTCGTGGGTCTGAATATGTCAAAGGTTTATGCTGAAGTAAAGGGAAGACCGGTTTACATAATAAAAGAAGACAATCTGGATTGAGACTTGCTGAATGATTTGTGGGAGAAAGCGAGCGGGAGTTGATGATGATGGAAGAGGGGAAAACAACTTATGGCAGAGTCAGCCTTTCGGTGAGAAGGTTTGTTGAGTTTTTGTGCAGAAGCGGAAATCTTGACAGCCGTGGGAAGAAAATTGATGTAACCGCAATGAATGAAGGAACCCGTCTGCATCAGAAAATTCAGAAATCAAAACCCGATTACTATAAAAGTGAGCAGCCGGTTGGCGGAGAAGTGACAGGTTGTTTTAACGGCGAAAAATATGTGATAAGTCTTGACGGACGAGCAGACGGCATAATGGAATTTGGCTCAATTGCAGATAAGATGGCGGATGAAAACAAGAATCTGCTGTTGTTTGATGAAAACATATTTGTGGATGAGATAAAGTGCATGTATGCGGATGTAAAAAGCTTCAGTGAGCCTGAAAAAGTTCATCTTGCACAGGCAAAATGCTATGCATGGTTTATATTAAGGGAAAAAAATCTCGATGGCATAGGTATACAGATGACATATTGTAACATTGAGCATAATGACATAAATTATTTTACCTTTGCCTTTACGAGAGAAGAACTTTCATCGTGGATAAACGGTCTTGCGGATGAATATGCAAAGTGGCTTTACTGGGAGAAACATCACAGGGAAGACCGTAATAAATCGATTGAATTGCTCGAATTTCCGTTTGAATACAGACCTTTGCAGAAGGATCTTGTAAAAAATGTTTATTTGAGTATTTACAGGAAAAAGAAATTGTATTTGGAAGCACCTACCGGAGTGGGTAAAACCATATCTACGGTATATCCGTCAGTGAAGGCACTTGGCAGGGGACTGGCAGAGAAGATTTTTTATTCTACGGCGAGGACAATTACGCGAACGGCTGCCGAGGACACTTGCAGAATACTTGGAAAATCCGGGCTGGATATGCTGACGCTTACGATTGTTGCAAAGGAAAAGCTGTGTATTTTGGGCAAACCGGACTGTAATCCGACGGCTTGTGAACGGGCAGAGGGGCATGAGGACAGAATTAATGATGCTGTTTATGACCTTATAACACATGAAAAAGAGATACGCAGGGAAACAATACTTGCCTATGCGGAAAAACATAGAGTCTGTCCGTTTGAGTTCAGTCTGGATGTTGCATTATGGTGTGACATGGTGATTTGTGACTATAATTACTGTTTCGATCCGGATGTATGTCTTAAAAGATTCTTTGAAGATTCCAATATAGAGCGATACATACTTTTGGCAGACGAGTCACACAATCTGGTTGACAGAGCAAGGGAAATGTATTCGGCAGAACTGTCGAAGGGTGAGATTCTGAAGAGTTCTTCTTTGGTTAATAAAGAAAACAAGAAGGTTAGAGCGGCACTAAGCTCTTTAAACAGAGCATTTCTTGAAGTAAAGAAGAAATATACGGAAGAGTTTACAGAGTTTGAATATGAGGATAACATCACACTCTTTACGAAGGCGGAGAAAGCGTATGAGAAGCTTTTGGCATATGTGTCGGACCGTAAGGTTAATGCACCGGATGAACTTATGGATTTCTTCTTCAAACTCCGGAGTTTTGTGATGACGGCAGAGGAAGCGGATGAAAATTATGTATATACGGGGACGTATTACGGTAAGGATTTTCTCGTAAAAATAAACTGTATGAATCCGAGAATGAGAATGAAAAAGTATCTGAGTTATTTCAGAAGCAGTATATTTTTCTCGGCAACTCTGCTTCCGGTATCCTATTATAAGAATCAGCTTGCGGGAGATGATGAAGATTATGCCATATATTCACCGTCCTCATTTGATTCGTCAAAACGAAAAATACTTGTTGCGACGGATGTATCTGCAAAGTATTCAAGGCGTAACCGGGACGAATATATGCGGTTTTCAGAGTACATAAGAAAAATGGTGAGGGCCAGAACGGGAAATTACATGGTGTTTTTTCCGTCATATAAGGTTATGAATGAAATTGTATCCATACTGGCTGACGGAGAAGCTGAGAATGGAAAATTTACATTTGAGCAATGTGAGTGTATTGTGCAGTCAAGCGGAATGGATGAAAGGGCGAGGGAAGAATTTCTTGAGAACTTTAAAGAGAACCCGGAAAAGTCATTTTGCGGATTTGGAGTTATGGGAGGCGTCTTCTCAGAAGGAATAGATTTGAAATCGGACAGACTGATAGGAGTTGCGATCGTCGGAACAGGTCTTCCGATGGTTGGAAACGAAAGGGAAATGTTTAGAAAATACTATGATGAAAGCAATTCGTCGGGATTCGAGTATGCATACCTTTATCCGGGAATGAATAAGGTGCTTCAGGCAGGAGGACGTGTAATAAGAACGGCAGAAGACAGAGGAGTTATACTTCTTTTGGATGACAGATTTTTGCAGAAAAATTATAGAAATCTGTTTCCAAAGGAGTGGGAAAACGTTACGCCGATAAATATGAAAAGAGTTGATGAAGAACTTAAAGTTTTTTGGGATACATGATGTAATGAGTGAAAGAGAGCTGACAGGGAATGTTTTCTGTCAGCAGGCGGCGAAATTACTGAGTGGGAAACATCACAATGAATGACTGAGAAATTTATGATGTTATAAAAAGATGTGGGATACATGTGAAGATAAAGAGTCAGAAAAGGCTTGCGTATATTTCGGATTCATGTATAATAGAGAAAACTGTTACAAAA
This sequence comes from uncultured Lachnoclostridium sp., assembly GCA_964584255.1. GTDB lineage: Bacteria > Bacillota > Clostridia > Lachnospirales > Lachnospiraceae > UBA3775. The sequence goes on along the minus strand of CAZOZM010000017.1, from coordinate 9,378 downwards.
AACGGACAAACAGGAGGTGCCTTATGGCAGATTATGATGATAAAATCGACAACAATGACAAGATGACATTAAGCTTAGATGACGGAACCGAACTTGTGTGTGACGTTATTGCCATCTTTGGAAGCGGAGAAAATGACTATATTGCCCTTTTCCCGGAAGACGGAGATGATGATGCGGAAATCTTCCTTTACAGATTTATAATGGAAGATGATGACTTTGATAATATTAAGCTTGAAAATATTGAGTCAGATGAAGAATTTGACAGCGCTGCAGAAGCATTTGAGGCTTATATGGCTCAGGAAGAAATACTCGATGAAGAAGAGGACGAGAAATAGGCTTTTGCCGTTCTGAAAACATGTGAGACCGGCAGGTCTGCGTTTTTGAAGATGAAAATCCCGACTATCGGAAAATGATAGTCGGGATTTTTCAGTTAATCAGATCATGTTCAATGCAATAGCTAAGACTAAGTTTTTTAGGCACCATAAGAGAGTCAAACCTGATGACAAAGGTATCACCGTCGACGGAGAGAACTTTTCCGGAGCCATATTTGACATGGTAAATGCTCTGCCCGACGGATACGGATTTAACATCCTGTATTTCCTTTATAAAGCGGGAGCATTTTACGTCGGAGTGCCCCTGTCTGTTTGTGGAGTATGAAAGGTAAAGCTCGGATTTTGCCCTGGTTGTCGCCACATAGAACATGCGTCGTTCTTCTTCTATTTCAGCATCAGACTGTGAAAGTCTGTGCGGAGTTATGCCCTCGACACAATCGGGAATGTATACATATTCATATTCAAGACCTTTACAACCGTGAAAAGTGAGCAGATTGACGGCCGAGACGGGAGAAGAAGTCTGATATTCACTGAGTTTTTCCCTGTATTCACTTATATGATTGAGATATGCCGCAAAGGATTTATAAGGCGCGGCATCGCTTTCCAGTTCATCAAGAAGGTCGATTGTTTCTTCGTATAAAGAACCTGAAAGATTTACGGACTGCTTGAGAAACATATCATAGCCGACAACCTTTCTAATGTAATGTATGGCAGCAGAAGTACCAAGTCTCTGCATAATTGAGCAATCGGATATGAGTTTCTTTAAATTTCCGGTCAGATAGTATTTTTCGTCCTGTTCCGCCCGGCTGATTAAATCATATAAATCGATTTTTTCGTTTGTAAGCATGTCTCTGGATATATATCGGACAGGCTTATTGCAGAATAAAAGAAAGTTATTGCGTGAGCTGTCGCCTGCAAGGTAGCGAAGATATGCAATAATCGGAGATATATAGCGATTGTCGTAAATGCATGGAATATATCCTTTAGTCCTGAATGGGATATTGAAATTGATGAAATACTGACAGAAGGAGGTGCTTTGTGCATTGGTTCTGTACAGGATGGCAATATCATCCGGGGAAACACCTGAATCGAGCTTTGCAGAGATAAGACGGCACAGATAAGTATATTCGTCCCTTCCGGTAGAGAATCTTTTTATTGTAATATCCCGTCCCTCTGTTTTAAAAGGCTTAAGATCCTTTTCAAAACGGTTATGGTTGTTTAGTATAAGTCGCTGTGAGGCCTCTACGATTTTTCCAGAGCATCTGTAGTTTATGTCAAGTGTTATAATTTTCGTTCCATTATATTCCTGTGTGAATTTTCTCATGAGATCCGGAACAGCACCTCTGAATGAATAAACGGACTGGTCATCATCGCCTACTGCAAAAATATTGTTCTCCGGCGCAGCCAGGAGCCGTATAATCTCGTACTGAATGGGATTTATGTCCTGAAATTCGTCGATAAGAATGTATTGAAATTTTTTTTGCCAGAATTCGAGTATACTAGGATTCCCAGTAAGAAGATCGTAAGTACAATTCATCATGTCCTCAAAATCAATCAGATTCATCTCGTGAAGGTAACTTTGGTAAGATGTAAAAACGGATGAAAAGTCTTTTTTAGACATTGATAAAGGGGAAAATTCAGAAATATTCCGGCGAGATGCTTTAAATTTAGAAATTTCATCAAGAACCTGTCTGACAAATTCCGGATTGCCGGACAGGGTAAGTTTTCGTCCGTCAAGTATCGATTGCATTAATTTGAAAGATGTTAAGTCGTCTATGATGTTTTCTTTTTTATATCCGTTACTTTGACTTAAAATATGGAAAAATATGGAATGAAAAGTTCCGAAATTTACTCGTCCGCCGTCTTCGCCATAAAGTCGGATGAACCTTTTTCGCATGTTTACGGCTGCGGCTCTGGTGAAAGTTACGACTAAAACGGAAGGCGGATAAATGTTATATACGTCGAGCATTTCCGCAAGACGATTGACAATCGTAAGTGTTTTTCCGGAACCCGGTCCTGCAATGCACATGACCGGGCCCTGTATTGTTGATACAGCCAAAAGCTGGCCGGAATTAAGTTTTGAATGTTTATAATCCGGCTTCTTCAAGTTTTTTGATACCAATCCGGATTCTGTTAAGGCTTTCTTCCTTGCCGAGAATAGCCATAATTTCATATGCACCGCCCGGAGTCATCTGTTTACCTGAAACAGCAGTGCGGACAGGCCATAAAACGATACCGTTCTTGCAGCCTTTTTTCTCTACAAGATTCATACATACCTTTTCGATTGCAGGTACTGAATAGTTATCAAGTTCTTCGAACATAGGAAGGATTTCCTTTAAAACTTCGAGTGAAATTTCTGAATTTGTCTTCATCTTCTTGTGTGTGTACATTGCAATGTCATAATCAGGAAGAGAATCGAAGAAATTAATTTTTTCGGCGATGTCAAGGAATGTTTCGATTCTTGACTTTACAAGATCAGCAACAGCCTTGAGATCAATATCGGCCTTAATTACCTCCTTTATATAAGGAAGGGCCAGCTCATAATAACGGTCGTTGTCCATGGCTTTGATGTATTCGCCGTTCATCCAGCGGAGTTTCTGCATGTCAAATACGGCAGGAGACTTTGAAATATGATTGTAATCAAATTCCTTTATCAACTCATCGAGAGTGAAAATTTCCTGATTTCCTACCGGACTCCATCCGAGAAGTGCAATGAAGTTAACGATTGCCTCAGCAACGAAGCCCTGTTCGATAAGATCCTCGAAAGAAGAATGACCGCTTCTCTTTGAAAGCTTCTGGTGTTCTTCATTAGTGATTAACGGACAGTGGATATATACCGGTTCCTCCCATCCGAAAGCATTGTAAAGTCGTGTATATTTCGGTGTGGATGAAAGATACTCGTTACCTCTAACGACATGAGTTATTTTCATGAGGTGGTCGTCGATTACGTTTGCAAAATTGTATGTAGGATAGCCATCACTCTTGATGAGAATCATGTCATCAAGCTCAGCATTTTCTACTGTGATTTCGCCATAAATTGCATCCGTAAAGGTTGTTGTACCCTCTTCCGGAATGTTCTGTCTTATTACATAAGGAAGACCTTTTGCAAGATTGGATTCGATTTCTTCTTTGCTAAGGTGGAGACAGTGCTTGTCATATTTTGTGATTTCCTTACCGGAATCACTTCCCTCAACTGCACATTTAAGGCTTTCGAGACGTTCGTGGTCACAGAAGCAATAGTAGGCCTCTCCTTTTTCAATAAGTTGTTTTGCATATTCAAGATAAAGACCGGAATTAACACGTTCGCTCTGAACATAAGGACCATATCCCTTGTCTTTGTCAGGACCTTCATCATGTACGAGACCGGTCTGTGCCATTGTTCTGTAAATGATGTCAACAGCACCTTCTACATATCTTTCGCGATCCGTATCTTCAATACGGAGTATAAAGTCACCGCCCTCGTGCTTGGCAATGAGAAATTCGTACAGGGCAGTACGGAGATTGCCTACATGCATGCGACCGGTTGGGCTTGGAGCATATCTTGTTCTGATTTTCATATTTCCTCCCCGGATACCTTTTCTATCGGACGAACTTCCGCGGAAAAGGGAATCCATGATTATTTTTTTCGGCATAAAAGCCGGTAAGGTTTTAGTTGGTATTATAATCCTCAAGAAGTCTGAGTCTGGAAGGCTGCTTGAGTTTTCTGATTGCCTTCGCTTCAATCTGACGAATACGTTCCCTGGTTACATTGAATTCCCGTCCGACTTCTTCGAGAGTGTGAGTTTCTCCATCGATAAGGCCGTATCGCAACTGAATCACACGGCGTTCACGGTCCGTAAGAGTACCGAGAAGTTCGGCAATCTGTTCTTTGAGGAGCATATAAGCGGCAGCTTCTTCAGGACCCATTGAACGTTCGTCCTTTATGAAGTCGCCGAGATGGCTGTCGTCTTCCTCTCCGATAGGTTTGTCCAGTGAAACAGGATCGGTTGAAATTTTCATTACTTCACGAACCTTGCTTACAGGCATGTCCAGGGCATCTGCAAGTTCATTTTCGCTTGGATCTCTTCCAAGCTGCTGTACAAGCTGTCTCTGAACCTTGTAAGTACGGTTTATTACTTCAGACATATGAACCGGTATACGGATTGTCCTTGACTGGTCTGCGATTGAACGTGAAATAGCCTGTCTGATCCACCAGGTGGCATAGGTTGAAAACTTGTATCCTTTGCGATAATCAAATTTCTCCACAGCCTTGATGAGACCGAGGTTACCCTCCTGTATAAGGTCAAGGAAGGAAAGACCACGTCCGAGATATCTTTTGGCAATACTTACTACAAGTCTGAGGTTGGATTCGGTAAGTCTCTTTCTGGCATACTCATCACCTTCCTCGATTTTTTTTGCAAGCTCAATTTCCTCATCCATGTCGAGAAGAGGATAGCAGCCGATTTCACGAAGATACTGTCTTACGGGGTCATCACTTATGGCATCGGCAAGCATGTCCGCTTTGTCGACGTCATTATCCGCATCATCATCTTCGATAAGAACGATATCTTCATCAGAAGGACCATCTTCAACCATTTCGCTTCCGATGATTATAATATCGTTTTTCTGCAAATAATCATATATAAGGCGTGTGTCTGAAGCACTGAGTTCCAGACCTGCGAGACAGGCATCAATTTTCTCCTGCTCGATAAATCCGTTGCCGGATTTTGCCTTTAATTTGATTTCTTCTAATTTTTTGAGTAAAAGTTCCTGTTTGTCCATTTAAAATCTCCATTTTGATGTTTAAGCGCAATCGATAGTTATAATATCACAGGCAGAACATTATGTCAAACTAAAGCTGCGTTATAATAAGGTAATGACACAAAAAAATTCAGCACAAAAAAATAAAAAACGGGTTGACATAAGAGAGGCACATATGTATAATTTATTTTGCGCGCGTTTGCGGCGTTGTTTTGTGTGCCGAAAAGTACACACCGATAGTCGTTTTTAATCGACGCAGCTATCAGCCACATGATGAACCAATAAAGGTTTAAATAACATAGGAGGTGAAAGCATGCCTACATTTAACCAGTTAGTAAGAAAGGGCAGAAAGTCTTTACAGACAAAGTCAACAGCTCCAGCATTACAGAAGAGCTTTAACTCATTACAGAAGAAGTCAGTTAACAACTCTTCACCACAGAAGCGTGGAGTTTGTACAGCTGTTAGAACAGCAACACCAAAGAAGCCTAACTCAGCTCTTAGAAAGATTGCCAGAGTACGTCTTTCAAACGGTATCGAAGTAACAAGCTACATTCCTGGTGAAGGTCACAACCTTCAGGAGCACAGCGTTGTTCTTATCCGTGGTGGTAGAGTAAAGGACCTTCCTGGTACAAGATACCACATCATCAGAGGTACTCTTGATACAGCCGGCGTAGCTAAGAGACGTCAGTCACGTTCTAAGTACGGTGCTAAGAAACCAAAGGACGCTAAAAAGTAATTCCTTAATCAGATAAGGAAAGTTTAACAGGGCAGTAATGCCTGAAAATTAAGTTACATCACTTACTATAAAGATGCAGGTTATTTCACTTGGCGCAGTGTGGCTGGGTGCGTATTAAATAGAAATAATGAGCATGAACACAGTAATGTGAGTACCGAAGAATTAATGGCCGGACGAAACCGGTAATATGTTAAGGAGGGAAGTAACGTGCCACGTAAAGGACATATTCAGAAGAGAGATGTTTTGGCAGATCCAATGTACAACTCAAAGGTTGTAACAAAGCTCATCAACAACATCATGCTTGATGGTAAAAAGGGAACTGCTCAGAAGATCGTTTATGGTGCTTTTGAACAGATTGCTGAGAAGACAGGCAAGGATGCCATGGAGGTTTTTGAAGCCGCTATGAACAACACAATGCCATTACTCGAAGTAAAAGCACGTCGTATCGGTGGTGCCACATATCAGGTACCTATCGAAGTAAGACCAGACAGAAGACAGGCTCTTGCTCTTCGCTGGATCACAACATTCTCACGTAAGAGAAGTGAAAAAACACAGGTTGACAGACTTGCAAACGAAATTATCGATGCATCTAACAACACAGGTAACGCAGTAAAGAGAAAAGAAGAAATGCACAGAATGGCAGATGCGAACAAGGCATTCGCTCATTATCGCTGGTAATTCTATTCTCAAACAATATATTATAGGGAGGAAAAAACCTTGGCTGAAAGAGAATATCCGCTTGAGAGAACAAGAAATATCGGTATCATGGCTCACATCGATGCCGGTAAGACAACTCTTACAGAACGTATTCTGTACTATACAGGTGTAAATTACAAGATTGGTAATACACATGAAGGTACAGCTACAATGGACTGGATGGCACAGGAGCAGGAAAGAGGTATCACAATTACTTCTGCTGCTACAACATGTCACTGGACTCTGGAAGAAGAAACAAAGCCAAAGCCAGGTGCTTTAGAGCACAGAATCAATATCATTGATACTCCGGGACACGTTGACTTCACAGTAGAAGTTGAGCGTTCACTGCGTGTACTTGATAGTGCTGTTGGTGTTTTCTGTGCAAAGGGTGGTGTTGAACCACAGTCTGAAACAGTTTGGCGTCAGGCTGACAAGTACAATGTACCACGTCTTGCATTTGTTAATAAAATGGACATTTCCGGTGCTAACTTCTACAATTGCGTAGATATGATTAGAACAAGACTTGGAAAGAATCCTGTAGCTATGGAGCTTCCAATCGGTAAGGAAGATTACTTCAAGGGTGTAATTGATCTTCTTGAGATGAGAGCTTATATCTACAACAATGATACAGGTGATGACATCACTGTTTGTGACATCCCTGAAGATATGGCAGATCAGGCAGCTGAATGGCATGAAAAGATGGTTGAAGCTGTTTGTGAAACAGATGATGAACTTATTGAAAAATATCTTGAAGGCGTTGAGCCATCAATTGATGAACTTAAGGCTGCAATCAGAAAAGCAACAATCGCTGTACAGATTATTCCTGTATACTGCGGAACAGCTTACAGAAACAAGGGTGTTCAGAAGCTTCTTGATGCTGTAGTTGAGTTCCTTCCTGCTCCAACAGATATTCCAAATATCAAGGGTGTAGATGAAGAAGGCAACGAAGTTGAAAGAAAGTCATCTGATGATGAACCATTCGCAGCTCTTGCATTCAAGATTATGACAGACCCATTCGTAGGTAAGCTTGCTTACTTCAGAGTATACTCAGGAACTCTTAATTCCGGTTCTTATGTTCTTAATGCAACAAAGAATAAGAAGGAAAGAGTTGGACGTATCCTTCAGATGCATGCTAATAAGCGTATGGAACTTGATAAAGTTTACTCCGGTGATATCGCTGCTGCAGTTGGTTTCAAACTTACTACAACAGGTGATACAATTTGTGATGAAGCTCATCCGGTTATTCTTGAATCAATGGAATTCCCAGAGCCTGTTATTGACGTAGCAATCGAGCCTAAGACAAAAGCCGGTCAGGATAAGATGGGTGAAGCTCTTGCTAAGCTTGCAGAAGAAGATCCAACATTCAGAGTCAGAACAGATGAAGAAACAGGTCAGACAATCATCGCAGGTATGGGTGAGCTCCATCTTGAAATCATTGTAGACCGTCTTCTCAGAGAATTTAAGGTAGAAGCAAACGTTGGTGCACCTCAGGTTGCTTACAAGGAAGGTATTACTAAAGAAGTTAATATCGATTCCAAGTACAAGAAACAGTCCGGTGGTTCAGGACAGTATGGTCACTGTAAGGTTATCTTCTCACCAATGGATGTTAACGGAGAAAAGACTTACGAGTTTGAAAATACAACAGTCGGTGGTTCTATTCCTAAGGAATATATCCCTGCGGTTGATGCCGGTATTCAGGATGCAATGAAGGCAGGTATTCTTGGTGGATTCCCTGTACTTGGTGTTCATGCAAACTGCTATGACGGTTCATATCATGAAGTCGATTCTAATGAAATGGCATTTAAGATTGCCGGTTCTATGGCATTCAAGGATGCAATGAAGAAAGCAGATCCTGTACTCCTTGAGCCTATCATGAGAGTTGAAGTTACAGTACCTGAAGATTATATGGGTGATGTAATCGGCGATATCAGCTCACGTCGTGGACGTATCGAAGGAACCGAGGATATCAACGGAACAAAGCTTATTCGTGGTTTCGTTCCACTTTCCGAAATGTTCGGTTACTCAACAACACTTCGTTCCAAGACACAGGGACGTGGTGCTTACTCAATGTTCTTCTCAACATATGAGAAGGTTCCAAAGAATGTTCAGGAATCAATCCTTAACAACAAGGATAAGTAAAAAAAACAGTAAAAGCAGTGTTCACATTATAAAATTCACTTGACCAAAAATGGGGAATGAAATATAATGGTGACATATATATGCGATGGCGCAATTTGCGCAATTATCAGATTCAGGAGGAATTTAAAATGGCAAAGGCTAAATTTGAGAGAAGCAAAGCTCATTGTAACATTGGTACCATTGGTCACGTAGATCATGGTAAGACAACTTTAACAGCAGCTATTACAAAGACTTTAAATGTAAGACTTGGTACTGGTGAAGCTGTTGCATTCGAAAACATCGATAAGGCTCCGGAAGAAAGAGAAAGAGGTATCACAATTTCTACTTCTCACGTTGAGTACGAAACAGAAAACAGACACTATGCACACGTTGACTGTCCTGGACATGCTGACTACGTTAAGAACATGATCACAGGTGCTGCTCAGATGGATGGTGCTATCCTCGTTGTAGCTGCTACAGACGGTGTTATGGCTCAGACAAAAGAGCACATCCTTCTTTCACGTCAGGTAGGTGTTCCTTATATCGTTGTATTCATGAACAAGTGTGATATGGTTGATGATCCAGAACTTCTTGAATTAGTTGATATGGAAATCAGAGAATTATTAAATGAATATGATTTCCCAGGCGATGATACACCAATCATCCAGGGTTCAGCTCTTAAAGCTCTTGAAGATCCAAACAGCGAATGGGGTGACAAAGTTCTTGAACTTATGCACACAATCGATGAATATGTTC
>CAZOZM010000016.1:0-42657 GCA_964584255.1 uncultured Lachnoclostridium sp. | reverse complement strand
CTTGTCGCAGATTTTAGTGGCACAAGCGCCGGAGAAATACTATTTAAGCGAGAAGGCTTGTCTTGGCATTTTGCGCAGAGCAGAGAAGCGTGGCAAACAGCTTCCGGAAGTCTTACGACAAGCACTAATGAGACAGGCAGGGATGCAATAGGATTTGATAGGTATAATCAAACAGATTCAGGAAACAAGGCAAGTACATTAAAATGCCCTAATGGTGGGGATAATCTTCCTGTCGTATTTGAATCAACACCAATCCAGGTACCCATGACAATGCAGATCCGATGTGGATGCGAAGGTGGCGGCAAAGGTGCTCTTATTCAGACAAACCAATCAGCAACGCTAAGTACGCATAATGTACAGACATTATTTCAACCAATACCTATCCAAGACCAAGCAATCAGCAATGGAAGTGAAAATGGAAATGGAATCGCAGAACCGGACGATCCAATGTACACCTTAATGGCAGAAACGCATCATGGTGTGGCTTATTCAATAGATGATACCAAGATGGCAAATACATATGTGTGGGAAGAACAGGGAAATACACTTGCTGCAAGAGATTACAAAGGACCACAGGCTGTATGCTACTCACTCCAAGGCAATATGATAGGACGTTCCGATGAGAACGGACCTCAGGGAAGTGGAATTAATGAAGAAGTAAACTTCACTCTTAATGCAACGGATCGACACAGCGTATGTTATCAGGATGTTATCGGTTCATTAAATGCATCGGATTACAAATGGCCACAAAATCAACGGCTTGGGGAAAATAAATTCATTGTAGAAGAAATAAGTTCATACCAAGAAGTAACCGGGCCATTAATGGCAAACAGCCATCCGGGTAGTTACACAGGACAGGATGCACAGAATGATATGCTCGTAGCAAATAACTACATCGTCCGCAGATTAACACCATTAGAGTGTGCAAGACTGCAAGGATTTCCAGATTGGTGGACAGCAGACCTCGGCACCAAAGAAGAAGATATAACAGAAGAAATGATGAACTTCTGGAGAAATGTTTTTGAAACACATAGAAAAATCGTCACAGGAGCATCCAAGCCAAAGACGGATAAACAAATCAAGAAATGGCTTATGGATCCAGATAGTGACTCAGCAGAATATAAGATGTGGGGCAACGGAGTCGCACTGCCATGTGTCTTATATGTAATGGAGGGTATCGCAGATGTGCTCAGAAAAGCATAGTGGCATACATACGGATTACAACCCAAATGCTACCGATAAGGGAAAAGCAGAATGAGATGTAATGATAGATGAATTAAAAAAAGAAAGGAGATGATGCCTAATGACAGCACTAACAAATAAAGGATTCGGTTTCTTATTTGAAATGGGCTGTGGTCGGTAAAACACTAACCGCAATCGCAACAATGGGTGCCTTGTTCCAGAAAGGACTTGTTAAGAGAGTCCTGGTAGTAGCACCAACATCGGTGTGCAGCGTATGGCCAAGTGACATCGAGAAATACGCAGCATTCAAATACCGAGTCAATGTTCTCTTAGGAACAAAACAAAAGAGAATCGCTCTCCTTGACGAGTTAGAACGATTCCCTTTCCGCGATGTACTTTTAGTAGCAGTCATAAACTATGAATCCACATGGCGAGATGGAATAAAAGATAAGATTCAGGACTGGCATCCTGATCTAATCATAGCAGACGAGAGTCAGAGAATTAAATCTCACGATGCAACACAATCCAAGGCCATGCACGAATTCGGTGACTTTGCTAAGTACAAACTCATTTTATCAGGAACACCGGTGCAAAACAACTGTCTTGATTTATTTTCACAGTATCGATTCTTAGATAAGAATGTGTTCGGTCCTAACTATTACGCATTCCGGAATAAATACTGTATCATGGGCGGTTTTAATAAGTACCAGGTTGTCGGCTTTAAGAATAAAGAAGAACTGATAAAAAGGGAACATTCCATTGCATACCGGGTAACAAAGGAAGAATGCCTGGACTTACCGGAGCAGACCTTTGAAAACCGAATGCTGGAATTCACTGATAAGGAAAAGAAACTGTATGACCAGCTGAAGAAGAACAGCATCGCAGAGCTGGAAAGCGGCGGACAAGTTACCGCCACAACGGTACTGACCAAGATGTTAAGACTGCAGCAGTTAACCGGTGGATTCCTTATCAAAGACGAAAACATCAAGCCGGAATTCATATCCGATGCGAAGATTAACGCACTGGAAGATATTATAGACGATTATGTAATCGAAACCGGCAAGAAACTGGTGGTGTTCGCAAGGTTCCGGGCGGAGCTTGACCTTATCGAAAAGCTGATAAAGAAGAAAAAGCTCGACTACGGAATGATATACGGAGATATCAAGCTGGAGGACAGAGGACCTATCGTAAAGGACTTTCAGGAGAACCCTGATACAAAGATATTCCTTGCACAGATTGACACCGCCGGACTTGGTATCACGCTGACAGCAGCTGACACGTGTGTGTACTACAGCGTGAACTACAACTACGCAGCATACTCACAGAGCCTTGCCCGGATTCACAGAATCGGCCAGAAGAACAACTGCCACTACATCCACTTGATGATCAAGGGGACCATAGATGAGCAGATACTTAAATCACTGGCCAAGAAAGAGGACCTGGCAAAGACAATCGTAGATACATGGAGGGAATTTTTCTAATGAAGGTAGATATTTACAATACTTCGAAGAAGTATGACATCTTATATACCGATCCTCCTTGGATACAGGGCAGAGGAAATAAGAAGAAAGCAAGGCCAAATTCATCCGGCATGAGCGTTCCTTATCAAACAATGGATATTAAAGAAATAGCTGATATTCATAAATATGTAGCAGAAAATTTGATGAATGAAAATCACAATGTTTTCATGTGGACTATCGAAAAATACCTTCCAGAGACAGAAGCGTTTATGAAAGAACTCGGATATCAGTTACATATAAGAATGATATGGGATAAAGGCAACGGACCATCGCCAGCTTACACTCTTAGATTCTCACATGAGTATCTGCTGTGGTTTTACAAAAAAGGGCATATATTAATGCCGGTTAAGGATAAGAGAGGATTCTATTCTACCGTTATGAGGGAGAACTCAAGAAAGCATTCACAAAAGCCAGAATGTGCCTATGAAATGCTTGAAAGCATGTTCCCTTCAGCAGAAAAACTAGAACTATTTGCAAGACAACATCATCCTGGATGGGATGCATGGGGAAATGAATTATAGAAAGGAACAAAGCGGTTAATGGGAAAAGTTAAAGTAAAAAACCTATCCTGTCTTACTGAATCTGCTGCCTTAATGAGATGTGCATTGTTCCTGTCAGGAAACGAACATGATTCTCAGCGAGATAGCGAGGGCAACAGGGATATCAAGATACGGATGGTAGAAACAAAGGATGAAACGTACAGTTTCACAGTAACAGATTTTAAATAATAGGAGGAAACAAACACATGAAACAGGTAGAAGTAAATGGAATGATATTAGAATTTGATGAAAAAGTGCTTTTAAAGCAGGAAGTGAGAGTTGGAGATTCAGTTCAATTACTGGTTGAAGAATATTCTACTCCTAAATTATACACAGGTGTAATCACGCAGATACTGCCATTCAATGAGAAGTTACCGGCGATTGAAGTGATGTATGTAGAAAATAATTATTCTTCATTTGAAATCAGAAAGAAACTTATCACAAACAATGATAATGAAAAGGCAAAAATCATTAAGGTAGACGATACATTCCTTCCTTTCACAAAGGAAAGGGCAATCGATATGCTGGATGCTGAAATTAGAAAGAAGCAGGATGAATTAAGAGTAGCTGAAGAAAAGAAAGAGTATTTCTTAAAATACTACAATAAATACTTCCATGAGATTGAAAAATCTCTTTCTAAAGAAGAAAACGAAGATAAATAGGAGGAAAAACACATGAACGCATTACTTGATTTAGTAGATGAGTACAAGGAACTGCTGGATAGGAAAGATGACCTGGCAGAGCAGACCAAAGCAAACAATAAATTAATCGAAGAAATGAAGAAAAAGCTCTCTGACATGATGATCGCAGAGGAATGCCCTAGCATTAGCAGAAATGGCTTCAAGTACAGCTTGCAGGAAAAGGTTATTTACTCCAAGAGGTCTGAAGAAGATCTGGCAGAGCAGGCAACACCGTTCTTTGATTTCTTAAGAGAGGAAGGTTTGGGCTACCTTATCAAAGAGACAGTGGACAGCCGAACCTTAAGCAGTGCAATCAAAGAGATGGTCGAAGAAGTCGGAGAGTTACCGGAGCATTACGAAGGTTACATCAATACATACGAAACGTATGAGATTTCCAAGAGAAAGGAAACCAATGCCGCAGGCAAGAAAAAGAAGGAGTAATGCCTATGAAGATGAAAGCGGTTAAGATTACAACCAGCAATCAGATTTCTATCATCGATGTACCGAAAAAAGGAAGGGCTTTATTAGATGCCTTGCAGACAGAGGTAGGCGGATGGATAGAGTTGGTAAGTCCTAAATCATTTCATAACAACCAATACCTGCAGGGCAAGGTCATGGTTGTGGATGAGGAAGGTATCTGTAAGAGAAAGCAGCCTAATCGTATCGGCACTGAATTATATGGGAATTACAGCAGTATTGCAGGTGATGTTCTGATTTTAAAGTATATCAACACAGAAGATGGCATGGATGTCGGTGGACTTACCGATGATGAAGCCAATCAGCTATTCGCATATTTAACATTCAAATACAAATAAAACATGGAGGTATAAAAAATGGATACTCAAATAACAATGGACTTGTCCCTGAACAATAATACCAAGGACAACACTGAAAAATTAATCAGCATGGTTTACTCACAGCAGAGTGATACCATGGACCAGATTAAAAACAAGCATGAAGCCTATGGTATCGCATCCGAAGCATACCAGGTGCTTAAGAACGAAGCTGCTACCGTAAAAGGCGAGATGGATACTTTCCTTAAGATTCTGCCTTCCGATGAGACAGATACTATCCAGATTGCCGGTACCATCTATGCAGCAGCGCAAAAGACAGCCATCGCAGCCATCGAACTGGCGGCGAAGTGCCAGGCAATCATGAAGGATTTGTATTATGCAGAGCCTACACCGGTAGAACAGTATGTAGCAGATACCAACGATGAAGGCTTTGAAACAGTAGAAAATGAAGAAAATCAGGAGGAAAACGACAATGAGTAAGAACGAACTCGCAGTAACATCAGAAAACTTTGACCTGCAGGTATTAGCAGGTGACATGGCGGAAGCAATCGCAGAGGAAATGGACGGTCTTGGTTCCATTCCTTTCGACAAGGTAAAAATTCCTTCCGGCGGCGGCTTGGCATTTGAAGTACCCACCGATGAGGAAGATAACCCGGACATGGTCAAGGAACTGGTCGGAGTTATCCTTTACCACTATCCTATCAACGCATACTGGCAGAACAAATACGATGGCCAGAACAACCAGCCTGACTGTACAAGCTACGATGGCAAGGTCGGTGTGTTGATGGAAACCGGTGAATGCATCAACTGTGCAGCCTGCAAATGGAATCAGTTCGGATCCGATGAGAATGGCAGAGGAAAAGCCTGCAAGAATATGCACCGCTGCTACCTTTTAAGAGAAGGTAATCCGGTACCAATCCTGCTGACACTTCCCCCTTCATCCCTTAAAAGCCTTCGTGATTACTTAGGTAAGAAGGTAGTTCTTAAGGGCATGAGAAGCTACCAAGTAATCACTAAGATTACACTTAAGAAAGAACAGTCCGGTGATGGTATTACATATTCCAGAGCAGTATTCACAGCAATCGGAACCCTGGAAGGTAAGAAGTTGGAGATGGCAAAAGCATACGCAGAAAGCATCAAGGCTTCTAACCAGAACGTGGAGATCACCGAGGATGATTACAACATGGCAGCTCCGGCAAGCAACACTGCAGAGCCTGAATTCAGAAATGCAGCAGATGAAAGTGTTCCTATTAACAGTCAGGAAGTGCAGACTGCAGCAGAACCGGAATTCGAAGCAGCAGAAGCTATCCAGGAAGAACTTCCGGTGTAAAAAAATATGGTAGGGGCAGCAATGTCCCTACCTAAAACAAGGAGGATAACATGAAATTAGTATATATTTGTTCAAGATATAAACCGGATGAAAATCACAGCGTAGGATTTCACAGAGCTGTCGCAGCCAGTGCCTGCAGAACCATCGTAAATGAAAATATTTACAACGTTCCGATAGCGCCACATTTATACTTCCCACAGTTTATGAATGATGAGAATCCGGTAGAAAGAAATGCAGCGCTGGCATATGGCAAGCATATCCTTAATCATTGTGATTGTATGAAAGTTATTGTAGTAGACGGAATCATATCAGAAGGAATGAAAGCAGAAATAGAGCAGGCAGAGGGCAAGATTCCGATTGATTACTTTCATGTAACAAAAGAGGAAATGGAAGAAATTATTAATAAAACTATGGAAAATTAGGTGGTTACATGAACACAAGTGAAGTAGACATCGACAGAGTAGTTGATTACAAGAGTGAATACTCTGCCCAACTGAAAAAAATAAAACCAACTGGCACCGATCAGATTGTAGCCTGCTGCCCTTTCCATAGGGATGATACTCCCAGTTTTACAGTTAACACTAAGACAGGGCAATACGAGTGTAAAGGGTGTGGAGAAAAAGGAAACTATACCACCTTTTATTCTAAGATACATGGTTTATCAACAAAGGATGCCTACAAGGAAATCCTGCAGAAGTATGGAGTGGCTGATGAGGAATGGAAGCCGGAACAGAAAGAAAAGCGGTACACCATCAAGGAATATGCCTTTGCAAAGAGAATGGAAGAAGAATGGCTAAAAAAGACCTGTGCTCTGAGAGAAGGTAAGGACAAAGATGGAACACCTTATATCATAATTCCTTACTTTGATGTGGATGGGAAAGAGGTCACCTACCGAAAGCGGTATATGCCGAAAGCGTTCAAATGGAAGTATGGCAGCTCCGGAAAGATTGGTATGTATGGCGAATGGCGGCTTAAAGAAATGCAGGATGTCGGATATGCAGTCATTGTGGAAGGTGAATCCGATACACAAACGCTCTGGTACTTAAGTATTCCGGGATTAGGCTGTCCGGGCGCTTCGTTCTTCAAACCGGAGTTCATAGACAGGCTGGAAGGATTAAGGCTGTACATTCACGTAGAGCCGGACCAGGGTGGACAGGCATTCTTAAAGAACGTCACCACAAAGCTAAAGGATTTTAATTTCCTCGGAGAAGTGTACCAGTTCAGCTGCAGACAGTTCGGTGTCAAGGACCCTAGCGATTTATACATCAAATATGGCAAGGAAGAAGCTAAAACGAAACTGGATAAAGCACTTAAGGGTGCAAAACTCATCAACCTGGAACACTTAGAAGAATGTATCCCGGAAGCGGTCAAGGGATTTTCAATCAATCTTAGAAACCCTGACAGATGGACGTACACCGAAAAAGGCGGCATCCAGCATCAGAATGAAAAGACCGGCGCATACGCCACAGTGTGTAAGACACCTATCATCATAAGCAAGAGACTCAGGTCAATGGAGTTCGGGGATGAAAAGGTGGAAATCGAATACAAGCGTGACGGAGAAGTGAGAAGTGCTATATTCCCCAGGTCAGTGATATTTCAGAGCAAGAGCATAACAGTGCTGGCAGACTTAGGATGCACAATCACAAGCGAGAATGCAAAGTACGTGGTTAGTTTCTTATCAGCCTTAGAAGCGGAGAATATGGATATCATACCGGTAGCAGACTCAACAGGCACCTTCGGGTGGCAGACGAAAGGCCGCTTTTTACCGGGGCATGGTGATGACATCGTACTGGATATTGAGCCAAGCCTACGTGGATGGGCTAACGCATACGAAGTAAAGGGAACCTTTGACGATTGGAAAAAGACCATGCAGCCGCATCGGGAGCGTGACAAGTTCCGGTTCATATTAGCCGCCAGCTTCGCAGCTCCGATGCTGAAGTGGTTAAGTCAGAGAATATTCTTCATTTATAACTGGGGAGGAAGTAAAGGCGGAAAGACCGCCGGCCTTAAAGCAGCACTTAGTGTGTGGGGCGATCCGGAACGACTGATGGTGAACTTCAACGCTACGCAGGTAGCCTTAGAGCGAATGGCAGGCTTTTATTGCGACCTTCCACTAGGAATCGATGAAAGGCAGCTGGCCGGTAACAATCAAGGCTCACTGGAAAAAATCGTGTATATGTTAGCATCCGGTACCGGACGTGCCAGAGGAAGTAAGGGCGGCGGCCTGCAGGAGATGCGGACATGGAGAACAGTAGCGCTGGCAACAGGAGAGGAACCAATCAGCACCGACACATCACAGACCGGTATCAGTACACGTATCTTAGAGTTATACGGTGGACCGTTCAACGATGAAAAGAGCGCAAGCCTTATGCACCAGCAATCAGGAATGAACTGTGGCTGGGCAGGACCGTACTTTATAAAGAAGCTCATGGAGCTGGGAAGCGAAGCCTTAAAGCAAAAATATGAAAAGATGCTGGAATATGTGTACACCAGAAGCAATGGCGAGAATGGATCACACGCAGCCAGCATAGCAACCGTAGCCTTGGCAGATTTCCTGATTGATATGTGGATATTTGACAGTGCATCAGAGGAACGAAGCGAGGATAGGGCAAGGACCATGGCGGATTTTGTTCTGGGCGAGCAGAAAGCAGCTGATGTTGGTGACGTAAACGAACACGCTGTGCAGTATATAGTGGACTGGGTGCTGAGTAACAGTAACTTCTTTGGTACCAAGACAATGGGAACCTGCCTGGGATACACAGACAATGGTCATGCTTACATATTCCCATCGATGCTGAATCAGGCACTGACAAAGGCCGGTTATTCTCCAAGAAAGACACTTAAATACATGGCGGACAAGGGATATATCACAGTAGGAAATGAATCCGGTAAAACATTGTACAACGTCAGAAAGTACTTTGATGGAAAGAAATGCCGAATGATAGATTTTCATATCAATAAGTTTACGAAGGAAGTAGACCCACTGCTGGACGAGGAAGAAGCAGCAGCGTTAAACAGACCAATGAGTGTAGATGAATTTGTGAATGTGGAGGACTTACCGGAAAATGTTCAGGAAGAATTACCATTCAAATAGGTGGCACAAAATAGGGTGTTAGGTGGCACGTGGCACCATAGGTGGCACCATTAGGTGGCACCAAAAAAAGCCAGTAAAATCAAGGCTTTATACCTAAATATATATATATAGGACACCTAAATATATATATATACTAATACGTTTTTGAAAATGTTCCAAGAAAGCCTTATAAGACAATACTTTTTAAACAAATTTTAAAAAAGTTGGGTGTATGTTTCAAAATTAGGTGGCACGTGGCACCAAAACCAAAAAAACCAGTAAAATCAAGGCTTTCAGGATTTAAAATTGGTGCCACCTAAGATTTTGAATAGGTGGCACCATAGAAAAGGCGGTGATTGTTATTGATACCGAAAACTTAAAGCAAAACCTCGAAAAACTCAGTAAATGCAAGGGTTTGAGCAAAGAGGACCTGCAGGGAAGATACAAAAACTCTTACAACCGTCTGAAAGAAGATATAAAAATTTCTGCAACCGCAATTTTGAAGGATATTTCAATTAGAAACTTAAAGTGGAATGAGCTTGGATATGCAACAGCCATGGAGGTGGCAGATGAAGTAAACACCTTCCTGAAAGAACCGGAAGGTAAGGCCATTATGAAAAGAATATCCTTTTCACTATTCAAAGAGTGTTCCTACGATGAGTTTTACAGAGAATGCCTAAAGATGCGTGAGCAGGTGAAGCATATCTTCTGGAAATACGCACCTGCAGAATGGAGCAGCATCGAATTAAGCAAGAAGGAGGAAGCGTGATGAAACTGAAATTATTTAAAAAAAAGACTAAGCAACAATTAGAAGCAGCAGAGTTACTTGCAGATATAGAAGGACTGACCAACCAAAATGAAGCTGTGTACTATGAAAAAGAACTGCTGCCATATGCAAAGAAGCATGGCTATGACAAATACTTAGAACTTCTCAGGGAAGTAAAAAAACGAATCGAAGCAGGCTTCCGAGACAGGAATCAGCCCAAGGCAATTGTGGCGTCAGCAATTAATAAGATACTTAATTAGAAAGGGAAAACTATGAAAGAAAAGATTTTATCACTTTTAAGAGAAGTAAAAAGAGAAGGAATGGATAAGTTGATTGGTTACTTAGAAACAAGTGACTTCTTCACAGCTCCGGCCAGTACAAAGTTTCACTTAAGTGTGCCGGGAGGATTAGCGCAGCACAGTTACAATGTGTACTCGCTTCTCTTAGAGAAGGCAAGCGAACCGGTATGGATGAAAGCACTGGAAGGAATCGAACCGGACACATTAATTCTGGTAAGCATCCTGCATGACTTATGCAAGACCAACTTTTATAAGCAAGACTGGAAGAACCAAAAGACATATGATCCGGACAAGGTAGCAGCAGCACCAAGAAATCAGGTAAAGCAGGATAATGCAGGTTCGTTTATATGGGAAACGGTCCCTACATACACAATTGATGACAAAATACCATATGGCCATGGTGAAAAGTCAGTCATGATGATAGAACACTACATCAAGTTATTACCGGTAGAAAAATATGCGATCAGATGGCATATGGGATACTCAGAACCAAAGGAAAACTGGGGAGCACTTAACCTCGCTTTTGATATGTACCCATTGGCGCTGGCCCTGCATGAAGCTGACCAGGAAGCAACTCATATTCTGGAAGTAGAATAGGAGCTATAAATATGGCAGGCAGACGATGGACAAAGGAAGAACTGGCCTTTCTGGAAGAAAGGGCAGATACAATGTCTACGCATTCAATCGCAAAGGCACTGCATCGTTCTTATAACTCAGTGAACATAAAAGCCAGCAGGGAAGGAATCCCATTATTCAATACTTCAACGGAAATGCTTTCAACATATGCGATAGCCATTATGATGGGCGTTGAATCAAGGTCAGTTCTTAGATGGCATAGATATGGACTTAGGTATAAAAAGATTAATGGCAGACAGATGCACAGCCAGAATGCACTTATTAGATTTCTGAAAGACCATCAGGACTTATGGGATGCAACAAAAGGGGACCCGTACATTATGAGTATGTATCCATGGTTTAAGGAAAAGTACGAAAAAGACCTAGCCAAGAAAAAAGCCAATCCCAATCAAACCAAGAACTGGTCTAAGACAGATATGCAGACACTGGTACATCTTAGAAAAAGCGGATGGAGCTACAGCCGGCTGGCTGAAAGATATGGGCATTCTGCAAAAGCCTGTAAGCAAAAATATAATGCAATAAAAAGAATGGAGCGTGAGAGATGTGAAAAAGTGGGAGCAGTATAGCAGCATGGATGAAGCGATCACCGACTATATCGAGCATAAGAAACAGTACGGTGTGAAGCTGAATCGTACCCAGGCACGAAAGGCAATCGAGAAGGAAATCCCAAAAGAAACAGAATACTACCAGCCTAAGATAATCAAATATCTGAACAGCCTGCCAGAGTGCATCAAGGCATGGAAGGAAAGCGCCGGAATGTACACAAGCAGCAATGGCATACCTGATGTGACAGCGATCATGAAACCGGGCGGTGTGTATTTTGGATTTGAGGTTAAGAGACCTTTGCTCGGAGAACCAAGCGCCCTGCAGGAGAAGTTCATAGCAGACATGAACAAGAACGGTGGCCATGCGTACATAGTAACTACAGTAGATGATGTAAAACGGATATTAATCCGGGAAGGGATAATACATGAGAGTAAGTAAGATAATGTGTGACCGGTGTGGCGCAGAGATTATGAGAAATCCAATCAGTATCTTATTCAATATCGCTGACAGGGAAACAGGAAATGTTATGTTAGGAACTGTCTTACCTGAATGGGATGGAGAAATACTAAACTATGATTTCTGTGAAAAATGTACAGAGGAAATTATGCGGTTCGCAAAGTCGAAACCGGAAAATCAGGTATTAGTTGTGACGGAACCTACGGAAAAGGAAATGGCTGATATAGCGGAAGCTATAAAGAATGAACCTGCTATATTACTGCCGGCAGAACAACCTACAGTCGAAATCATAACAGATTCGCCCCCCCCTTAATAAAAAACCTTCAATACAGGAACTGATTCTGCAGGGTGTGGATAAGAAAGAAGTTGTGGCGATTACCGGATGTAAGGGAAGTAGTTATGACCAGATAAAGTACACTTTGAAGAAAAAAGGCCTGCTGCCGCAATCGCAGAAACAGGACGAACCACAACAACAGAAGCAACAGAAACAGGACGAGCCTACGGAAGAAGTAAAAGCGTATCAATGCAGCAAGGTAGGCGATAAGTGTTTTTATAAATCCGGCAACGGTCAGAACCGTACCTGTGATTATATCGGAATAACAGGACATAGGCGTGGATGTTCGCCGGAACAATGTGACAAATATAAACCATTATAGGAGGATATGAAGATGGAAGTTAATATGACAGCAGTAATTATGACAGCAATTATTTGTATGACATTGGTAGTATTATCTAAGAACGGAAAGAAGTAGTAATTATATGAATGATAGACACCGTACTATTGAACGTTGGAAAAAGAAGCAGGCAGCTCGGAATAAGCATCAAAACGAATTCTTTCTCAATGATTTAGGGAAAGCAGTATTAAATTTGTGTGATGCTATTACCCAAACAATGTCGAAAGCAATGAAATTAATAAAAGATTTCTCTACAAAAATCAAGACTATGCCGGAAGATGAATTCCAAAAGAAATTAGAGGAATTCAGACCGCAGCTCACAGATGAGCAAATCAAGTTACTTCATAAAATAAGGGGAGATGGAAACAATGACAAACCAAACAGCGAAGCCTAAAGCATGGGCAGGGGATATCCCGGTATACTGCGCACACGATAAAGTCGAGAATATCGAAAATGTACAGCCGAACCCTAAGAACCCTAACCAGCATCCACCGGAGCAGATAAAGCTGCTGGGGATGATTATTGAAAGGCAGGGATGGAGAGCTCCGATAACCGTCAGCACCAGAAGCGGTTACATTGTAAAAGGCCATGGCCGATTATTAGCAGCCAAGGCAATGGAGCTGACAGAGGTACCAATCGATTACCAGAACTACGAATCAGATGAGCAGGAAATCGCGGACCTTATCGCGGACAACAGGCTTGCAGAGCTTTCACAGATTAATAATGAGATGCTGGCGGAACTGTTCGCAGAGATTAAGCTGGACCCTGACTTCGATATCACCTTAACCGGTTTTACTGAGGATGAATACCTGCAGCTCCTGCAGGACTTAGGAGAAGATGAGCTTCTAATGGATATCGCGGAAGATGAAATCCCGGAGCTTGACGAAGTATCGGACCCGATTACATATCCTGGTGATGTGTGGGAGCTTGGAAAACACCGACTGGTGTGTGGTGATTCCACAAAGGATAATGCCTACATAGCATTAATGGGAGAGTTTGAAACCGGCGAATTCGCAAACCTTATCATAACAGACCCACCATACAATGTGGACTATGAAGGAACAGCCGGAAAGATTATGAATGATAGCATGAGCTCAAGTGCATTCTATCGCTTTTTAAGAGCTTCATTCGACCAGATGATTCAGAACCTGGTGCCGGGTGGTTCGGTTTATGTGTTCCACGCAGACTCAGAAGGGCGAAACTTTAGGAACGCATTCGAAGATGCAGGGTTCCTTATGAAGCAATGTCTGGTGTGGGTTAAAAATGCCCTGGTGCTTGGCAGACAGGACTATCAATGGATCCACGAACCTTGTCTCTATGGCTGGAAGCCGGGAGAAGCTCACTACTTCGTAAATGACAGAAGTCAGACTACTGTGTTTAAGGAAGAACCGGTAGACTTCACTAAGATGAAAAAGGAAGAACTGCTGAAGTTCATTCAGGAGCATCTGGTGAAAGAGGATATCCCAACAACGGTTATTTATGAGGACAAGCCTAAGAAGAACGATATGCATCCGACTATGAAGCCGGTAAAACTTCTCTCAAGGCTGATGATTAACAGCTCACGCAAGGGAGCAATTGTATTGGATCCATTCGGTGGCAGCGGCTCGACTCTCATAGCAGCAGAGCTGACAGGGAGAATCGCAAGGCTCATAGAGATGGACCCTAGGTACGCAGATGTAATTGTAAAACGATATTACATGACCACCGGCAAGGATGACATTAAGCTCATCAGGGGTGGCAAGGAAGTACCAAAAGAAGAATTTATAGAGTTACTCAGTATGCCAGAGTAAGGACGGAGGTAGGCTAGAAATGATTATCGATAAAGAGTTCTTAAGGGAACACGCAGAACATCGAAAAGAACTTCATGATGAGTTGCAGCGATATGAACTAACTCATGGTGTTAGTTATTATGGCAATTCGCCTTCTAACATAGATGGTATGCCGCACTGTCATAGCGTTGGCAATGCAACATATGATAGTGTGATTCGTGATTATGATACGGAAACCTATATCGATAAGTTAGAATCACTTGTTAATAAGGAGCAACGTCAGATTGAGGAAGTTCTTAAGAAAATCGTAAAGGCTAACCAGAAGTATGTTATCAGGCTTAAGTATTACCACTGTATGGACTGGGATGATATCGCAGACCAGATGTATGCGGATATCAGGGGATATTGCAACCACCTGGAGAAATACAAAACTAAAGCCATTAGAGTACATGGTCTGGCATTGCAAAACATATTAAAAGTTCAACAGGAGGAACAAACACATGAGCAATGAAGCAAACACAATCGAAGAAACGCTGAAAAAGAGTATCACACCAAATCACATGGCCGGTCTTGCAAAGAGTGAAATCAAACAAAGAACACAGGGCATGGATGAAAAGGAAATGCAAATCATAGTAAAGAACATACCAAGCAATGTTTTATGGGATGAACTCAGGAAAAGATTTGATGTTAAGAGTGAAATGGTTCGCAGAGTCAGGGCTGCTGTAATGGTCACAGTGAATGATGTTGACGAGTAACTAATAACAAACATAGACCTGCTGCCGGGTGTGCCGGTAGCAGGTGATAAATATAAAAATAAAGAAAGGAACCGAACCTCCGGCCGGGGTAACGCAATTGCAGGCTCCTTTTTAAAAATATGAAAACAGAGTTATACAATGATAATTTTCAAAATTATAAGCGTTATGGAATACCAAAAGCGCAGCTTGTAATAGCAGATATTCCGTACAACATAGGTGTGAATGCTTATGGCAGCAATCCGGCATGGTACATAGACGGAGATAATAAGAATGGAGAAAGTGATAAGGCAGGAAAGGCATTCTTTAATACGGACCACAATTTCAATATTGCGGAGTATTTTCATTTTTGCAATCGTCTATTAAAGAAAGAGCCAAAGGAAAAAGGTAAAGCACCATGCATGATTATATTTTGCTCATTTCAACAGATGCCTACGGTAATCAAATATGCCGAAAAGTACGGATTTAAGAATTACATTCCACTGGTATTTATTAAGAACTATTCAGCTCAGGTACTTAAGGCGAATATGAAGATTGTAGGTGCTACGGAGTATGCTCTGGTTCTGTACCGGGACAAGCTGCCGAAGTTCAATAATGATGGCAGGATGATTTTTAACTGGATGTATTGGGAACGTGACGGAAAAGAGATTCCGAAGATTCATCCAACACAGAAACCTATCGGACTGCTCAAAAAGTTGATTGAGATTTTTACAGACCCGGGAGATGTTGTGATTGACCCATGCGCTGGTAGTGGTTCGACATTAAGAGCAAGCATGGAATTAGGACGCGACAGCTATGGTTTTGAAATCCACAAACCAACATACAAGAGAGCAAAGGAAGAAATGCTGTCTGAGGTTGCAATCAGACAATATGGGCAAATACCTGGGCAGATTTCTATGTTTGATGAGGTGAAGTAGTGAAAGCAATAAGGAGGACATAAAACAATGATGGGAACAATGTTTTGTCAGTATGAAACACCATGCGGCTGGTGTGCAAGGCTCAATAAAGAGTGTACGGAAAAGAGCGGCTGCAAGCCTAAGAAAAAGAAAGTCGCAGCTGTAGCGGAGCCGGCGGAAGAAAAGCTGCTCAATCCGGTAGGAGAATATGCTATTAAGTTTGCAGAGAATCATTGGATGAGCATCTCGGAAGCAATGGAACATCCGATGGTCAAAGCATTTGCAGAAGCGCAGGCAGGACTTAAGTCAGGATTTATGATGGGAGGTGCGTAGGATGCAGAACGTATTTGAAAACATTATAGAGTGCCTGAAAAAAAGGCAGGAAGAACACCTTGCTGCTATGTACAGAGGGGAAGGAATCCTTGCCACGACACTTAATGAATCGAGAGCATTTGAAAACAGTGCAGCAATCGAAATTGTAAAGCAGGCAGCAAAGGAATATAACAACGGTTGGATTCCGGCTAGTCAGCCACCGGAAATCGCAGAGCGTGAAGATGGTAAAACAGAAGTTGTGATTCTCCAATGCAAAGATGGAAGTGTTAATATTGGAACCTATAGAGATAACGGTTTCTATTTAATGTGTATGCAGAATGGCACTGGATACATGGTGAAAGATGACAACATCGTATATTGGCAGCCATTTCCTAAACCAATTAATATTTCGGATACATGGAAACAGCATACTATGAACAGATTTGAGAGGGTGGAGTGATATGGCAGACGCAAAGATATGTGATAGATGCGGAGAACTCATGGAAAAAACATATTATGAAATCGATATAACAGCGCATGATGTTAATGCAACTGTTTTATCGAACAGTGAAACACTTTCACATAATATATGTACTTCAATGGCAATGGCTTTAAATGGGAAGAAATCCTACTGTAATAAATGTGTAAATGAGATTAAGAAGGTTATTAATAGCAAAGGAGAATGAGCATCATGCGTAAAAGAATATTAATTTTAATACTGATTATGTTTGTTTTATCAGGTTGCAAGCCGAAAGATTTTACAAACATTAAACCATTGATTGATTTTATTGTATTGGATAACGGCAATGTGGAAATTGTATTGGTGGAAGGTGGGAGATTCAGAACAACTATTTTAGAATCTGATAATTTTTACCCATATGACGGAGAAAGCAAGATAGTAGAAACGATATTAGACGGTTATTATCGAATGTTTGTATATCTGAATGAAGAAGATTATGAAAGATTTGCAAATGAAGTAAAGGAGAATGAGCATGACGGATAATGAGGCATTAAAAAAGCATAAAGAAGATTGCAAAAGATGCAGGGATAAGGCTTGTAAACATAATCATCAGTGTTTGCAGAAAAAGGACATTGAGGCCTATGAAAGACTTATGGCATTTGAAGCAATAGGCACTATTGACGAATTTAAGGCTTTGAAAGAAAAAGAACACAATTATGAAAACTGTCACAATTTTACTTGTAGAAACAAAAGCAGAGAAGTAGGTTTTAACATTGGATATTCCAAAGCTATTGATGAATTTGCAGAACGGATGAAAAACAACTTAGTTTTGAGATACGGAAACGCAACAGCGACAGAACAATATGTGGCAATGCAAGCAACGGATTGGTGCAACGAAATCGCAGAACAGTTGAAAGGCGGTGCAGTAGATGGGTAGATTAATAGATGCTGATGCTTTATTGCAGAAATTCAATGATAAAGGAATACAAATTACATTTGATTTACCTGTCGAAGAAATACTTGGTGAAGATGTTGATATTGATGATTTTACCATGTTGGTACAGGATGCTATACAAGCATATAGAAAAATGGTAATAGGCACAATTAAAGAACAGCCAACAGCCTATGATGTGGAAAAGGTTGTGGAACTCATAGATAGAAGAATAGAATTTTTAGATGGTGTGAACAAAATCTGTTTTGATGCAGGAGATTTCAAAGCCGCAGACAAGAATGCGGATAGAATAAGCGAGGTTATCGCAATTAAAGAGATAGTCAGGAAGGGCGGTGAAATGTAAGTATGTTTGGTGAATTGTTAATAGGTTTATTTTGTTGTATACCATCACTTGTTGTGGGAATACCTGTTGCTATATGTGCATCGGGAGAAACAAATCCTGCACATGTAGAAGAAGCAAAGAAAGAAGAAAGTTGTAAGAAAAAGAAGGGAAAGAAGAAGGGCAAGAAGAAAAAGGCGGTGCAAAATGAGTGAAGCAATAGGATTGGGAATAGTAATAGTTGCATCTATAATTCCCGGTGTTATCTTTTTGTTTCTGATGAAAGATGAATGGTAGAAAGGCGGTGCAACATGGAAATTGCAGGTTTGTTAGTTGTTATTATGATAGCAGAGTGGAAAATCTGTAACAAATTGGATAAGATTATTGATTTGCTTGAAGAAGAACAGCGGAATAGGAGAGTGTAACATGAAAGAATTTATAGAAAAGCTGATTGGTAGGTTGGAAGAAGAAAAAAGTGATTGGAATTATGATTATAATGTGCCAATTAACAAAGCAATCAAAATCGTCAACCAACTTGCAGAGGAATATAAAAGCAACTTTTCAGAAAAACTTAATAGTTGGATTCCTTGCAGTGAGAGGTTGCCGGAGCCGGGCAAAAGATATTTAGTGTCAGCTATTTGGAAGGACGAGGTACATAATTACAGAAAACCCGCTGTGTATGATGCAGTATTTGGTGGTGATGGATTGTGGCACTCACACAATTATGAACCGGTATCATATGAAGTTATTGCATGGCAACCACTTCCTGCACCATTTGAGTCGAAAGGAGAAAATGCTAATGATAGAATACGCAGTTAACCAGGACTTTAAGAGATACGTTGACCGTTATGCAAGGGATCGTAAAATCAGCGTGGCGGAAGCACTGCAGCATAAGCTGGTGCAGGAAGCCAGGGAATATTACAAAGAAAGAAGAATATCAAAGAACGGAGATGTAAAGCAATGAGTAAACCTGAATACCCGAATCTTGAATTAATTGAATATAAGTTCATTCAGCAGTTACATAAGAGTGCGGAGTGGGAGGAAAAAGTAAAAAAAATATGGGAGAAAAACCGATTTGCCAGACCTGATTTTTCAGTAAATGTGTTTCCTCAGACATGGGGCAGCACCTGTACTGCTTTCGATGTTTGCGAGGATGGAAGTCCGGCTATCGGCGGCATGGCAATGACAAAGGCATATACAACCGTTATCGAGGAAACGCTTACCGGAACATTCGGTGTGTTTATCGGGGACAAACCTTGCTACATGGTGACTGATGCACCGGAACAGTTCTTCTCGGATTTAGCAGAAAGAAATATGGCAAGCATGAGTGAAGCGAAGAAACGGTACTAAATATTACATTCAAAAGGTGTATTTATTACATTTTCATGGAATAGGCTTGTGAAAGTGGTATAATATAAAATTTTTGGTTAAGTAAATTAACGTTTAGCGGAGGTAATGAAATGGCAATATTGAATTATACAACTACAGTGGACTCGTTTAAAACTGTATCAGAAATAGAATATATTTTGATGAAGCACAGTGCAAAGTCCATTATGAAAAATTATGATGGCGAATCTATTACAGGATTATCTTTTTTAATAGATACGGGATTTCAACAAGTGCCTGTGAAATTGCCTGTAAAAGTAGATGAATGCTTAAAAGTATTACACAAAGAAAAACAGCGTGGAACTAAAAATATCAAAGCTACAAAAGAACAAGCAGAACGTGTGGCATGGCGGATTTTAAAAGATTGGGTGGAGGCACAAATGGCACTGTTGGATATTGAAATGGTAAGTTTTGAAGAAATATTTCTGCCATATATTGAAACTAAGAATGGTCAAACAGTCTATGAAGTGCTAGAACAGAAGCATTTTCTTTTAGAAGGTTAAACTGAATATTAGCGAGGTATTTTAAGATGAAAAAACCAACAAATAGGCGTGATAGAATTAATTTTATCTGTCAAAAAAAAGGCAGGCGTATATCAGATATTTTCACGCTAATGACAGATAAAGAGGTTAAACAATATTTCGATGTTATTTATCCTAGAATTAAAGATATACCAGATGCTACGGAATCCGATGATATGGTTCAATGTATTCGATGCGGTTGTGACGTGGAACATCATTTTGAATGCTTGTGCGGTTATGACAGGGCTGTATTCTCGGAAGAAGATTGGAAGATGGACATTGAGGATAATAATTGGTCGGAAATGAAAGGTTTGGACGAAGATTTTATTGCAAACGGATATCACGTTGTCAATAATATTTAGTCATTTAAACCGCACTTTAGGAAAAGTGTTAGTTTTAATTAAAAAAATACACACTATACACACTTTTTGTTGACAAATATGCGCATAGTGTGTATAATATAATTGTAAGGAGGACATAGCTAATGAGAGTCAGAGAGCTAGAGAGAATCCTTAGAGAAGATGGCTGGTACTTAGTTAAACAAGTAGGGTCGCACAGACAATACAAACACCCAGTGAAGCCTGGAAAGGTTACAATTCCAAATCACTCAGGTGACATCGACAAAGGAACAGTCAATTCGATTCTCAAACAGGCGGGGCTTAAATAAAGCCCTTGCCTCCTTACAATTATAAACCAAAAAGAAAGGTGGTATTTTTTTATGAAACTTATTTATCCTGCAATTTTTACTCCATGCATCGAAAAAGAAGGATACACAGTTGTTGTTCCTGACCTACCCGGATGCGTGACGGAAGGTAATTCTTTGATTAATGCAATAGAAATGGGCATGGACGCAGCATCCGGTTGGATTTTAGGAGAACTGGAAGATGGAAACGACTTTCCAAAGCCAACACCTCACAATGATGTGGCTTATGAAGATGGCAGCTTTATAAATCTGCTTGTACTCGATATTGATGCATATGCTGAAAAATATGGGGATAAAGCAGTCAGAAGAAATTTCACTATTCCGGCATGGCTTAATACCTTCGGAGAAAAGAAAAACCTTAATTTTTCAAGAGTGCTTCAGGATGCATTGCTTGAGATGGCACAGAAATAAGTGATAATTTGATGCAGTTTTCAAAAAACGGTACAAAAACGAAGTAAATGGAAGTAAATGAAAGTAAATCGGTTTGAATAGTATGTGCAAACTGTGTTAGTATTATAATGTAAATTTATATAGCAAGAGCAAAGGACCGGTCCCATTAGGGGCATGGTCCTTTTTTTGATGCTTAACATGGGGGTGTGTGTATGGCCGGAGCAATGAATGTTGTAATAGATGGCTATGAAGATGTGGTTAATCAGATAAACTCCATGCGTAGAGATTCTGCTAAGGTAATCAATAGGACTATAGGTGACTTTAGAACCAGAGGTCCCGGATGGGTGTCTCAGGAAGTAGTCAAGGAATATAACATCAAGAAGAAAGAGATTAATAGCAGTAAGAAAGGCGTTACTAATGCCGGCAAGATTAGGGTAGGCGGCGTGAGCCTGGATAACCTAGAGATTCACTATCAGGGTAGATTGCTGACACCTACACACTTTAGTATGAAGCCTACTGCTAGGCCTGTAAATGGCAGGGCATATACAGTCACTGCTCAGATAAAGAAGGGTGAGGGTAGGAAGGCTCTTAGCCACAAGGCATTCCTGGCTAAGTCTGGTAGAGAGGGAACAGTGCAGATACCGTTTCAGAGAGTCGGAGATGCAAGGTTGCCTATTAACCCTATTAAGACGGTGTCTATTCCTCAGATGATTACCAATGAAACGGTAGCAGAGAACATCCATAAGAGAATCAATGAGGAACTTGGTAAGAGATTGGAACACAATCTGAATAGAATTTTAGGAAAATAAGGATAACAAGTGCTATTTAAAAGCGAAAAAGGTACTGTGAGGGCCAGAAAAACCTTTACGGTGCTGGCGAGCCCAAGAATTGAGTAGTTACTATACAAAATTTCAAGGCGTTTCGTTACGAGGTGGCATTTTAAATGGGGTAGACGAAGTACGGAACCCTTAAAAAGTAAGGCGGCTGTATGAGGCAAATACAAAGCCACAGGGCATAAATAGAAAGGGTGTAACAATGGCAGATGCAATGGCAGGCAAGAACCTGCAGAAAGTAGAAATCATCGCTAAGTTGTTTCAGGTTACTGTGCGGCGCATCCAGCAATTGACACAGGAAGGAATCCTGGCAACAGTAGAAATAAAAGAGGGTAACCGTACTCTTAGGAGATACGACCTCATGCCTACGATTCAGGCATACATTAAATACCTGAGTGACAAGGCATACGGCCGGGAGCAAAAAGAAAGTGTTACTGATAAGGAAGAACAGAAGCTCCAGGCAGAGGTTGACATTAAGAGAGCAAAGGCAAAGATAGCGCAGCTTAATCTTGATGAGCTGGAAGGACGTATGCACTCCGCAGAAGATGTGGAAGCAATGACAACAGACCTGTGTCTGGCAGTACGATCGGCACTGTTATCTATGCCGGGGCAGTTGGCTGTAGACGTTGCAGAAGCAACCGATGCAGCAGAGATATCCGAGATAATCAAATCAACAGTGAATGATATCTTGGATGAATTATCGAGATATGAATATAACCCAGAAGAATATCGGCGCAGAGTAAGAGAAAGACAGGGGTGGTTAGAAAACCGCTCCGATGATGAAGATGACGAAGAATAGAGATTTCTTAAAAGACCTCAATGCTACCGTCAGAAAATCAACCTCCAACTTCAAACCTCCGGAACAGCTGACCGTTACAGAATGGTCGGATAAGTACAGGAGGTTATCAGCAGAGAACAGCGCCGAGCCTGGTCGTTGGAGGACAAGCAGAACTCCGTACCTGGAAGAAATCATGAATGCGTTTACGGATCCTAAAATACATAGGATAGCAGTAGCGGCAAGTTCACAGGTCGGAAAAACTGAATGTGAAATGAATATGTTAGGCTACGCTATCGACATAGATCCGGGACCAATAATGCTGGTTATGCCTACAGTTGATAATGCAAGAGACTTCTCCAAAAGACGTATCGCACCAATGATACGAGATACAAAGCCGCTAAGAGAGAAGATAGCTAAAGCAAAGAGTCGGGATGGAGAAAATACTGTCCTTAAGAAGGCATATCCGGGTGGAATGCTTACCATGACAGGAAGTAACTCACCGGCGTCCCTTGCATCGGTACCGGCACGTTATGTGTTCGGTGATGAGCGAGACAGATGGGCCAAAGATGCCGGCGGCGAAGGTGATCCTTGGGGATTGGTAGAAGCCAGAACAATCACATTCTACAATTACAAGATGGTTGAGGTTTCGACACCAACCATAAAAGGTTACAGTGCCATAGAGTCAGCATTCAATACCGGAACACAGGAATACTGGAGTGTGCAGTGTCCGCACTGTGGAGAGTATAGTTTTATCAAATTCGACAATATTCGATTTAATTTTCATACGAATAAGATTCAGGGCAAGACACAATATATCGTTGATGATGTTATGTATGCGTGTCCCGAATGCGGAGCTGCTTCCACAGAGCAGGAAATGCGAAAGCAACCTAAGAAGTGGATAGCAAAGAACCCTGAAGCCTATAAGAACGGTGTCCGCTCCTTTTGGATTAATGCCTTTTCTTCTCCTTGGATGCCTTGGAAGAAGTTAGTCCTTCGTTTCTTAGAAGCAAAGGATGATCCGGAAAAGCTAAAGACTGTATATAATACACTCTTTGGTGAGCTCTGGGAGGATAGAGGTGACCTGGAGGATGAAGATGAGATGCTCGCCAGAAGGGAAGAATACGAAGATGACCTTCCGGACGGTGTGCTTTGTCTCACTTGTGGAGTTGATACGCAGGACAATCGACTGGAATATGAGGTCGTAGGTTATGGCCAGTTCGGAGAGAACTGGGGAATTGAAAAAGGTTACATCATGGGTAAGCCTTCTGAAAGTGATGTATGGGAACGGTTAGATGGAATCATCGACCGTTCTTATCATTTTAAGAATGGTAAAGCCTTAAAGATATCGCTTACATTTATCGACTCCGGCGGTCACTATACGCAGGAAGTGTACGAGGAATGTAATAAAAGAATCAATAAGCGTGTGTTTGCAATTAAAGGTAAAGGGGGTGAAGGAATCCCCTTTACCGGCCCTCCTAGTAAGGTAAACATCGTTAAGGACAATAAAGTAGTGGGAAAGGCATGGCTGTACGTTTTAGGAGTAGATGCCGGCAAAGAGCGTATCATGTCAGGTCTTAAGGTACAATCTCCGGGAGCTAGGTATTCTCATTTTCCAATTAATGAGGAAAAAGGATATGACAACCTTTTCTTTTCCGGATTGTTATCCGAGAAGATGACCTATAAGAATGGCAAATGGTCATGGGAAAAGCTCCCCGGACATAACCGAAACGAAGCACTGGACTGCAGGAACTACGCTAACGCAGCCTTTCGTGCTTTGAATCCTAACCTTGATGCTATTGAAAGAAAGCTAAAGGGAATGGCACATGAAATAAAGAATCAGGCAAAGCCTAGAAAGAAGCAAAGAAAGCGTAGTGATTTGTATGGGGATGATTGGTAAAAATGGAATTCAACGAAATGAGGAAAAGATGTCTGTTTCACAGGACACATGGTGTCCGGCAGACCTCAAGCAGTTTGCGGTTTGATGAACTGTGTACCTTAAGAGGTCGGTGTTCGCCTGGTAACTGTGTATTTAAGATGGATGCAGGAGGAAATAGTGATGACCAGAACGCAGATAGAAAGAAAACTCGATAAGGTTAATGAGCGCTTAGAGTATTACTACGAGAAAGAGAGGGCGCTTCTGACAGAATCCGGTGTACAAAGTTATACCATCGGCAGCAGGTCTGTTACACGATATCAGTATTCTTCTAATATCAAGGAGCAGATAGAAGAATTGGAAAAACAGCGTGATGAATTGGAAAATCGCCTGGCAGGTATCAAACCAAGAAAGGCTGTAGGAGTAATACCTCGTGATTGGTAGGTATTAACAGCTGTCGGAATCGGCGGTTGTTGGTATAAAATGGTGCGCTGTCTACCTTTCTACAGCGCACCAAATAAAAAAAGAAGGAGGTGTAAGAGTTGGATAATGGCAGTTTAGTTTATGGTTCTTACTCGAAAGGCTACGGAGAAGCAGGAGCCAGTACAAGGAAAAGAGCATTAAAAGGCTTCAATGCTATGTCTGGTAGTCCGAGAGAGGATATAGATTATAATAACTATACCCTAAGACAAAGGGGAAGAATGTTATATATGTCGGCTCCGATTGCTACGTCAGCGATTAAGACCAACCGAACCAATACAATCGGAATGGGTTTAAAACTTAATCCGAGGATTGATAGGGATATCTTAGGAATGACCGCTGAACAGGCAGAAAGCTGGGAGAAAAAGACCAAAGCGGAATTTGCATTGTGGGCCAATAAGAAAAGAAATTGTGATGCCACCGGCATAAATGATTTTTACGAAATGCAGCAGCTGTGTTTTGTTTCATGGCTTACATCCGGTGATGTTCTTGTCTTAAAGAAGGATAAGGAAGTAAAGAATTGTCCGTACTCTCTGAAATTAATGGTGGTGGAAGCAGACAGATGCAGTACACCGGAGAGCAGTTATACATTCGGATTCAATCTGACAGACGGAGAAAACCCGAATAATAAAAACCGCATTTATGATGGTGTGGAAATTGATAGTGATGGTGCAGTAGTCGCATATCACATCCGGAACACATATCCGTATGAGGTCAAGGCTGAACAGACACAATGGCAGAGAGTAGTAGCCTACGGAGAAAAGACAGGGTTACCGAATGTAATTCATCTGATGAATTCAGAAAGACCGGACCAGTATCGCGGTGTTACTTATCTGGCACCGGTTATCGAATATCTGCTTCAGATTAGGAGATACACCGAGAGCGAGCTGACCGCTGCACTGATTGAGTCATTCTTCACAGCATTTATCAAAACGGATTCGGGGGATCCTTCCGATATTCCGTTTAATGAAGTGGGTGATGGACAACCGGAAGATGATAGCGTAAGCTACGATCCAAATGAATATGAGTTAGGTCCCGGAACTGTAAATGTGATGAATCCGGGAGAAGATGTGGTGTTTGCGGATCCGAAACGTCCGGCTAATGGTTTTGATGGTTTCGTTAAGACAATCGCAAAGCAGATAGGCTCGGCTTTGGAAATTCCTTACGATTTACTTCTTAAGGAATTCAACGCAAGCTACTCTGCATCAAGAGCCGCACTGTTGGAAGCATGGAAATCATTTAAGATGTATCGTAACTGGTTTGCAACAGGCTTCTGTCAGCCGGTGTATGAACTGTGGATGTGTGAAGCGGTAGCAAGAGGTAGAATCTTAGCTCCCGGCTTTTGGAATGATCCGCTCATAAGAGAAGCATGGCTGAAAGCTGAATGGATTGGACCTTCACAAGGACAGCTTGACCCTATCAAGGAAGTTAATGCTGAAATCTTAGCAGTAGCAAACGGATTCACAACCCATGAAGATGCCGCTGTTCGTTTGAATGGTAGCGATTGGAACTCTAATGTTGAGAAGTTAGAGCGTGAGCAGAAGAAAATGCAATCGTTAAAACCAAAAGAACCGCCTGTGGTTCCGGCAGATGATAACAACGATGATGATAAGAAGAAGGAGGGAAACGAGGATGATAACGAATAGATATCCTTTCAGGAATGGTCCGACACCGGCACCTTTAAACATTCCACCGGATATGAAACCGTACAATATCGCCACGCTGGAAGATGAAGATAGTGTAGAGGTCAATATGTACGGTGAAGTAGTAAGCGAAAAGCCTACTGACTGGTGGACAGGGAAACCGATTGAAGGACTGTTCATTGTATTAGCTGATTTTCTGAATGACATGGAGAAAATCAAAGATAAGAAAAATGTTACGTTCCGCATTAACTCACCTGGTGGCGAAGTATTCGCCGGTGTAGCAATCTACAACAGAATGAAGGAGTTCACTGGGAACGTCACAACAATAGTAGATGGCTTATGTGCCAGCGCTGCAAGCATTATCATGCAGGGCGCAAAGCCGGGCAATAGGAAGGTGTGCAATGGGTCACTCACAATGATTCATGGTGCATCTTCTTTTATGTTCGGTTATTACAACGCAAAGGACATGAAGGAATCCATCAAGCAGATTAATGCAATCGATAAGTCCATTGCTGAGATTTATGCAAAGGAAACCGGCATGGATGCGGAAACAGCCAAGACCATGATGAGTAATACGACATGGATGTCAGCGCAGGATGCAATCGACAAAGGGTTTGCAGATGAAATTGTAGACACTGGCAGCAGTGTAACGATGAGCTTGAATCCTGCTAAGAATATCCTGACAGTAAACGGAGTACCGATGTCTGCAAGAGGTTTGTCACTTCCTACAGACATCCCGGTAATGGAACCCAAGGTAACCACCGGCAAAGAGCCGGAAGTTATAAATAACAATATCCAAGAAGGAGGAACAAACAAAATGACTTTAAAAGAGTTAATGGAACAGGAACCTGACCTTGTAAAACAGATTCAGGATGAAGCAACACAGACAGCGCAGGCGAGCAATCAGGCTGCTATCGATAAAGCACTTGATGATGAGCGCAAGAGACTGCAGGCAATCGATGAAATCGCTTGTAAGATTGGCGATGCAGAACTCGTTGATAAGGCGAAGTATGGCGAAACCAAGATGTCCGCTGCTGACTTAGCACTGGAAGCTCTTAAGGCACAGGAAGATGCAGGAGCATCATTCTTAAACAGTGCAAAAGACGATGCACAGGCATCCGGTGTAGCAGGCGTACAGCCGGCACCCACAAACAGTAACCACGATGATGCAGCACAGGCAAAAGAAGATATTCAGGTCGGTGCTAACTTAATCGCTGGTATTACAGCAGAAAATAAATAAGGAGGGAAAAGGATATGAACACAACAGGTAGAGAATATGTAGGAGCTTGTGCTCCTGAATTTTTATTTGCGTCCAGCAAATACCCTGTAGACAAGGTATTAAGAAATATCGCATCCGGTGAGGGCGTTCTTACAAGAGGAACAGCTCTGGCACTTAATGCAGATGGTAAGTGTGTAATATTAGGCACAGCAGATGCAACAGCAGCTTATATCTTAGCAGAAGATATCGATGCAACAAGTGCTGATGTTACAGCAGAAGTGTACAGAACAGGTCACTTCATTAAGAATGCTCTTACTGTGAAAGAAACCTACACAATCACAGATGCCGATGTCGAAGAATTCCGCAAAGTTGGAATCATGCTCGACAATGGAATTTTATAATAAGGAGGAAGATAATAATGGGAATCAATATTTACCAGACACAGACATTAGTAGCAGCAGCTCCACTTGTTTTGAAAAGACCTACTTTCTTAAGAGATCGTTATTTTGAAACAACGGAGAATGATCTGTTCGTAACAGAAGATGTACTTGTAGAGTACAAGGATGAGAAGAACCGCAAGCTCGCACCTTGTGTTGTTCCTATGTCCGGCGGTATTGCCATCGACAGAGATGGTTATAAGACAGAACGCTACACACCTGCCAATGTAGCGCCTAAGAGAACATTGTCAGTATCAGACCTTCAGAAGCGTGGCTTCGGTGAGACAGTATTCTCCCAGAAGAAACCTGCAGAAAGAGAAGCTGCATTACTTCGTCAGGATATGACTGACTTAGGAGAATTAATCGATGCAAGAGAAGAATGGATGGCGGCGCAGGTGTTATTTGAAAATGGTTACACCATGAAACACTACATCGATGACTACGGCGGAAGCAAATATCAGGAATATGCTATCAAGTTCTACGATGAAGCAAGCAATCCGGCGGTATACACGCCCGCTGCAAAATGGGATACATCATCTAAGGTTATCATGGATGACTTATATGCTATCGCATTAATGCTTAAGAAACGTGGTCTTAAAGCATCTGATGTTATCTTCGGTCATGAAGTAGGAAGCGTAATCATTAACAATGAATACTTCCAGAAGTTACTCGATAACAAGAGATTAGACCTTATGGCAATTAATCCGACAGAACTTCCTGAAGGTGTTGTTTATTATGGTCGACTCAATGTTTATGGTGTAGCTCTTGACTTATTCTGCTACACAGAAACATACACAGACGAAGCAGGACAGACTCAGTCCTTCGTTCCTAAGAATAAGATTGTTGTTACAGCTCCTAAGATGGGACGTGCTAAGTATGGTGCGGTTACTGTGCTTGAGAAGGATGAAAACTTCTACACATACACAGGAAAGCGTGTACCTCACGTAGTAGCAGACCAGAAGTCGGGTGTAAAAGAACTCTACATTGAGTCTAAACCTTTACTTACACCTAACTATAAGAACTCCGCAATCTCAGCTACTGTTCTGTTCTAGGACAGTAGCACCACAATAGAAAGGAAAAAGCCATGAAAAAAATCAACATTGTAGTAGGAACTTATGGATATCGTAAAGACGATAAATCACCGGTTGAGTTAATCAACTCGGAAAGTGGTCCAATCGAAGTATCTGAAAAAGAAGCAGCAAGACTTATTAAATTAGGTGTTGCTGAAGAAGCTAAAGAGACAGTGGCTGAAGAATCTGAAGAACCTGCAGTGACAGAAGAAACAGCTACAGGACATCTGGACGCTGAATCATTGGAAGAATACACCGTTGCGGAACTTAAGGACTTAGCCGGTAAATTAGGACTTGAATTCAAGTCCAGAGCTACAAAAGATGAATTGATTAAGTTAATCTCTGCTGCAGAGGTAGAATATCCGGTAGCAGAGGATACAGAAGATGAAGAAGCAGATAACGAAGAACCTCCAGTATTAAACGCTGCAGATCCGGAATAATGTCTGCTTTTAAAGACATGGTTGCCAGAGACAGAGATGTGTTCCTTAACCTAGATGAGCTAGGTGAGGAACACGAAGTCGCTGGTGAAACCATAACCTGTGTATTTGATGATAAAGCTCTGCGAGAGCGGCAAGGAGGTGCCGAACTTGCGGTTGCAGAATCATCCATACTGCTATATGCCAAATGTGAAGATTTACCTAGCCGCAAAGGATATGGTGCTGAATTAATGATAGATGGCAGGCCGTACGTCGTGAATACATGGGATGAAGATATGGGAATGGCAACCGTAACACTTAGCGCAACCATAAACGTGTAGGAGGGAGCAATGACAGTAGTTGATTCGTTAATACGATTAAGCGAATGGCTGGACGAACACGTGTGTAAGGATCTGAAATTCAAAGCACCACCAAAGGACATACAAAAGCCTATTAATGGTAAGTATGAATATCAGGAAGTAACACCGAAAGCATTTCCAATGTTCCTGCCAACAAGTGACAGGCTCCCACCCGGTATTATTTCAAGCATTCCTTCAATCTGTGTCCAGTTAGTAACTGGCAAGGATGACAACATAAACACAAGCCGAGAGTTGAACATCAACCTCGGCTTTTCTTGTTGGAATCCCGGCTTACATTCAAAGGATATTTACTATCCGGAGGGAACAAGGCCGGCAGAACCGGAACCATACAGAAGCACAGCTGATGGCTGGATGGATGTATGGAACTTTATTGATTATGCCTTAAGGCAAATCGAAATGGTCACAGAAATGAATGGTTTGGAGATAGTACAATCAGAGCCTATCACATATGGTCTGTACAAGGAACAGGATGCTGTACCAGACTATTATCCTCACTGGTTTGCTTGGATTAACCTGACAGTGAGGTCTCATTATTTAAGAAATAACGTAGAGGATAAGCTCTACGAAGAATTTTTATAGGAGGAAACAAAAATGGCAAATGAGTATTTATACGGTGCCTATGGTAAGTTAGGTCAGACCATTGCGCAGAGTGCTGTGCAGGCAGGAACAACACCGGTGTACGTTGGTACATTACCGGTAAACCTGATTCGTGGCTTTGCGAACCTTGACATCGTGAATTATCCGGTAAAACTCAGTAACCTTACAAATGCACAGCAGGCAGTAGGTTATTCTGATGACTGGGAATCTTTCTCATTATGTGAAGTATTGGATGCGCATTTCAATAATCGCAAGGGCAATATCGGTCCTATCTATGTGATTAACGTGTTAAATCCTGCAACACATAAGAAAGCAGACGTAACTACTGTGCAGCTTGCCTTCAGCAATGGTAAAGCAACTATTAAGAGTGACACGATCATCCTTGATACTTTGGCACTTGAAAACAAAGCAGAAGGTATTGATTTTGCTATTGATTACAACTTCACTAAGGGCATGGTGATGATTTCTAGTATTGGAGATAAGATCACCGGAAGTATTGCTGCTTCTTATGAGGAAGTAGATACCAGCCTTATCACAAGTGAAGATATCATCGGTGGAGTTACAGCAAACGGTGAGTATTCCGGTTTAGGAGCAATCGCTCTTTTATACCAGGAGCACTTTGCAGTGTGTAACTTAATCGGTGCTCCCGGATGGAGTGAAGAACCGGAAGTATATGCGGCTATGATTTCCGCAGCTACACAGATTAATGGCCACTGGGATGCATTCGTGTGTGCAGATATTCCGTTATCTAACGCAACAATCGCAACAGCGCTTGCTTGGAAAGAAGAAAACGGTTATACACATGAACGCAGCAAGGTATTCTGGCCTATGGCTAAGGATACATCGGGAAATATTTATCACTTATCCACACTGGCGATTGTAGAATTCATGAGAGCAGACTTCTCCCATGATTCTATCCCGATGGAAACCTGTGGTAACAAAGAAATTCCGGTAGCTGGCCAGTATTTCGGCGAAGGTTCCACCAACAGAGGATTTGACCAGGTACAGAGCAAGGAACTCACATCCAATGGTGTGTCTACTTGTGTATTCTGGGGTGGTAACTGGGTATTATGGGGCGATCATACAGCAGCATATACCTACGGAGCAGACATTGACCCTAGATGTATCTTTGATGTGTCTATGAGAATGCTGTTCCACATCACCAACGGATTCCAGCGTGAATGGGGTACCGAAATCGATAAGCCATTCACAAAGCAGTTAAGAGACAGAATCATCAACAAAGAACAGGAGAAGTTAGATGCTTATGTAGCAATCGGTGCCTTAATCGGTAAGCCGGAGGTATTGTTCTTAGAATCTAACAACAGCACAGCTGATATGATGAACGGTGATTTTAGATGGGATATTCCTGTCACACCTACACCGCCACTCAAGAGTGCAACTGTTTATGTAGCATACACTGATGCAGGCTTCAGCGCTTACTTCAGTGATGAAGAATAGGAGGTAGAACGATGGGTGCTGTATTAGACATTAATGGACCGGTTAATGCAGATACATCCTATGTGGATGGAGAGCTGGTCGCAAGAAATACAGGTGTGACACTTCCCGAAGTCACACACGTTCTGGCCACTGTTAAGACCGCGCTGGGAGAACATGAAGTACCACTGTACGGATTGGTAGAAACCATGGAATCTACCATTAAAAAGGTCGGTGCTGATTATGGCCTGGCTAAGATTTGCGGCATGGCAAACAAAACCATCGAGCATAGATGGGTGCAGCAGGTAACAAAGGCAGAAACAGGCGAGAACAAAGTAATGGGATGCAAGGCATTCTTAAGAGGTGTTCCTAAAGTAGCGGTGCCTGCCATTGAGGTGGAAACCGGTTCTACTGTAGAACTGGAGATTCCGTTTTCTATCAGCAGATACCAGTTATTCGTAGATGGTCATGAAATCATCTTAGTAGATAAGATTGCAGGCATCTGCAGAATCAATGGAACTGACTACGCAGAGCAGGTAAATAGTTTGTTATAAAAAGTGTTAAGGAAGGGTGCATCAGTGCATCCTTCCTTTTTTTGAAAAAGAAAGGAAAAAAAACGATGAGAGAATCTATTCATTTATCAAAACCAATTGAAATCAACGGAAAACAGTATCAGGAGTTGACATATGACTGGGATGAAATCACTCCCGGAATGTTCAACAGAGCTTCGGCACTTGCGACATCTTCCAGTAGAACAGGAGATACAAATTTAAGTGTTATGGAGCTTGATAGCTCGCTTCATATGTATTTAGGAATGATGGCTATTATTGCAATCAATCCGGAAATCGACATCCAGGATTTACAGAGAATCAAAGGTGTCGACATCGTTAAGATTGTGAGAATTGGACGGGCTTTTATATCAAGGAGTGCGGCGGAAAACTTAGAGGAAAGCAGCTCAGACGAGCCATCCGATGGTACTCCCGAACCTTCCACTCCAGTATCAAAGAAGTAGAACGTATGCGTATGAAAGACTTCCTCACAGAGATAGGGGAAGCATACGAAGATATAAAAACGGAACAGGAAAAGCAAGCAGCCGCACTTAAGGCTGCGAGAAAGAGAGGTTCCAGAAGGAGGTAAGTAGATGGCTCGTGGTCGAGAATTAGAAGCTGTTGTAAGAATAGCTGGGGCGATAGACCCATCACTCCAAAGGTCATTAAGTAATGCAAAAAAAGAATTTGGCGGCTTAAAACTTGGAATGGCTGCCATTGGTACAGCAGCGGTGGCAACAACCGCTGCTGTTGTTAAATTAGGGGTAGATGCAGTAAAATCCGCCGCAGCATTTGAACAGCAGATGGCGAATGTAGCATCTTTATTGGATGGTACCACAGAGCAGATATCAGCACGAATTGGAGAACTCAGTGATGATGTAATCGAGGTATCCAATCAAACCGGTGTGTCTACGGATGAGCTGTCAGATGGTTTGTATAAAATCATATCAGCTGTAGGAGATAGTGAAGATGCTATCACACAGATGGAACTGGCGGCAAAAGTAGCAAAAGCTGGTGGAACTGAAACCACAGAAGCTATCGACCTTCTTACCGCTGTAACAAAGGGTTACGGAGATACATCCGGTGAAGCATTCCAGAAAGCGGCTGACCTTGCGTTTATGACTGATAAATTAGGTCAGACATCTGTACCGGAGTTGGCAAGCTCAATCGGAAAGGTTATTCCTCTGTCTGCCGCATTAGGCGTGGAGCAGGAGGAATTATTCGGCTCCTTTGCAGCTTTAACCGGTGTAACCGGTAATACAGCAGAAGTATCAACGCAGATGAAAGCGGTAATGTCCGGTTTGATGCAACCCACAAAGCAGATGACGGAAGCACTGGACTCTTTAGGATTTGCAAACGCAAACGCAGCGTTGGAAACATTAGGGTTTGATGGAATGTTACAAACCTTAAAAAGCGCCATGGGTGATGATGTGCAGGCAACAG
Organism: uncultured Lachnoclostridium sp.; assembly: GCA_964584255.1. GTDB lineage: Bacteria > Bacillota > Clostridia > Lachnospirales > Lachnospiraceae > UBA3775. Next base: position 8,551 of record CAZOZM010000016.1, on the reverse strand, counting down.
CGAAGCTGTTCTCATCCGTAGAAGCGCAGACCGCTATCCTTGCATTAGCAGGAGAACAGTCCCAGGACTTAACAGATAAAACACTGGCAATGTATGATGCCACCGGTGCGGCAGATGCTGCTTTTGCGACAAGAACGGATACCTTAGAGTATACGATAGAGGTAATCAAAAACCTTGGTAAGAACTTCGTACTGAATATAGGGCGAAAAATACTTCCTGTTGTCAAATCGGTAGCGGAAAAACTACTGCCGGCAATCGAAACAGGGCTGGACAGTGTCATGCCATTATTTGATTCGATATATGCCGCGGCTTCTCCATTTATTAATTTAGTGGGTGATTTTATAGCGGCTATATTGCCGACACTACAGGCACGAATGGAGGGCATGAAAAGCATATTCGAAGGACTGAAACCTTATATTGAGAACATCGCAACGGAGATAGGTCCCTCATTCCAGGAGATATTTGCTAAGATATCCGAAGTTTTTCAGGAACTGCAGCCTGTATTTTCTGAATTTGTTTCAAATTTGATTCCGGCAATTGGGGCAACGATAAACGCACTTATTCCCGTTATTAAGGTGGTTTTATCTGTGATTAGTCCTATTTTGGATATATTTTCACAGCTGGTTCAGTCAGTTTTACCGGCTCTGACCGCAATCATTAACAATGTGTTGGTTCCCATTATTCAGGCAGCAGCAAGCATAGCAGCGAATGTCCTTCAAAACTTGATAACTGTATTTATGCCGATTATTCAGAGCATTACAAATACGCTCACATCATTATGTGATTTTGTATCAAATATTTTCGCCGGAAACTGGTCGGCAGCTTGGGATAGTGTAACAAGCATCTTCACAAATGCATTCTCTGCACTTGAAGGAATCGGAAAGGCATCCATGAATTCACTCATTGCCATAATCAACGGTGTTATTTCCGGCATTAATGAGTGTGGATTCACTATTCCCGATTGGGTACCATTAGTCGGCGGTCAAGAATTCAGATTAGATATTCCTGAAATTCCTATGTTTGCATCAGGTGGTTTCACATCTGGACCATCACTCGCAGGTGAAGCCGGAACAGAAGCGGTTATCTCATTTGATAGTGCATATCGAAGTGAGAACCTGTCCTACTGGGCGAAAGCAGGTCGGATGTTAGGTGTGGATGATAGCTTATTTACTGCATTTGAAACAGGCGGTCAGAGCAACGGAGATAGTATCAGTTTCACATTTGCACCACAAGTCACCATCCAGGGAACAGGAAACGCGAAAGAAGATATTATTGCGGCTCTTAAACGCGAGGAAGAAGAATTCATGGACTTAGTAGAGGAAATGCTAAGTCGGAGAGGAAGTGGCAGCTATGTCTACAGCTAAAGGATATAGAGAGTATACGACAAGAGCAGGCGATACATTCGACCTGCTCGCCATTGCCGCATATGACGAAGAAAAGATGGCATCACATATTATTCAGGCAAATCCCCTTCATATGGGAACAATCGTATTTGAAGCAGGTGTAAAGTTAAAAATACCAGTGCTTGATAAAACAGAAACACCATCAACGCTGCCACCTTGGAGGAGATAAAATGCAACTTATATATGAGGGAAAAGATATCTACAACGATATCTCTATCAGCCAGTGTGTATATGATTCCTTCGGGGAACAGCACTCTGATACATTAAAAATTCTCTTTAATGATACAAGAGATACATGGGATAGTTGGAAACCGAAAAAAGGAGATGCAATCAGATCCATTCTGGGAGCGTGTGATACAGGGGAAATGCATGTGGTATCCGTTAAACCAGAGAATGGATTAATGTGTCTTAGGGCGAATTCTATCCCGGAAGATTACAACGATAAGAAGAATAAATCATGGGAATATGTTACTTTCAAGCAGATATGTGCTGAAATAGCAGGGCGGCATGGACTTGCGTGTGAGTTTTACGGTGTAGATGATTATACATACGAATATGTGAACCAGCAGAACCATGAGGACTTTGTTTTCTTAGAAGAACGATGTGTCTTAGAGGGCTGTGCATTCCTTGTGTATGATAACCGTATGATAGTTTATTCAGAAGCATTTATGGAATCGGGAGAATCGAAGGACGAACTGGTGATAACCAATGACGTGAAATTCGATTATATCGATGATAGTAAGGAAGCATATGGAACCTGTGTCGTGAAGAATGGTGCAGTGACCGGGATGCACTCAGTAGCCGGAGTAACGAATAAGGTATTAGAAAAAATACTGTCTATTAAAATATCCAGTCAGGCAGAAGCGAATCGGTTCGCTAAGAATCTGCTCCGTTTTGAGAATAAGAAAATGACTCGTGGTGTGTGTTACTCGGATAAATATCTGCCTGGGTATGCGGCCGGAACACTGGTCAATCTTACTACTGCAGGTGTGGATAGCTGGAACGGTCCTGTGATTATGACTCACGTAAGACATGATATGCTTAAGGCCACCACGAAACTATTCTTCAGAAAACCATTGGAGGGATATTGATGAGTTGTATTGAAAAGGGAATTATCCTAACAATAGAGGGCGAAGCTGACCGCAATGAGAACCCAACGAAAGCAAGGGTACAGAGCAAGACAGCCGAAGGAACCACAACACTCCCTTTAACAATCCCCTGGTATCTTAGAGGTTCCATGGGATTGTTGGAAAAGGGAACTGAAGTAGTGTATGCGCTCTTTGATGATGCTACCGGTATTATTCTGGCAAGGATGGATGGCAACTGGGAAGGTAAGATGGAAGAAACGCAGTTATTCTTAGATTTAATGGACACCAGAGCCACTGTGCAAGGCAGCATTGATGTTTCAGATGGCATCACAGGTATTAATTCCAAAATCACTAACATAGAAGCTACAAATATTAATGTTAAAACCTTGACCGGTGACAGCATTACCGACTCTAATGTACGACTTGCAACGCATACGCATGGTGGTGTGGCGAATGGTGAATCAAGCACAAGCCATCCGAATGGAGGTAGTGAATCATGATAATGGCATATTGGAACGGAATGACGTGGGAAGTTAGTAGTAAGCAAATAGCTTACTTGGAAGCCTTAACAACAGCATACTCCATTGATACTGATACGAATGCGGATAAGGAAGGACAGAAACCAACGGAAAGTATTGGCTTAAGCCTTATGGAAGTAGCATTTAATACCACCTATCGAATAGAAACAGGAACATCCGACATTAGAGGTATGCTTGATAGATGGAAGTCCATGATTGGAGTAGCAGCACCGCTGATTATTGGAAATGCAATATTCGGGCCGGACAAAATGCAATTACAATCGGTTAGTGTATCGAATATTGAACTTAATCCTAAAGGCGTGATAAGAGCTGCTACCTGTGCTTTTAAACTGAAAGAATTTGCAGAGGAACCTGCAGGAACTAAGAAGAAAAGCAGCAGTAATACAAGTAGTGCATCTACTGCTACAAATACAACTGCCATAACAGTAGGAGCCCGGCATTCAGACAAAGCATCAAAAAAGACGGTGTCTATTAATTAGGAGGTGTGACATATGAAAGAAAGTGGAAATGGAGAACCAATGCAGTGTGTGGCTAATCTTTTAAGAATCACTCGTGGCGAATGTCCGTATGATCGTATCAAAGGAATAGACCCTACACTAATAGACCAGCCGACTGAGATAGTCGCACCATTGATGCAGGCAGAAGCAAAGTGGCTTATTAAAACTTATGAGCCGCGCGTGAATGCTGATAGTGTTGATATCAGCGCAGTTACATCGCAGAACGGTAACTTTGCTCTTAATGTAGATGCCACTGTAACAGGATAGGAGGTAGGAAATGGCTGATTTATCGTTTTTAGAAACAGATTCCAACCGGATATACGAGAATGTGATATCTGCCCTGGAGGAATCTGTAGGAGAACCTTTATACCCAGGGGATGAGCGCCGAATATTTGGAGATGCATTGGTAGCCTTGTTTGTGTCTATTTATAACGAAGCAAACGAAGCCTGCAAGCAGAAGATGCTACAGTATGCCAGTGGTGAAGTATTGGATGCAATCGGCGCACGATATAACTGTATCAGAATAGCACCAACCACAGCTAAAACGATTCTTCGTTTTTCTGTTAAAACTCCGCTGAATGGAAACATTCTGATTAACGCAGGAACAAGAGTAACACCGGATAACGAGATTTACTTCGAAACTACGGAGAACGTAGTCCTTCAAGCCGGTAAATATTCAGTAACCGTAGATGCCATTGCTTGTGAAACAGGAGCAAACTACAACGGATATGAAGCAGGAATGCTCAATCAAATGGTGGATTTAGTGCCTTATATCGATGAGGTAACAAACACAGTCATGACTTACGATGGTGACGATGGTGAACCGTACCCGGATGTGGATGGTGGCGCAGGTGATAACAGCTACAGAGAACGTATCTACCTAGCACCAACTGCTTTGTCGGTAGCAGGTCCGCACAATGCGTATAAATATCATGCGTTATCGGCAGACAGTAGTATAGCAGATGTGGCAATTATCAGTGAGGTAGAACCGAAAGCCAAGACACTGCAGGTTTATGGTGGCTGTGCTTTCTTAGGCGGTAAGAACTATTTAACGGACACCTTAGTGGTAAACGAACTGAATCCGGAGAATGACTACATCATTACATATGAGGATGACCTTTTGATGATTACCCTTGTAGGAGATGCAGCAAGCCGGAAATCAATTGATATTACTATCAACAGGGAAATGGCCGGAGAAGTTAAGATTGTTCCTATTTTAGCAGGTGGAGAGATACCTGACCCGGATATGCTGAAAAAGGTTAAGGAAGCCTGCAGCGCATCTGATGTACGTCCTATGACAGACCTTGTATTGGTGGAAGCACCGGAGCAGGTAGAGTATGACATCGATATCACATACTACACCACCGAAGAAAACGAATCAGATTGTATCGAAACAATCGAAGGTGTAGGCGGCTCCATTCAGCAGTTTATTGAATGGCAGGGAACGAAGCTCGGTAGAGACATCAACCCTGATAGATTAAGAACTCTGTGCCTGGCTCCCAGTGAAGGAACCGGGTGTAAGAGAATCGTTGTAAATGCTCCTGCGTTCACAACGCTCATGGAAACGCAGATAGCTGTGTATTCCGGGAAACTTAATGTAAATCATGTAGTAGAGGATGAGTAATATGAATATTAACGATATGGATTTTATACAGCTCATGCCTGCTTTCATGAAAGAGGATGAAGCTGTAAAAGGATTATCAGAAGGTGTCAACAGGGTAACGGAGGAACTGGCCGCTAAAATAAGGCTGTTCAGTACATGGAATCAGATAGATAACATGACCGGAGCAGAACTTGATGTGCTGGCAGAAGAACTTCACATATCCTGGTATGACAAGACAGCAGCTATTGATGTAAAGCGTGAACTCATCAAGAATTCAGATATGGTTCATTCTAAGATGGGTACCAACTGGGCGGTGCAGAACGTAATCGAGACATACTTCGGTTCAGGGGAGATTCAGGACTGGTTCGATTACGAAGGAGAACCGCATCATTTTAAGGTAATCACATCGAACCAAAGCATCACAGCAGGAGCTGCTGAAAAGTTTTTAAGTGTACTCGATAAGGTAAAGCGTAAGAGTGCATTCTTAGATGGGATTGAAGTGGTCGCAGATGGTCAGTGCGATATTAAGGTGTTCTTATTAAGTATTGAAACAGAAACGATCACATCAACAATAAAATTATAACAAAGGAGGAAATCATATGGCATCATTCAATGATTGCCTTACAGTTGATGGTCAGAAAGTATTTGCTTTAATGGCCAGAGGGTGCAAGGTAACATTCACTAAAGTGGTGCTGGGAGATGGAATCAAGAAGGATAGTGTATCAGAAGTTGACATCCAAAAAGTGATTAATCCGGTCATTACATTAAATATTGACTCGGTCACAAAGTCAGCTGATAACAAAGTGACTATCCGGTGTTTGTTTTCCAATGCCCAGACAGTAAGACCTTTTTATTTAAGAGAAAAAGGCGTGTATGCCACTATTGATGGAACAGAGGAATTTCTTGTGTTCTATGCAAACAATGGTGCGCTGGCAGAGTATATCGATGTTGCTAAGACACAACTGATTGAGAAAGTCATCCGAACAGTGATTATGTTCTCTGAATCAGATAACATCAACATCACGCTGAGTAGTTCAGCGTATGCACCACCAACCATTGAAACAAATGCCGGTTCTATTGATGAATTTATCAACGGAACAACCAGCACCGGTTCACCGGTAGTACCTGGACCTGACGATGTAGAGACAGGCTCCGAAATCATCATCACTAATAATGATGGCGATAAGGAAGTGTATATTTATGCTGGCGGTGATCCATTCGATATTGATAATTACCTGCAGGTGTATGGAACCAGAGCAATGGTAGTTATGCATGAATACATTCCAATCTCGCAACGTGTCAAAGGAAGTTTGTATCTGCAGTTAGGTAAGACAAGGCGATTAATCGTTAAGATTTTCCGTAAGTTTTACAATCGGCTCCCGGAAGAAACTGACACCGAGGATACACTGTTATTCAAGCGGACCGACACTAAGACAACCAACAAAGACGATGGCAACAAATACAGATTCTTATGCAAAAATCTTTCCATCTTGCAACAGGGCGATAGCTCTGAACGCTTAGAAGGGAAGATTTATTTTATTGCAGATAAAAAAGAATAAAAAATAAAAATACGAAAGAGAGGACAACGATATGTCTGATATTTACAAAGGCGAATTACAGGATAACGAGGGGAATACAATATATCCCCACACAGAAGCAGATGTTGTATTCTGTGCAGATGGCAAAACAATGCAGGAGAAAATCACTAGCATGGAATCTGTAACAGATGGTGTAACCGGAAGAACAGATTCATTAGAGATTAATGATTCTAATGTTATAGTAACTTCTAAGGCAACACATGAATTAGCACAGATGCAGGGTGGTAATATCTTAACTTACAACGAAAGTGAGGATGCTTATTATATCCAACATGGTGCCGATTCAGTACCAAAAAAATTGGGTAGTGTAGACGAATCAACTATTAATATTGTAAGTAAAAAGCAGAGTATAACAGGAAGCGGTAATTATGCAGTATCAGAAATACCGAGCGTTGATTCATTGGCTTGTATATCGGTTGAAGGTGGCGGTGGCTCTGATAGCATAGGAACACCAATTGTAAGTGGTGGTGAAAAAGTGGCTGATAACATTTATAAAGTTATGGCAAACAATGAGTTTACAATAACAGTACCTGCAAATCACAATGGAACTGCTTGGGGCATTGTTCATGTGGCTATAGTATTTATTCCCATTTAACTATTGCTTTTAGAGGTATGACAAGAATACATTCCGCATTAGTTATATTTAAAGTATTAAGGTGGTTATTAAAAATGAGAAAAAAATATACAAGGTGGTATATGAACAATGAGGATAAAGTAAGACGCTCATTTATATTATGTGTTATACATTTCCTTTTATTTTCTCCTAGTGTTTATTATGGAGATGATGATGGGTATAATGAGTGGCTTAACTCCCCACCCTAGAATGAAGCTGAATATTTTAAGAGAGGACAAAAGATATGGAAAAAATCAAATTCAATGACGGTACAAAGTTACCGTTACACAATATTTCAAGTACAGCAGCACAGCTCACATTTTCAGTTCTTGATGATGTGAGAGATGGCCTTGAAGAAACCTGCAAAGATGCAGAAAAAACATCTGTTATTCAGTACATCAATGTAAACGATGATACGCAGGACGAATCTGTATTAAAAGGATATGCAGGTTATACCAATCTGGTATCAATGAAAACTGAATATGGTATTGTAACAAACACTGACTATGAAACCACAGACAGCACTACAGAAAGTGGTTTCGCAGAGGAAAAGCATGATATTACAACAGTAATTCTTGCAAAACCTACCAAGACAGAATCTGAACTTGCTGCTATTAAGGAATCCGTAGCATTGCAGGACGGTGCTATTGAGGAACTGGCAAATGTAGTATCTGACATTGCGGAAGGTCAGGAACTGCAGGACGGAGCAATTGAAGATTTAGCAACTGTAGTAAGTGAAATGACAGAGGAAGGAGAGGTGACAGAGTAATGGTTGACTACTATGTATCAAAGATTCAGAATGGCGAAATCAATTCCAAGACAGGTGAACCTTGGGAAGTTGAAGATGTACCGAAACTGTGGAGAACCAAGACAGAAAAAGAACTGAATAAGGAATCTTAATAAGAATCAGCCAATAGGCTGTTTTTTTATTCGGCAAATCTATGAGCGAATGAGCCTGTTACTAGGAGGTGGCAGGCAGTAGCTCTGCCGGTACTCATTATTACACTTAAGAAAAGGAGTTGATATAGTATGCCTACAGTTATCGCTGCATTAATAGGGGGTGGGGCGACACTTGCTGTTTGTTTGATAAACAATCATTTTTCCCTTAAGAAAACACGGGCAGAACAGGAAGCACACAACTTAGAAATCGAAGAAAAGTGGTGCTAGAATGTAAATAGTACAAGTCAAAATGAGAATTCCTTATTACAAA
>CAZOZM010000015.1:0-43422 GCA_964584255.1 uncultured Lachnoclostridium sp. | reverse complement strand
CGTTTTTCGAAGGAATAACAAGCAGTATAAGTCTTGCACAGCAAGCCTGTTTATGAAATAATAGTTAGTATAAGTCTTGCAAGGCAAGTTTGTTTATGAAATAACAAGCAGTACAAGTCTTGCAAGGCAGGTCTGTTTATTATGGTAAGAAAATAGATGCAAAAAGGGTGATAAGCATGTTGAATGTACAATGTTTTATGTTAGTGGCGGAGGAGCCGATTACGGAGCGTGTGTTTGGTCTTGATGCGCAGCTTCTTATGGATACGGCTATTGTTGCCTGTGCCGTGTTATTTCTTTTCTTTTTGCTGTCTTATCTTGTTTTCAATCCGGCAAGGGATCTTCTCAGAAAGAGACAGGAGAAGGTTCAGGCCGATATAGCGGATGCTGAAAGAGATAAAATAGAGGCTCTTGAGTATAAAAAGGAATATGAAGCTAAGCTTCTTGATGCTTCCAAGGAAGCAGATGCAATTATCAATGACGGTCGCAAGCGTGCCGACAAGCACAGGGATGAGATTGTTAATGAGGCAAAAGAGGAAGCTTTACGTATTCGTGAACGCGCTGACAAGGAGATAGAACTTGAAAAGAGCAGAGCCAGAGATGAAGTTAAGCATGAGATGATAGATGTTGCTGAGGCAATTGCCGGAAGATTTATCTCGGAAAAAATGGATAAAGAAAAGCAGGCAGCTTTGGTAGATGAAGTCATCAGTGAAATGGGTGAATCGACATGGCAATAATAGAGGAAAGATACGCTGAAGCGTTGCTGGAAATCGGAATATCGGAAAACAGATTAGAGCTTTTCCTTGATGAGGCAAAGGCTTTGAGCGATATTTTTGAATCCAATGATGAGCTGTTAAGACTGTATACAAATCCCAGAATTACAGCTGAAGAAAAAAAGGAAGTTACGGAAAAATGTTTTTGTGATGCATTTTCTCCGGAAATAATCGGACTTGTGATTCAGATAATAATGAATGGCAGGGAGAAGCTTTTAAAGAGTATAATCAAAACCTTTATAAGCATGGCTAAAGAAAAACTCGGGACAGGCGTGGTATATGTTTCAAGTGCGGTAAGTCTTTCAGATGATAAGAAAAAGGCTCTTGAAGACAGGATTCTGGCAACAGCCGGGTATAGGGATTTGGAAATGCATTATGAGGTTGATGAAAAACTCATAGGCGGTATGGTCATAAGAATCAGGGATCGTATCCTTGACAACAGTATAAGAACGAAGCTTGACGCCATGGTTAAGGAATTGCGTCAGGTACAATTATAGAAAGGGTGGTAAAGGCTTTGAATTTAAAACCGGAAGAAATCAGTTCAGTGATAAAAGAGCAGATTAACAGATACAGTGCAAAGCTTGTTGTTTCTGATGTAGGAACAGTCATCCAGGTTGCAGACGGAATTGCAAGAATACATGGACTTGAAAAGGCCATGCAGGGTGAATTACTTGAATTTCCGGGTGAAGTTTACGGCATGGTATTAAACCTTGAACAGGACAATGTCGGTGCTGTTTTACTCGGTGATTCCAAAAATATTAACGAAGGAGATACCGTAAAAACAACAGGTCGTGTGGTTGAAGTGCCTGTCGGCGATGCCATGCTCGGCAGAGTAGTAAACGCACTCGGTCAGCCTATTGACGGAAAGGGTCCGATAGCATCGGACAAATTCCGTCCGATTGAAAGGGTTGCAAGCGGTGTAATTTCACGAAAATCCGTTGATACTCCTTTACAGACAGGTATTAAGGCAATTGATTCAATGGTGCCTATCGGAAGAGGTCAGAGAGAGCTTATTATAGGTGATCGTCAGACCGGAAAGACAGCCATAGCCATTGATACGATAATCAATCAGAAGAATGAAAATGTTAAGTGTATCTATGTTGCAATCGGCCAGAAAGCATCAACGGTTGCATCCATAGTTAAAACTCTTACGGAATATGGTGCGATGGACTATACAACTGTTGTTGCGGCAACAGCTTCCGAACTTGCACCGTTACAGTATATTGCTCCTTACTCGGGTTGTGCAATCGGTGAAGAGTGGATGGAGAACGGACAGGATGTTCTTATCGTATATGATGATTTAAGTAAACATGCTGCCGCATACCGTACACTGTCACTTTTACTTAAGAGACCGCCGGGACGTGAGGCATATCCCGGAGATGTATTCTATCTTCATTCAAGACTTCTTGAGAGAGCGGCAAGGCTTAATGACTCGTTGGGAGGAGGTTCCCTTACAGCACTTCCTATTATTGAAACACAGGCAGGAGATGTTTCTGCTTATATTCCGACAAATGTTATTTCAATTACCGATGGACAGATATATCTTGAGACAGAGATGTTTAATTCAGGTTTCAGACCGGCCGTTAATGCAGGTCTTTCGGTATCCAGAGTCGGAGGTTCAGCGCAGATTAAGGCGATGAAGAAGATTGCGGGAACGATTCGTATTGATCTTGCACAGTTTAGAGAACTTGCAGCGTTCTCACAGTTTGGTTCGGATCTTGATTCCGACACGAAGGAAAAGCTTGCACAGGGTGAAAGAATCAAAGAAATTCTTAAACAGCCTCAGTATAAGCCAATGCCGGTAGAACAGCAGATTGTGATAATTTATGCGGCTACAAGAAAATATCTTCTTGATATTCCTGTTGAGAGAATTACTGAGTTCGAAAGCAGTCTCATTGAGCTTATTGATTCTAAGTACAGCGAAATTTTTGAATCAATACGTTCCGAGAAGGTTATGAGCGGGGAAATTGAAAATCTTCTTGTTAAAGCAATAAAAGAATGCAGGGAAGTTTTTGTTTAAATCGGGAGGTAACGGACTATGGCCTCAATGAGAGACATCAAGAGGCGTAAATCAAGTATTCAGAGTACGGGGCAGATAACCAAAGCCATGAAACTCGTGTCGACCGTAAAGCTTCAGAAAGCAAAGAGCGTGGCAGAGGAATCAAAACCGTATTTTAATAATCTGTACCGGGTGATTTCATCAATGCTTCAGAGATCAACCCCTGAAATAAGACAGAAGTATTCCGTAAAGAATGAAGGCGGCAGGAAAGCAATCATATGTATATCCTCAAACAGGGGACTTGCCGGCGGCTATAACGGAAACGTCGTAAAGCTTATTACGGAAAGCGGATTTGATAAGGAAGATGTTGTAATTTACGCACTTGGAAGAAAAGCCTCGGAAATTCTTGCCAGAAAAGGTTATACCATAGCGGATGACAGATCCGAGGTAATGAATTCACCTCTTTACAGTGATGCATCAAGGCTGGCATCGGATGTAATGAGTGAATATGAAAAAGGCAATATAAGTGAGATTTATATAGCTTACACAATATTTAAAAATACGGTTACACATGTACCTACTCTGTTGAAATTACTTCCTGCGGATGAATTTGATGTAAGTGAGGAAGATTCACTTACACTGATGAATTTTGAACCGGAGCCTGAGGAAGCGCTGGAAATGATTATGCCGAAATATATAAGCGGTGAAATTTACGGTGCGCTTGTAGAGGCAGTTGCGAGTGAAAACGGTGCAAGAATGCAGGCAATGGACAATGCGACAAGCAATGCAGAGGAAATGATTTCAACACTTGAACTGCAGTATAACAGAGCAAGACAGGGCACGATTACCCAGGAACTTACTGAAATTATTGCAGGTGCAAATGCTATTAATCAATAGCCGGAAGGAGAAAAACATTGGATAATAAAGTAACAGGTAAAATTACCCAGATTATCGGTGCTGTCCTTGACATAAAATTTCCGGAGGGAAAACTTCCGGAAATTAATGATGCAATTAAGATTACCAGAAGCAACGGTGAAATTCTTGTTTCAGAAGTGGCACAGCATCTTGGAGACGACACCGTAAGGTGTATCGCAATGGGTACTACTGACGGGTTGGTAAGAGGAATGGAGGCAGAGGCTACCGGAAATCCCATAATGGTTCCGGTTGGAACAAATACACTCGGCCGTATGTTTAACGTTCTCGGCAATCCTATAGATGAAAAACCTGCTCCTGAAAATGTGGAGTATCTTCCTATTCACAGGAAGGCTCCGAGTTTTGCAGAGCAGTCAACAGAAACGGAAATGCTTGAAACCGGTATTAAGGTTGTCGATCTGCTCTGTCCCTATCAGAAGGGTGGAAAAATCGGTCTCTTCGGTGGTGCGGGAGTAGGAAAGACGGTTCTGATTCAGGAACTTATAACCAATATCGCTACTGAACACGGTGGATATTCGGTTTTCACCGGTGTTGGTGAGAGAACACGAGAAGGAAATGATCTTTATTATGAAATGATCGATTCCGGCGTTATTGATAAAACAACAATGGTTTTCGGTCAGATGAATGAGCCACCGGGAGCAAGAATGAGAGTCGGTCTTACAGGACTCACGATGGCTGAGTATTTCAGGGATAAGGGCGGAAAAGATGTACTTCTCTTCATCGACAATATCTTCAGATTTACCCAGGCGGGTTCTGAGGTTTCGGCACTTCTCGGACGTATGCCGTCAGCGGTAGGTTATCAGCCTACACTTCAGACGGAAATGGGTGCGCTCCAGGAACGTATTACATCAACAAAGAACGGATCAATCACATCGGTTCAGGCGGTATATGTTCCGGCAGATGACCTTACGGATCCGGCGCCGGCAACAACTTTTGCGCATCTTGACGCAACGACGGTTCTTTCAAGATCCATAGTTGAACTTGGTATCTATCCGGCAGTTGATCCTCTTGAATCGACATCAAGGATTCTTGATCCGAGAATTCTTGGAGAAGAGCATTACAAGGTTGCCAGAGGTGTTCAGGAGATACTTCAGAAATATAAGGAACTCCAGGATATTATTGCAATTCTCGGTATGGATGAGCTTTCTGAAGATGATAAAATACTTGTTTCAAGAGCACGAAAAGTTCAGAGGTTCCTTTCACAGCCGTTTAATGTAGCGGAACAGTTTACCGGACTTCCGGGAAAATATGTTCCTATTTCAGAAACAATTCAGAGTTTTAAAGAAATTCTTGAAGGAAAGCATGATGAAATTCCTGAAAGTTATTTCCTTAACGCAGGCGGAATTGAAGATGTTGTAGAAAGATATAACAACAGAGATAAGTAAGCGGGTGTGAATATGGCGAATGCGGATATTTTTAAGCTGACCGTGTTGGCGCCGGAAAGGGTTTTCTTTGACGGTGAAGCCGATATGGTGGAGCTCACAACTACAGAGGGCGATATGGGTATATATAAAAATCATATACCTCTTACGGCTATTGTTGCACCCGGAATACTTCGCATATATAACAATGGTGAGGTAAAGGAAGCATCACTGCTTGAGGGATTTATTCAGATTCTTCCCGATAAAGTGGTGATACTTTCGGAAGCATGTGAATGGCCGGACGAAATTGATATAAACAGGGCCAGAGAGGCTAAGATTCGCGCGGAAAGGCGAATGGCTTCCTCTGATATGAATATCAATATGGAACGTGCGGAAATTGCACTTAAAAAATCGCTCATACGAATAAATTTAGCTGACAAATAAAATATAAGGGGTGGAATTATGTCAATACTTCTTGCAGGCGGTGCGGGTTATATAGGAAGCCATACGGCCGTTGAACTTATTAAATCAGGTTATGATGTTGTAATTGCTGATAATTATGACAACTCAAAGCCGGAGGTAATTAACAGACTTGAAGAAATAACCGGTGTGCGAATCAAAGCATATGAGGTGGATGTTGCAGATAAAAAGGCACTTAAAGAAGTGTTTGAAAAGGAAAATATCGATTCAGTGATTCATTTTGCGGGACTTAAGGCAGTAGGTGAGTCTGTTGCAAATCCGTTAAAGTATTACAGAAACAATATTGATACTACGCTTACTCTTCTTGAAGTGATGAATGAATATAATTGTAAGAAGATTATATTCTCATCATCGGCAACTGTTTACGGAGATCCTGAGACAGTTCCTCTTACGGAGGATACAAAGCTTGGTGAGTGTACAAATCCATATGGTTGGACCAAATGGATGATGGAAAGAATTCTCAGGGACACAAGCTTTGCAGACAAGGATTTAAGTGTTGTACTTTTAAGATATTTCAATCCGGTAGGTGCTCATGAAAGCGGACGTATCGGTGAAGATCCACAGGGAATTCCAAACAATCTTTTCCCATATATTGCACAGGTTGCGGTAGGAAAGAGAGAGCATCTTAACGTATTTGGTAATGACTATAAGACACATGACGGTACAGGCGTAAGAGACTACATTCATGTTGTGGACCTTGCAAAGGGACATGTTGCGGCAATTAAATATGCAGATGAGCATGTCGGAACCGAGATATTCAATCTCGGAACGGGAACAGGATATTCCGTGCTTGATATGGTAAAGGCATTTGAGAATGCCAACGGTATAAAGATTCCTTATGTAATTGCGCCAAGACGTTCAGGTGATGTTGATGAGTGTTATGCTGACCCTAAGAAGGCAAGAGAAGTTCTTGGTTGGACTGCAGAAAAAACGCTTGAAGACATGTGCAGGGATACATGGAGATGGCAGTCTGCAAATCCAAATGGGTATGATTCGTAGGAACCGGAGGTACAAATGATAGGAATTATCGGAGCAATGGAAGAAGAAGTTGCTGAACTTTATTCTTCGATGACTGACAAACATGTGGAAGAAAAAGGTGTTTGGAAGTTTTATGTAGGAAAGCTTTCGGGAGCGGATGCGGTAATTGTTAAATCCGGAATCGGAAAAGTAAATATGGCGGCATGTGCTCAGAAACTTATTGATGTTTATGAGGTAAAAAGTCTGATAAATACAGGTGTTGCCGGTTCGTTGGATGCTTCAATAGATATAGGAGACATTGTTGTATCAACGGATTGTATTCAGCATGACATGGATGCGGTTGCCTTCGGTTATAAGCCGGGAGTGATTCCTCAGATGGACCGATCCGTGTTTGAATCTGATGAAGAAATGGCTCAGAAAGCCGTGGAAATCTGCAAGAACAGTATTAAAGAGATAAATGTTCATCGCGGAAGGGTATTGAGCGGTGATGTTTTTGTTGCGGACGCTGCAAAGAAAAAATTCCTTGTAGAGGAATTTAACGGAAAATGTACGGAGATGGAAGGCGCATCGATGGCGCAGGTTGCATATCTTAACAGTATACCGTTTCTTGTACTCAGAGCAATCTCCGACAAGGCAGACGGCTCGGCAAACATGGATTATGACAAGTTTGAAAAAGAGGCAATCAGACATCTGGTGGTTTTGGTAAAAGAACTTGTTGCAGACAGTAACAGATAGTTTAAGGGATTTAATTTTCCAGTTTAAAAATTAAAAAAAATGTAATGCATGAAATGGGCAATACATAGTATACTATGTATTGCCTTTAGGTGTCTTAAGCTGTCGTTTTGAGCGGGTGACGGCAGACAGAAACCATAAGGAAAATACTGACCGCTAAGAAATGAGGAAAAAATGGTATATAGAACACAGGGAGTTTGTGCTTCCCAGATAGAATTTGACATTTGTGAAGAAAACGGAAGACAGATCGTAAGAAATGTAAGATTTGTTGGCGGATGCAGCGGCAACACACAGGGTGTGGCAACACTCGTGGAAGGAATGGAAGCAAACGAAGTTGTTGCAAGACTCAAAGGAATAAGATGCGGATATAAATCAACATCATGTCCGGATCAGCTTGCAACGGCAATAGCAAAATATCTTTGATACATAAGAGAAGGGTCCACCGGTGTGGACCCATTTTAATGATGTGAAAAGAGGCTTGGATATGAAAAAAATAGTTTTTACGGGCGGCGGAACTGCCGGACATGTAATGCCTAATATTGCTCTTATTGCCAGACTCAGACAGGAAGGCTTTGAAATCAGTTACATAGGTTCAAAGCAGGGGATTGAGAAAAAACTGATTGAGGATTTGGGCATAAAATATTATGGCATTTCAACGGGTAAACTGAGACGATATTTTGATTGGAAGAATTTTACTGATCCGTTCAGGGTTATTAAAGGTTTTTCGGAAGCAAAGAAGATAATAAAGCAAATTGACCCTGATATATGTTTTTCAAAGGGCGGATTTGTATCTGTTCCCGTGGTTTTGGGAGCAAAGAGCCGGAAAGTGCCGGTAATAATACATGAATCTGATATGACACCGGGGCTTGCAAATAAAATAGCAATACCTGCGGCAACCAAGGTATGCTGTAATTTCCCGGAGACCGTAAAATGTCTGCCTGAGGGGAAGGGAAGTTATACCGGAACACCAATAAGGAAGGAACTCTTTAATGGAAGCAGGGAAAAAGCATATGAGTATCTTGGATTTGATGGTAAGAAGCCTCTGCTTCTTGTGGTAGGCGGAAGTACGGGTGCTAAAAATGTCAATGAAGCGGTGAGAAAAAGTCTTGAAACACTTCTGAAAAAATATGACATTGCCCATCTTTGCGGTAAGGGAAAGACGGATAGCGCATTTGACGGAAGAAAAGGATATGTTCAAATAGAATACTGTGATAAGGAAATGAAGGATCTTCTTGCTGCGGCAGATGTGGTCATTTCAAGGGCCGGAGCAAATGCAATATGTGAACTTGCAGCTTTAAAAAAGCCTAATATTTTAATTCCACTCAGTGCCCGGGCGAGCAGAGGAGATCAGATTCTTAATGCGGAATCGTTTGAAAAACAGGGATTTTCCCTGGTAATAAGGGACGAGGATGCAAATGAGAAAACACTCACGGAAGCACTCGAGAAAATTGAAAAAGATAAAGAAAATTATGTTAAGGCAATGTCCGCTGCCGCCGGCTCGGATGCGGAAAACATAATTGTAGGATTAATTAAGGATACCATGAGAAAGAGTTAGACTCTTTCTCTGATGGCATTTGCCAGAATGTCGGCTTCTCCTTCGGAATATGAGCCTTGAGCCCAAACGGGAAGGAGACCGTCATTTTCATAACGTGGAATAACATGAATATGGAAATGGAAAACGGACTGACCGGCAGCGACTTCGTTGTTTTGAAGTATATTGACTCCATCACAACCGGTTTCAGCCTTTATGGCAGCAGCAATTTTCTTTGCAACCGGAAGTGCTTTGGAGGCATATGAATCATTGAGTTCATAAAGATTATCGGCATGAGCTTTAGGTAAAATGATGGTGTGGCCTTTGTGAGCCGGAGCGATATCCAATATGGCTCTGAAATCGTCGTCTTCATAAACTGTTGCGGACGGAATGATTCCGTTTGCAATTTTACAGAAAATACAATCGTCTTTTATCATGATAAATCTCCAATCTGATGCTTGATTGGCAGTTTTAAACTGCCTGCAAAATGATTGTAATACCATTTTGTTTTGAAATCAAGAAAATGATTGAAGAGAAACATAAACGGGAGAGGAGGCAGCAGGTGAAAAAAACAGTAGTCAGAATAGCTTTTCTTGCGGTGGTTTTTGTTTTGTCAATAATATTCTTTTACAAAAACATGGAGCGACATTCATACTCGGAGAATGTTACAACCGTTAAACAGGCAAAGGCAACACTTCCGCTTGTGAGTTTTTATTCGGGCGGATATGAAATTAATCAGACCAAAGGATATGTGATTCCTATGGACGAAAGCTGTCTCAGAGAGAGCATTACGCCTGTTTCGTCCGCAAAGGAATTGGGTATATATGTAAATGAAAAAGAATGTTCGGTAAAAAAACTTTCTGCAGAAATTCTGACGGTTCCGGATTTAAATGAGATATCGGAGTCCGAAGTAGTGTCATTTGAAGAAGGTGATGACGGCAGGCTTTTTACAAAACTTAAAATAGAAGAAAAACTTGAGGATGATACGGAGTACCTTCTTAAAGTTACCCTGATAACATCGGAAGCAAACAGGATTTACTATTATACAAGGTTGAAGGTATCAACTTTCGGAAGTCTTTCGGAAAGCATGAAGTTTATAAACGGCTTTCATGAAAGTACATTTGATAAGGAAAAGGTTTATGAATATTCGAATGTGATGGAATCAAATGATAATGAGATTATCACGGACTATTCACACATAGATATTAACTCCAGTATGGATGCCCTGAGCTATGGAATGATGGAACCCGAGGAAGTATATAGAGTTGTTCCGCTTATTTCGGAATATAATGAATCCTATGCAAGTGCCGCAATTGATTTTTTTATAAAAGTTACTCCGGATGATAATGAGGAATTATACATGTGCCGCGAGACCTACCGTTTTCAGTACTCCTCATTTAAGACTTTTCTTTATAACTACGACAGGACAATGGACAGATGCTTTGAAGGCGGAGAATTCACGGAGGGAAAAGATTATCTGGGCCTTGGTATAAGCAGTAATCCGGAAATTGATATTGTTTACAGCGACAATAAAAAACAGATCCTTTTTGAGTATCAGGGCGGTGTGTGGCATTATGATACTGAGAAAAACAGTCTTGTCTGTGTGCTGACCTATGTGGATTATTCGGATTTGTCCAAGTGCAGATATGATGACTATGGATTTACGCTGCTTTCGGCCGACGATGAAGGTAATGCGGACTTCGCCGTATATGGTTATATCGGTAAGGGAGAATACGAAGGAAGATGCGGAATAGTATATTATACCTATCATGCTGAAACGCGCCGTATTGAAGAAAAGATGTTCATTCCGACTGATGAAACCAGAGCTGATATAGAGGGTGAGTTCGGACGGGTAAGTTATACAACGGATAACGGAATATATTTCTTTACATTGGGAAATACACTGTATTCCTATGAGCTTGAAACAAATGTTTTGAAAACGGAAGCCGAAGATATGGGCGAAAACTGGATTTATTTCGATGACATGAAGTATGTGTGCTATGATGAAAATCCGGTGAATTACGAGAATACGAGAATTGTAATATATGACATTTCGGAAGATGAAACGTATCACATAGAAGCGGCAGACGGTGAAATAATCGGCATACTGGGAAGTGTTGATGACAGAATAATATATGGTCGTGGACTGGCAGCAGATTCATCATATTATGACAGCGGTAAAAATATGATGGGTTATTCACAGCTTATAATTTGCGAAAATGACGGAAACGTAGTGAAAGAGTATACTGCAGGTGACGGAATGTATATTGCGGATATAGAGTCACTACGGGGAGTAATCAACATCAACCTGTATAAAAAGATTTCCGGTGCGGGAGAAGGCAAGAGGGCTGAATATGAGTTTGACAGTACTGATGTTATTGTAATTCTTGCCGGAGCTGAAGCTGCCCCGGAAAAAAACATTACATCGGCCGGTGACGAGAAACATAAGCTGCAATATTATCTTAAACTTCCTTCATTTGTAAAGGAATTGGAAAAACCGGAAATATATGAGGCGAAAGCAACGGTAATTACAAAAGATACCTCTGTTTATCCGGACTATGCAGAGGAAGAGGGATTTTATGTTACGGCATACGGCAGGATTATTCAGGAATTTGAGAATCCGGCAGATGCGATAAAATGTGCAGATGAGATAAAGGGAAGTGTCATTGATTCCCGGGGAATGCTTGTCTGGGCAAGAGGTGTATCTGACAGAAGCCACTCAATTACGGGAGTCAACAGATATACAAAGGAAAATGTGAGTACATCACAGTCAGTGGCGCTCTCTTTGGCAGAATATAACGGCCGGGAAGTTTCTGCATCAGATATAAATATCGGAGAAAGATCATATATCAGTATTTTAAGGGAATACGTGAGCGAAAATGTTGTGCTGGCAGAGGATGCGGAACTTTCGTCGCTGTTCTATTATATATCGGCTGACAGACCGGTAATAGCCAAATACAACGGATACTTTGTATTGATAACAGCTTATAGTGCTGATTCGGTTACATTCATTGACCCGTACCAGAGGAAAAACGTACAACTGACGCTTGAAAGCGCGAAAAAGGCATTCGGAGAATCGGGTAACACATACTATGTTTACTATTGACACTGCATTTTTTATCTGATAAAATACTAGAGCTTGCAGTTGTGGCGGAATGGCATACGCGCATGATTCAGGTTCATGTCCATGTACTTGGGTGTGGGTTCAAGTCCCATCAACTGCATAAACTGATAAAGACCTGCAAAAGGACTGAAAAGTCATTTGCAGGTCTTTTTGTTTTGAGTCGTTCCGACAGTTCTGATGTCAGCTGAAACATGAAATCAGTATCGGCTATATCCGGGAAAAACTACATGTAGTAATTCCGGACCGCATGATAACCATAAAATGTTATTTACTCAGAATTCAAATTTTGCTACAATTGTAGAAGCTATAATTGACTATAAATCCCGTGAGGGGATTGTGATAAAGGGAGGAAGCATGAAAAGATTTCAGGCGGCTTTAGTTATATTTACGCTTTTGACGGGAGTTTTGGGACTCGGGTGTTCAATAAATGCCGGAGACAAAAAAGCGGCTCAGAATACGGGTAAGGAAATGACCGCATATGAGATGCCGGAGGCGAATGTATCTGTTACTGAAGGTGTGACAGAGGAAAAGGAAAGTTTTATTGAGTCGGATGTTCCGGCTGTGGTTATAAGTGAAGGAGAATTTGAAACACTGATATCTGATACAGCAGGCATAACAAATGATGAAATTGTTATACCGGAGGTTGAAGTGGCTGATTTTGACAATGAGGAAGACGGAAAAAGACAGCCGGTTGTTTCGGATGATAAAAAAAGCGATACGGCACCCGTGGTTGATTTTGTTGCAGGTTCAACACTGCCTGAACCGGACCACAAAGAGGCCGTATATACGAAAGCCGGAATAGATGTTTCGCAATGGCAGGGAGTGATTGACTGGGGCAAGGTTAAAGCTGCCGGCATTGACTTTGTCATGCTTCGTGTCGGTTTTAGGGGAAATACGGTTGGAAAGATATATGAAGATACTTATTTTGAAAGAAATGTCAAGGGAGCACTTGAAAACGGAGTAGAAGTGGGCATTTACTTTTATTCCATGGCGCGAAATGAGGCAGAAGCCCTGGAAGAGGCAGCGTGGGTGTGTGAAAGAATAAAAGGGTATAATATTACCTATCCTGTTGCTTTTGATTTGGAGGAATTTGACAGAAACAGACTTGAAGGAGTATCGAACGCACAGCTTAATAAAAATGCGGAAGCTTTTTTGAAATATGTTGAAGGTAAAGGATATACGCCTTCTCTTTACAGCAGTAAATGCGAATTATATGACAGATGGGATGTCGGACGTTTTGGATACAGTGAGGTATGGCTCGCACATTGGGTAAAAGAGACTGACTATACCGGAAGGTACAGTATGTGGCAGTATACCGACAAAGGAAGGGTAGACGGTATAGGAGAATATGTTGACATGAATGTTGCATATTTTTACGATGATAAAAATGATGCAGAAGAGCCCGGAGATGAAAATGAAAAGATTCCGGAAGATTCTGAAACGGAAACGCCTTCCCCTGAGGCAACTCCTTCACCATCACCGACGCCGGAAGAAGAAATAACTCCTTCCCCTGAAATCACGCCGGACGGTTCGGAAGGAACTGAGGTGGATGAATGGATACAGCCTGACAAAGAGTCTGTGATATATCCGGACAAAGCGGAGAATGCAGAGACAGCGGTTACAGTGCCGGCAGGAGAACAGCTGCATGTGATTTTCCGCTACAATGACGGATGGGTAAAAGTTATATATGGAGATATTACAGGCTTCCTGAAATGGGAGCCTGAGGAGACTCCGACAGAATAGAAAAAAATTTAAAAAAAAGTGTTGACATTTAAAATCCATAGTGGTATCATATCGCTTGTGTGAGAAACACAGCGATGAAAATCGAATGCGGACTTGCTGGAATTGGCAGACAGGCATGACTAAGGATCATGTGCCCCTGGGGCGTTCGGGTTCAAGTCCCGTAGTCCGCATGCAAAACACCTTTGTTATCAAACAAAGGTGTTTTTTTTTGTGCAATCATGTAAATATCGGGCATCCCATACTTTAATCAGGGGTTTTTTGGCATGATACAGTGCGGGCTTACCGCCTGTTCACAAAAATCATTGGGAAATTAGTGTGAGTTTGAATTTGAATATGCCGTAAATTTATAAAATCTGTTGACAATGGGAAAAGTAATGCTATAATTACTCATGGAAAACATAGCAAGTTACTAGGAATTATTAAGAAAGGCGATAATCATGGACAAGCTGATATATCTTGACAATGCAGCAACCACAAAGGTTTATCCTGAAGTTGTGGAGGCAGTAAAGCCGTATCTGACTGAGTTTTACGGAAATCCGTCCAGCATTTATTCTTTTGCGGGAAAGGCGGCAAAGGCAGTAGACGAAGCCAGGGAGACTCTCGCATCAATAATTGGTGCAAAGCCTAACGAAATTTATTTTACGGGGGGAGGAAGTGAGTCAGATAACTGGGCGCTTAAAACCACCGCAGAAGCATACAAATCAAAAGGTAATCATATCATAACATCCAAGATAGAACATCATGCGATTCTTCATACATGTGAATGGCTTGAGAAAAACGGATTTGAAGTAACTTATCTTGATGTTGATGAAAATGGTCTTGTAAGTCCGGAAGCTCTTGAGGCAGCTATTAAGGAAAATACAATACTTGTGTCAATTATGACGGCAAACAATGAAATCGGAACAATAGAACCGATTGCGGAACTCGGAGCAGTGGCACATAAACACGGAGTTCTGTTCCATACTGATGCCGTACAGGCATTCTGCCACATTCCTATCGATGTAAATGAGATGAATATCGATCTTCTCAGCGCAAGCGGTCATAAAGTCGGCGGATTAAAAGGCGTTGGATTTATGTATATGCGCAGGGGACTTAAAAATAAAGCCTTTATCCACGGTGGCGCTCAGGAAAGAGGAAAGAGAGCCGGCACCACTAATGTACCGGGAATCGTCAGCATGGCAAAAGCGGCTGTTATCACATCTGAGTACATGAAGGCTCATGGTAAGGAAATGGAGGAATTAAGGGATTATCTTATAAACCGTATAACTTCCGAAATACCATATTCAAGAGTAAACGGTGACAGAGTAAAGAGACTTCCAAACAATGCAAATTTCTGTTTTGAATTTATTGAAGGAGAGTCACTCTTACTTTTGCTTGACAATAAAGGAATATGCGGTTCGAGCGGTTCGGCATGTACCTCTGCTTCACTGGACCCTTCACATGTGCTTTTGGCAATAGGTCTTCCTCACGAAATAGCACACGGTTCCCTGAGACTTACTCTTTCAGAGGAAATTACCAAAGAGGACATAGATTATACAATTGAAAGCGTAAAAGCGGTTGTTGAGAGACTTAGAAGCATGTCACCTCTTTATGAGGATTTTATTAAGAATGCCAAAGTCTGAAAAGAAAGCTTTTGATTGGTAAGGAAAGGAAAAATTATGTACAGCGAAAAAGTAATTGACCATTATACAAATCCAAGAAATGTCGGAGAAATTGAAAATGCCAGCGGTGTAGGTACCGTAGGTAATGCAAAGTGCGGAGACATCATGAGGGTTTACCTTGATATTGATGATGACGGCGTGATAAGGGATTGCAAGTTTAAAACTTTCGGATGTGGTGCTGCAGTGGCAACAAGCAGCATGGCAACGGAAATGATAAAGGGCAAAACAATAGAAGAAGCAATGAAGCTTACAAATAAAGCTGTAATGGAGGCACTTGACGGACTTCCACCGGTTAAGGTTCATTGTTCGGTACTTGCGGAAGAGGCTGTTCATGCAGCTTTATGGGATTATGCGGAGAAGAAAGGCATAGTCATTGAGGGGCTTGAAAAGCCTGAAAATACTGAGGAAGAAGAAAAGGTGGATCTTGATGCTGAATAAATCGGTAAAGAAAACTGAAGTAACAGCAGAAACACAATTTGACAGGATGACCGGAGAGAGCGTTAAGAAACTTATAGTCTCTTTGGGAATCCCTACGACAATAAGTATGCTTGTAACCAATATTTACAATATGGCGGATACTTATTTCGTAGGTAAACTCGGAACCAGTGCCAGCGGTGCTGTGGGTGTCGTATTTGGATTTATGGCACTCATGCAGGCGCTGGCATTTATGTTTGGTCAGGGAGCCGGCAGCATCATTTCGCGAAAACTTGGTGCAAAACGCGATGAAGAAGCACATGTGTATGGTTCCACAAGTCTGTTTGTTACTTTGGGATTGGGAATGTTTATAACGATCATCTCATTGGTCTTTAGAGATGGAATACTTAATCTTCTCGGCACAACGGAAACAATAAAACCGTATGCCGGAGAGTACATGTTTTATATTTCGCTTGCAGCTCCTTTTATAATGGGAAGCTTTGTTCTGAACAACATCCTCAGGTTCGAAGGAAAAGCATCGCTTGCGATGATAGGACTGGTTACCGGTGGTGTTCTGAATATGATCGGCGACCCGGTTTTGATATATAAATTCGATATGGGAATAGCGGGTGCGGGACTTGCAACTGCTGTTTCGCAGTTTATAAGTTTTGTGATACTGCTGACAATGTTTTTATCCGGAAACTCTCAGATAAAACTTTCCATAAAAAGAGTAAGTCTGAAGGCGGATGTTTTAGTCGAGATAATAACGACCGGATTTCCGAGCGCGGTAAGACAGGGTCTTGCAAGCGTTTCGACAATGCTCTTAAACAGGGCGGCCGGAAATTATACGGATGCGGCAATTGCTGCAATGAGTATAGTAAACCGTTTAAGTTTCTTTATGTTTGCGGTAGGCCTCGGCCTCGGACAGGGATTTCAGCCGGTATGCGGTTACAACTATGGTGCAAAAAGGTATGACAGAGTGAAGGAAGCAATGAAATTTACTTTGGTTGTAACGGAAATTGTATTGGTTATCTTTGCCGCACTCGGACTGATATTCTCAGAAGGTCTTATCGGAATGTTCAGGGATGATGAGGAAGTAATCAGTTTTGGTACGCCGGCACTCAGAATGGCATGCATGGCACTCGTATTCCAACCGCTTAATGTAATTGCAAACATGACCTTTCAGAGTACGGGCAAAAGATGGCTCGCAACCTTCTCTTCAATGTTGAGAAGCGGACTTTATTTTATACCGTTGCTTCTCATACTTGAGCCATGTATTCATGAGCTCGGAGTTCAGCTGGCACAGCCGCTTGCGGATGTGTTATCCTTCTTTACGGTAATGCCATTTATATTAAAATTTTATAGAAATCCGGGTGGACAGGATGTTTAAAAAATTGTAAAATAAGGGCATGAGAAAGAAGGGGGTGTGCTTATGGAGAAAACATACATAATCACTATTGGAAGAATGTTTGGAAGCAGGGGAGCAGAGGTTGGAAGAAAACTCAGCGAGAAGCTTTCGATTCCTTTCTATGATAAAGAAATAATTCAGGAACAGGTTAAAAAGAGCGGGTTTACAAGTGAATATCTCACTAATTTTGATGAGAAGGTTTCAAGCTCATTTCTGTTCTCGATTTTTATGAATCCGGAATCACTGATGCTTCAGTCGGGATTTAACGGTTCACAGCCGATGGATCTTGCAATTCAGAAAATTCAGTTCCAGACGATAAAGGAACTCTCGGAAAAAGGTTCCTGCGTAATCGTAGGAAGAAGGGCGGATCAGATTCTTAAAAACCGCAAAGATCTGGTTTCCGTATTTATAACGGCAAACGACAGCGACCGTATTCAGCATGTGGCTGAAAGAGACGGACTTAAAACCAAGGAAGCTGAAACAAAAATTAAAAGAATGGATCGTTCAAGACGTTCATACTACAACTACTATGGCGAAGGAACGTGGGGAGAAGCCTCAAATTATGACCTTTGCATCAATGTTTCAAAGCTCGGTGTTGACGGAGCGGTTGATATGATAATTGAATATCTTAAAGTAAAAAAACTAGTATAAATTTACTTAAAAAATGCAGGTTCCTGCTCGATATGTTCCCGAAAAATATAAAAGGAACGTATGGCAGGAACCTTTTATTATTTTAAGCTGTCGGTATGTGATTAAAGGGTTGAAATAGAAATAAAAAAATGGTATGATATGTAAAATTGCGGATTTATATGCAATGTAAAATGCGGAATTTTAAGAAAAGATGCATAATTATTCATATCGCAGTTTTTTTCGTGCAAAAAGCGGCACGAGACGGAATTTTAAAAATATATCCGGAAACAAATGCTTTATTTTGGAGGTATATTATGAAAATCAGTGGTGCAGAGATTCTAGTAAGAACTTTGATCGAGCAGGGAACTGAAGTTGCATTCGGTTATCCCGGCGGCCAGGTAATCAACATCTATGACGCGATTTATCAGCATCAGGATGAACTTACCCACATTTTAACTGCCCACGAGCAGGGAGCTTCTCATGCAGCAGACGGCTATGCCAGAGCTACAGGAAAAGTCGGCGTTGTTATTGCGACATCAGGTCCCGGAGCTACCAACCTTGTAACAGGAATAGCTACCGCTTACCTTGATTCAATCCCTCTTGTGGCAATAACCGGAAACGTCGCAAACCCTCAGATTGGTAAAGACAGTTTCCAGGAAGTAGATATAACAGGTGTCACGATGCCGATCACAAAGCACAATTTCTTCGTAAAGAGAATCGAAGATCTTGCGGATACGGTCAGAGAGGCATTTAAACTTGCAAAGTCCGGAAGACCGGGACCTGTACTTGTTGATATTCCTAAGGATGTTCAGACAGCAGTATATGATTATGAGCCTGTGGCAGTTGTTGAGAAGGAGCCTGTTAAGCCGGCTGACGACGCAGCAATTGAAAAGGCAATTGAAATTATAAATGCAGCCAAAAAGCCTTTTATTTTTGTCGGAGGCGGCGCAATAACGGGAAATGTTTCAGAAGAAACAGAAAAACTTGCGGATAAAATTGATGCGGCAATCGGATGCTCTATGATGGGTATTTCGGCAATTCCGACAGAAAATGAAAGATTCCTCGGAATGGTTGGTATGCACGGTCATTATGCTTCTTCAATATCAATGCATCATTCTGACTGTGTAATTACGGTAGGTGCCCGTTTCAGTGACAGAGCTACCGGAAAAACAAGCAGATTTGTTCCTGAAGCAAAAATCATACATATTGACATTGATGCGGCTGAAATTGAAAAGAACGTAAGAGTGGATGTCGGAATTAATGGTGATGTTAAGGAAGTTGTAGCAAAGCTTCTTGATGGAGTTTCCAAGGCAGAGCATCCTGAGTGGATGGCTGAAGTCAGGGCTCTCCGTGAAGAGGAAGCAAGAAGAGATCCCGTAACAGAGGGAATGACTCCAAAGAATGCAATAAGAATTCTTAATGAATATATCAAACCGGAGACGGCAGTAGCTACTGATGTAGGACAGAACCAGATGTGGGCTGCTCAGTATCTTAACCTTAAGCAGAGCAGAAAATTCATATCAAGCGGTGGTCTCGGAACAATGGGATTTGGTCTTGGAGCGGCAATCGGTGCTGCAATGGGCACAAAAGAGCGTTCGGTACTTGTTACGGGTGACGGTGGTTTCGGCATGTGCCTTACAGAACTTGCAACAGCGGTTACAAACAATGTTCCGCTTGTTGTTCTCCTTCTGAACAATACGGTTCTCGGTATGGTAAGACAGTGGCAGACGTTATTCTTCGGACAGCGTTATTCAAATACCGATATCAGCAACAGACAGACAGACTTTGTTAAACTTGCACAGGCATTTGGTGCTGACGGATACAGAGCAACAACTGAGGCTGAACTCAGAGAAGCTTTTGATAAGGCTTTTGCGACAAACGGTCCGGTTGTAGTTGAATGCATGATCGGCAAGGATGAATTTGTTCTTCCAATGGTACCACCGGGAGGATCCATGGATGATCTTATTACAAAGGTAGGTGACTAATATGGAAAGATTCGTTTTAGCAGTTTTAGTAAACAACCACTTTGGTGTGCTTAACAGAGTTGCAAGCATGTTCCGTAGAAGAGGTTTTAATATTGATACTCTTACAGTTGGCGAGACGGAGGATTCCAGATATTCAAGAATCACAATATCTTTCCTTGGTGAAGATTCTAAGGATCAGATAATCAAGCAGCTTGAGAAAATGCCTGATGTTTACAAGGTGATTGAACTTCCAAAGGAAAGCTCGGTACAGCGAGAGCTTCTTCTTATAAAAGTTAAGAACAGTCCTGAAACACGTCAGGACATCATGTCAATTGTTGACGTCTTCAGAGCAAAGATAATTGATTACGGTACTGAGTCGCTCACAATAGAGGTGACCGGCGAAAGCAGTAAGATGAATGCTTTTGTTGAACTCATGAAAGATTTCGGAATTAATGAAATGTGCCGTACAGGTATTGTTGCACTTTCAAGAGGAAGCGATACCATCCACGCTTAACAGGCGGTCAGAAAAATGAAGTCCTTGGGTATACCCCATTGATTTAATAAAGATATAACTGCTTTGGAATTATCCAAAAGAGCTATAAAAATAAGAGTAAAAGGAGAAAGAAAATGGCAAACAGAATTTTCTATCAGGAAGATTGTGACTTAAACAAGTTAAAAGGAAAAACAGTTGCAATTATCGGTTATGGTTCACAGGGTCATGCACATGCATTAAACCTTAAAGAAAGCGGTGTTAACGTAATTATCGGTCTTTACAAGGGCAGCAGAAGCTGGGAAAAGGCTGAAAAACAGGGATTTGAAGTATTTACTGCAGCAGAAGCAGCAGCAAAGGCTGATCTCATCATGATTCTTATCAACGATGAGAAGCAGGCTAAATTATATAAGGATGATATCGAGCCAAACCTTACTGCAGGTAAGACACTTGCATTTGCTCATGGTTTCAATATTCACTTTGGCTGCATTAAGCCTCCTGCAGATGTTAACGTAATCATGATTGCTCCTAAGGGACCAGGACATACAGTAAGAAGTGAGTATCAGGCAGGTAAGGGTGTTCCTTGTCTTATCGCTGTTGAGCAGGATGCTACAGGTGATGCATGGGATATCGGTCTTGCATATGCACTCGGAATCGGTGGCGCAAGAGCAGGCGTTCTTGAGACAAACTTCAGAACAGAAACTGAAACAGACCTCTTTGGTGAGCAGGCAGTTCTTTGCGGTGGTGTTTGCGCACTTATGCAGGCCGGTTTTGAAACTCTTTGCGAAGCAGGATATGATCCAAGAAATGCTTACTTTGAGTGTATCCATGAGATGAAGCTTATTGTAGATCTTATCTACCAGAGCGGATTCGCAGGAATGAGATATTCAATCTCAAATACTGCTGAATATGGTGATTATATTACAGGACCAAAGATTATTACAGAAGATACAAAGAAGGCTATGAAGAAGGTTCTTTCCGATATTCAGGACGGAACATTTGCTAAGGACTTCCTTCTTGACATGTCTGATGCAGGAGCACAGGTTCACTTCAAGGCTATGAGAAAGCTTGCAGCTGAGCATCCTGCTGAAAAGGTTGGAGAAGAAATCCG
Organism: uncultured Lachnoclostridium sp.; assembly: GCA_964584255.1. Classification (GTDB taxonomy): domain Bacteria; phylum Bacillota; class Clostridia; order Lachnospirales; family Lachnospiraceae; genus UBA3775. The sequence continues at coordinate 22,093 of CAZOZM010000015.1, read as the reverse complement.
TAAGCTTTACAGCTGGAATGGTGAAGACAAGCTCATCAACAACTAATCAGTATATAATGACAAACAGAAACCTCTCTGTTGCTTTCGGGCACAGGGAGGTTTTTCTTGCAAATCCCCGGAGGTTGTATTATAATGCCCTTGCCTGAGAAAAACAGGAAAAACTAAACCATATGGAGGCGCATATGAAAAAGCATTTGCTTATGTGTCTGCTTGTTACGGTATTTGCAGGTATACTTTCCGGATGCGGGAAAGGTGCTATAGGCAACGGACAGGGCGGACAGGCCTCTTCAGACGGTTCGGTAATAGTCGGTATAACTAATGACATGGATAGTCTTGACCCACACAAAGCGGTAGCGGCAGGAACTCTCGAAGTTTTAACAAATGTTTTTGATGGTCTGTTAAAGGTTGACCCTGACGGCAGGATGCAGCCGGCAATAGCTGAAAGCTACAGTATGACAGACGATTCGAAGACGTTGACCTTTGTTCTTCGTGATGACGTATATTTCCACAATGGAGATAAAGTCACTGCAGAAGATGTAATCTATTCGCTTAAACGTGTGGCAGGAATGCTTGATGATTCGAAAGAAACAGTCAGGATTATTCCTGCTTTTTCAATTATATCGGACATTACAACCCGTGAAAATGAAGAGGGAAAAACAGTAATAGAGGTCTCTTTGAGTGAGGCCAACACGGAACTTATTTACTATTTTAATACGGCCGTGATTCCAAAGGACTATACTGAAATGGAATCCGAACCGATAGGAACAGGACCGTTTGAATTTGTTTCGTATACACCGATGGAAAGCATTGTTTTGAAGAAAAACGAAAACTACTATGGTGAACAGGCCCGTATACCTATGGTCACGTTCAAAATATATGGCAGTACGGATGATGCCTTTATGGAACTGATGGCGGGCAAAATTCATATATATCCGTATCTTTCTGCTGATGAGGCATCTCAGTTGGAAGGTGTGATGGATGTGGTATCGGGTGAACAGAGTCTGGTGCAGGCACTCTTCCTGAATAATGCGGAAGTACCGCTGAAGGACAAAAGAGTACGTCAGGCTGTAAATATGGCTCTGAACAGAGAAGAGATTAACTCGATTATGTCCGGAGGCTATTCGACGGAAATAGAGACCGGAATGTTCCCGAATTTCAAGGAATATTACAATGAAGGCACTGCCGGATTTTACGGATATGATGTCGAAGCAGCGAAAAAACTTCTGGCAGAAGCCGGATATGAAAATGGATTTGAACTGGAGATAACAATTCCCGGTAATTATCAGTTTCATATCAGTACCGGTGAAATCATAGTAAGTCAGCTTAAAAAAATAGGTATAGATGCGGTTATCAGACAGGTTGACTGGTCTGCATGGCTTGAAGAAGTTTATACGGACAGGGATTACCAGGCAACAATAATCGGATTGGATGCCACAATGGCACCCGGAGATGTGCTTGCGAGATATCAGTCGGATCACGGCAGAAATTTTGTGAATTATTTCAGTGAAGACTATGATTTGTTTTATAAAACAGCATTGGAATCCTCGGATGAGACTGTTAAAAAGGAATATTACGGTAAGTGTCAGGAGCTTCTGACGGAGGATGCCGTATCGGCATATATAATGGCGCCGGCACTTACGGTTGCTGTTAATAAATCTCTTAAAGGATACACTTTTTATCCGATATATTTTATGGATATGAGTAAAGTCTATTGGGAGAATTAAGATTTAAGAAAATAGCCGTCTGACCATGAGTAAACGGTAAAAAGGAAACGGCTGCCGATGGAATGCGGCAGTCAGACAGTTTTTGAGAAGTGAAAGGAGGCCGTCATGTACTATATAAAGAAAACTTTATCATTGGCAGTTACAATTTTGTTCATTACCATGGCGGCTTTCTTCCTGTTCTCAATTCTGCCGGGAGATGCGGCAATAGTAAGCCTGGGAACCGAAGCAACGGAAGAAGGTCTTGAGGCACTGAGGGAGGAAATGGGGCTGGACAGGAATCCGGTTGAGAGATATGCTGACTGGCTCGGAGGAGTTTTTAAAGGAGATTTTGGAAAGTCAACATATTATAAAATTCCGGTGAGTGAACTTATATCAGAGCGTATACAGATAACATTTTACCTGGCGATACTGACTCTGATACTGATAATACTGATTTCCGTGCCGTTGGCAATTATTGCGGCAAGATTTAAAGGAAGTACTGTCGATAGGATTATACTTGCACTTTGTCAGATTTTAATGGCTGTTCCCGGGTTTTTTCTTGGAATTATTCTGATATTTGTTTTCGGACTTATTCTTGGAATTATGGATGTCGGAGGATATGTATCTCCGCATCTTGATTTTTCGGCATTTTTGCAATATATGATTTATCCGGCTCTTGCGATTGCAATTCCAAAGAGTGCCATGATTATTCGTTTTCTGAGGAGTAATATTCTGCATGAGAAAGACAAGGATTATGTAAGGACGGCAAGAGCCTTTGGGGCATCTGAAAATAATGTGATGTACAGGCATGTTCTGAAAAATGCAATGGTTTCCACGATTACTTTTTTGGGGGTTGTTGCAGCTGAGATTCTTGCAGGTTCTGTAATAGTTGAGCAGGTCTTTGGAATACCCGGACTCGGCAGACTGCTTGTTTCATCTGTCGGGGTCCGTGATTATAATGTTTTGCAGGCAATAATGCTTTATATCGGATGTACTGTGGTCGTGGTAAACTTTTTGGTAGATATGCTTTATCATCTGGCGGATCCTACGATAAAATGATTGTGAAAGGGAAAACTTATGTTACCCGGTAAATCTGGAGGCGTAATGAAGAAAAATACAGGTTTTTACATAGGTTTAGCATTAACGGCGATAATTACACTGACTGCATTGACAGGGTGTTTTTATACACCGTTTGAACCGGAAGAAGTAAACGGGGCGGCAAAATTTCTGTCCCCCGGTTTGAAGCATTTGTTTGGAACGGACAATCTGGGAAGAGATGTATTTTCAAGATGCATGAAGGGTGTCGGTACAACCATGCTGATAAGTTTGAGTGTGGTTGCAATCGGTCTGTTTTTTGGAATTATAATCGGTGCATTTACCGGTTATTTCGGAGGCTTTGTTGACGAAATACTCATGAGAATAAATGATGTTATAGCCAGTTTTCCGAGTATATTTCTGGCTTTGGTTTTTGTGAGTATTTTCCAGGCATCCGAAAAAAGCGTGATTATTGTGTTGGGTGTACTGTTCATTCCCGGTTTTGCAAGAGTTGTGAGGGGGGAATACAAAAAGGAAAGAGAAAAAGAGTATGTTAAAAGCATAAGGCTTTATGGTGCAGGTCATGCAAGAATAATGTTTGTGCACATACTTCCAAATATAAGACATTTGATAATGTCGACAACGGCGATAGGCATTAATAATGCGATTCTGGCGGAGGCGGGGCTCAGCTATCTGGGACTTGGAGTGCAGCCGCCGGTTCCGAGTCTTGGAAGAATGCTGTCGGAAGGGCAGACCTATATTTACAGAGCTCCGTGGAACTGCATTTTTCCCGGACTTATGATTGTTATAACGGTTGTTGGAATTTCTCTGATTTCGGAAGGATTTGAAAACTCGGAACGCGGGCTCGATGGAATAAAAAAACGTGTAATAAAAAGCTTCAGAAGTGAACAAAGAGATGAAGCATTTGAGGAAAAAAAGCGTGATGGGGAAAGGATTCTTGATGTAAGCGGACTGTCGGTTGCGGTAAATAACGGCGGAAAGCTTACGGAAGTGGTACATGACATTTCTTTTTTTGTGAACAAAGGGGAAATTTTGGGAATACTCGGCGAAAGCGGAAGCGGAAAGAGTCTGAGTATGCAGGCTGTAATGGGACTGCTTGGAAACAGGGCGGTTGCACGCATGGACAGATGTGAATTGTGCGGTACGGATTTGGCAGGATGCTCACGGAAGGAACTGGAAAGACTTCGCGGCAAAAACATCGCACAGGTTTTTCAGGAGCCGATGACCAGTCTCAATCCTTCAAAGAAAATCAGGTGGCAGCTTGAGGAAGTCCTGAGAAACAAAAAAGTGAGGAAGGCCGAATATGAAGGTCTTCTTGAAGAGGCTTTAACTGAAGCCGGTATTGAGGAAAAAGAGCGCATATTGAATTCATATCCTTCGGAAATTTCCGGTGGACAGAGACAGAGAATCCTTATTGCAATGGCAATCCTTCTTCATCCGGAGCTTGTAATATTTGATGAGCCTACAACGGCACTTGATGCTTCCGTTGCTGAAAAGATAATGGAAAGCCTGAAGATGCTTCATGAAAAGTACGGAATGTCGGTGATTTTTGTATCGCATGACATTGGTGTGGTAGGAAACTTATGCGAACGAATTCTTGTCATGAAGGATGGCAGGATAATAGAATCGGGAGCTGCGGAAAAAATCCTGTTTTCTCCGTCGGAAGAGTATACGAAAGAGCTTGTTGCGGCAGGAAAAGGTTTTGCAGCCGAAAAAAACGGTAAATTCGGAGAAGAAGTCTTAAGACTGGAAAACGTAAGCATATCATATGGTGCAAGAGGCATATGCGGAAAGAAAAAAAGTATGGTCGTAGTTGACGACTTGAGCTTTTCGGTGAAAAAGGGTCAGAACATAGGGATTCTCGGAGAAAGCGGAAGGGGAAAAACGACATTGCTTAAGGCAATATCGGGTATGCTTGATTACAGTGGAAAAATTGAGAGAAACGGCAGAATCGCACTGGTTTTTCAGGATCCCTATTCAAGCCTTAATCCGTCCATGAGCGTCGGACGCATACTTGATGAGGTGGTCAGGATTAATTTCCCGGATGCGGAGCCGGCAGAAAGAACCGGATTTGCAGAGGAGACCCTGTTAAGTGTAGGACTTGACAAAGAGATGCTTGGCAGAAGACCGTCAGAACTTTCGGGCGGACAAAGACAGAGAACCGCAATCGCGATGGCGGTTATTTCCAAACCGGACATAATCCTTCTCGATGAACCGGTGACGGCACTTGATGCAACCATACAGGTAAAGATACTCAGGCTTCTTGATGAATTGAAAAGGAAGAATAATCTTACCTATCTCATCATTTCGCATGATGAAAGACTGATCAGGAACATGTGTGATGACTGCATAAGGCTGTAATCTGTATGGCAGAGCCTTTGTTTCCGCCAGCAGGCAAAACAATATGCCACGCATGTAAACAAAAGAGTGGCATATTGTTGGAACATGCTTCATAGATATGTAAAAAAAGAAAAAATCGGCTTGACATATCAGGAAGGTTATGATAACCTACAAAAGGTATGAATGCAAAAGCAGAGTTTCCGCTCTCACCTTCAGCCTGTAAGCAGCGCAAAAAGGTCTAAGAAATGAATATAACCACAGGTTTATTTATTATGGGCGGAATCTTTAGTTCCGCTTTTTTTATTGCATTTATTGAATTTTTATCTTCTTTAAAGGGTTGGAGGTGTTAAATATCGCAGATTTAATGATGAACGAACAGATTAGAGATAAGGAAGTTCGTGTACTTGGAGAAAACGGTGAACAGCTTGGAATTATGTCAGGAGCAGAAGCTTTGGCAAAGGCTAAGGAAGCTGGTCTTGATCTTATAAAGATTGCTCCTAAGGCTGAACCACCTGTGTGCAGAATAGTTGATTACGGAAAGTATCACTATGAACAGCTTAAAAGAGTTAAGGATGCCAAGAAGAAACAGAAGGTAACTGAAGTTAAAGAAATCCGTTTATCACCAAATATTGATGTTAATGATTTGAATACAAAAGCAAATCAGGCGAGAAAATTCATCACTAAAGGAGATAAGGTAAAGGTTACTCTTAGATTCAGGGGACGTGAGATGGCTCATGTGCAGACCGGAAAGGAAATCATTGAAGGTTTCACAGAAAAACTTGCAGATTGTGCCAGCGTTGATAAACCAGCCAAGATGGAAGGCAGAAGCCTCGTGGTAATCTTGACAAAAAAGAGAGATAACTAATGTCATCTACGGATAGGCAGGATTTATTAAGGAGGATTATATTATGCCAAAAATGAAGACAAGCAGTGCAGCTGCTAAAAGATTTTCCAAGACCGGAACAGGAAAACTTAAGAGAATGAAAGCCGGCAAACAGCACATTTTAACAAAGAAGTCCACAAAGCTTAAGAGAAATCTCAGAAAAGCTGCAATGACTGATAAGACAAATGAAAAGAATATGAAGAAGATTTTACCATACTTATAAGTTGGAGATCAGATAGAATGAATACATCGGGTTTGTGTCTGCGCTGCATTCACGGACCTATATCAGGATAAGCAGCGCAGAAAGAGGTAAATTATGGCAAGAATTAAAGGTGGCTTAAATGCTAAAAAGAAACATAACAGAGTTTTAAAGCTCGCTAAAGGTTACAGAGGAGCTAGAAGCAAGCAGTACAGAATCGCAAAGCAGTCCGTAATGCGTGCATTAACATCAGCATTTGCTGGTCGTAAAGAAAGAAAGAGACAGATGAGAAGTCTTTGGATTGCCCGTATCAACGCAGCAGCAAGACTTAATGGTCTTTCATATTCTAAATTTATGTACGGATTAAAGCTCGCAGAAGTTGATATCAACAGAAAGATGCTTGCAGAACTTGCTGTTAATGATGCAGAAGGATTTGCTAAACTTGTTGAAGTTGCAAAGGCTAAGCTTGCATAACAGATGAATTTCTTACCACACACCATTTCAGGTGTGTGGTTTTTTTTGTTTTTGAATTTTAAATAGGTTGATTATAGTAGACAGATTTGATAAAATAAAACATGTATGCATAAATGGGAAAAAAGGAGGTCCGTACAGGTGAAGGAAAAGATAGAGCAACTGTCACGCGGTATATTTGAATATGAACTGCCGGCCATAAAACTGAGTGAGGATAAGGTTTCTCTGTCAGTACCGGTGGACAAACGTATTTTGCATACCGTGACGGTGAGTAATGCGGCCGGAGCTCACATGAAGGGGCTGGTGTATTCAACAAACAGCAGAGTGATTTTATCGGGCAGACAGTTTATAGGAAAAGAATGTACAATAGAATTTACGGTAAATACTGAATATTCTGAGGTTAATGATGTCATTCAGGGAGAAATTGACATTGTAAGCAGTTTGGGAGAAATTGTACTTCCCTATGAAATAAAAGTAACCGCACCGGTTCTTAATACGGTAGCCGGAAAAATATATAACATGGTTCAGTTTGCGGCACTTGCCAGAGATAATTGGGAAGAAGCAAGAAGAATTTTTACGAGTACGGATTTTGAAATGTTTTTAAAACATTTTGAGCCGGACAGCCGTTTTGTATGGGAGAGACTTCTTAAAAGTCCTTCGCCGGACAATGCCATGGAGCAGTTTCTTATTGCAACGAGGAGAAAGCTTCCGGTGTCAGTACAGGCGGACAGGGATGTCTGCAGTTATGATGTCGGCACAAGCAGTTTTTCCGATTCAATAAGGCTTACAAAAAGCAATTGGGGTTATGTGAATCTTTTCGCCGAGGAAAACGGTGATTTCATTGAACTTGAACAGAAGAGCATATCCTATGACGATTTTATATCCGGCGAGTTTGATTTGCGTTACATAATTCATCCCGAGAAAATGCACGAAGGATGGAACTTTGGCGGAATAAGCATTACGGGATGCGGTTTAAGCCTTAATATCAGGGTGATATGTCATGTGCCGAACAAAAATAAATCAGAGTTGGAAGAAAAAAGAAGAGTTAAGGGACTTGCCATAAGGGGAGTTGAGAATTTCATATCATATAACCTCAACCAGATTCCGGCCGGAAGATATGTTTCGGAGGCAAATGCTATTCTTGATGCATATGACAGGTGCAGTGAGAGTGATGAACTTTTTTCAAAATTATACAGAGCAAAACTTATAAGAATCTCAGGAAAAGAGAGTCCGGCAGCAGCAATAATTAATTCTCTAACGGAGGAAGAATATGAGAATGCTTCTCCTTATGCAAAGGGGCTTTATCTGTATCTTCTTTCGGAAAAGATGACAACCAGAAAGCAGGAGTACCTTGAGATGCTCTATGCTTTGTGCCAGGATAATCCTGACTGTCCTCTTCTTCAGGTTTTTGCAATTTATGCGGATGAAAGATATGAAAAAAACATTCGTATGCGGTTTGATGAACTTAAGGGAATGTATGATAAGGGATGCCGCATGGCGATTATGTTCATGGAGGCGGCAAAACTTTTCAATCGTGAACCGTTTATGCTTAAGGAACTTGACATGTTTGAAACCTCAACCGTTCTTTTTGCTTTAAGACATGACTGCTGCAGCAGAGACCTGGCGGTTCAGTTCACGTCTCTCGTGCTCCGCTCAAAGGTATATGTAAAGATACAGTATAATGTACTTGCGATGATTTACGAGAAATTCCAGCTGAGGGATACGCTTACGGCAATCTGTCAGATACTTATAAAAGGTTATCGTAAGGAGACCAAGTATTTTAAGTGGTATCAGAAGGGCGCGGAGGAAAATATCAGAATAAGTGATCTTTACGAATACTACATGTATTCGATTGACAGGGATGTGGAGGAAGAACTCGACCAGGCTGTTCTGATGTATTATGTATACAATTCGAAACTCAATGATAAGAGACTGGCATATCTCTATGCAAATATAGTATTACATAAGGAGTCAAATCCTATTGTATATGAGAACTATAAGGATAAGCTCAGGCTGTTTGCACTTCAGCAGATGAGGGCGGGACGTAATGACGGTAATCTTGCTATAATCTATAATGACAGTCTCTGTGACGAAAACAGTAAAAAACAATTCAGGGAACAGATGGGTAAAGTCATTTTCAGATGTGAGGTTACATGCAGTAATCCGCTTATGAAGTATGTCTGCGTATCACACAGGGAAATGGCAGAGGACATTATGGTTCCTTTAATAGGCGGTAAAGCGCAGATAGACATTTATACGCATGGTGCAGGCGTATTTATGCTGGATGCTTCAAATAACAGATATTTTATGCCTGAGGGCACGGAAATAACGGAGCTTATGCCGGGAGACAGTCTGGCATCGATGGCCTATAAGTATGACAGAGACAATTCCCAGCTTATACTGAATCTGGTTGAAAAAGCCCATCGGATGAGGAAGTTTGACCAGCAGTCAGTTGAATTGAGAAAGCAGGCGGCGGCAATTCAGGGAATTACGTCCTCAGAGGAGCATATGCTCATAAGCGACCTGGCATTGTATTTCTATGACCATGCACAGGATGAGATTAAGTCTGAGGAACTGAAGAAAATAGATTACAGACAGCTTACGCCGGTAAGAAGAGGAAAGTTTATTGCTCTTCTCATTCTGCATGAGCAGTATGGACAGGCATTCCGTATGATGGAAGAATGCGGCTTTGAAAATGTGGATTTGAGAGTCCTTGAGAAGTTTGTGATTTCTGTTCCGCAGGCCTCTGTTAACCGTGACAATAAAACATTATGTGAGCTGATGTACTATCTGTTTGTAAATGGCAGAAGACATGAAAGGATTTTAATCTATCTGGCAAATTATTATAACGGCCTTACCAACCGTATGTATGATATTTGGCAGGAAGCATGTCTTGAGCAGGTTGCAACCGCTGATTTTGACGAGAGGCTTTTGGGACAGATATTATTTACGGAGAGTTATCTTCCTTATGGTGAGCAGATATATTCTCATTATCACCGGAGAGCAAGAAACAGAACTCTTACAAAGGCATATTTTAACTATCTCTCATATAAGTATCTTATTTCCGATGTGGAAATACCGGAAGGCATAACGGAGATTTTAAAGAGGGATTCCTATTTTGAGTCCAATGATTATGTTATGCTTGCATGTCTTAAACAGCTTGCAAATGCAAGGGAACTTACGTCGGAAGAATGTGAATTTGCGGAAAAATGGCTTGAAATAATGGTCAACAAGGGAAAAATACTTCCTTGTTTCCTGAATTTCTCCAAGTATTTCAGATTGCCCGAAAACATGGAAGACAAAGTCTATATTGAATACCGCTCCAATCCTGAACATCGCGTAACAATTCAGATTATGACACGTCAGGACGGTAAGAGGGTTATGAAGGAAGAGGCTATGCGTAATGTATGTTATGGTATCTTCATTAAGGAAATCATTCTCTTCTCACAGGAAACGGTAGAATATATAATAAAGGATGAGAGCGGTCAGGAGGTAATAACTTCCGAAAGATGTATGCTTACGGGACCGGCGGGTGACCTTACCGGTTCAAAGACCAGATTTTCATCCATTAATGCGATAATAAATGCAAGGAATGCAAAGGACAGGGGAAGGTCGATTGAACTTCTCAATGATTATGTAAAGAGGGAATTTGCCATTTCACAGCTGTTTAAGCCGATAGACAATGGCTGATTTACCGGTTAACAATCTCTAAAGAAAGGAAGAGGAGAATATGGACAATTCAAAATCAATAATTGCGGGTTTTGATCTCGGAACGGAGACCACACAGATATCCATAAGTGTGGATGGTTCGGAACCGGAATCGGTCAGCATTTCTCCAAACCGGAGTATGTATCTGGTACCGACGGTTCTGTGTATCAGAAATGATACAAAAGACTGGATGTTCGGAGATGAGGCGGTAAGATGCAGAAACAGAGATGCCGGATGGTATGTGGATTCCATTCTTGAGAAACTTGAAAGCGATGAAATAATACAGATTTTCGGAAACGAATATACAGGAGCGGAGCTTCTTGATAAATTCATCAGGAAAATCTATACGGCAATACGACAGAAATATCTGAATATGACTGTTTCCAAGGTTGTTGTAACCGTAAAGAACAAGACCGACAAACTTATGGCGGCAATTGAAAAATCGTTTGAGGCACTTGGATTTGAGAAAAACAGACTGATGATATTGAGCTACATGGAAAGCTTCATGTATTATACAGTCAGTCAGAAAAAGGATCTGTGGATAAATGATGTTTCTCTTTTCGATTTTGACGAAACCGGACTGAAATACTATCAGCTTTCGACAAGTAAGAAACAGCTTCCGGTGACGGTTACGGTTTCCTCCTATGATTTTGATGACGAGCTCAATGCATCAATGATGCTTACAATGACGGATTCAAGGCTTGCCGGTGTTTTTAAAGGCATTACGGACAGACTTCTTCACAGGCAGATTCTCTCAACCATTTATTTTACGGGTCAGGGATTTGACGGAACCTGGGCGGACGAGGTAATTAAATCACTTTGCCCGGGAAGAAGAGTTTTTAAGGGACAGAATCTGTATGCGAAGGGTGCGGCCTATGCCGGAATAATATCCGAAAGTGAAGATTATAAAAACTATCTGTTCCTTACGGATAATCAGACAAGATTTTCCGTTTCCATAAGAATGTTTAAGGACAACAGGATCGGCGAGTATACAATGGTTGCGGCGGGAAGTGACTGGCGCAAGGTTCATGCGAAAACCGTCGGAATTCTTGATGATACGGATGAAGTGTTTTTTACGATATTTCATGCGGTCAGAAAAGAAACTAAACATATAGTAATGAATCTCAGAAATATAGAAAAGCGTGAAAACAAAACGATGAGAGTTTCAGTGCTTGTGGAATTTCTTGACAGGGATACGGCTGTTTTGACTGTCAGGGATCTTGGATTCGGTGAGTTTTATGAAAATACTTACAGAATCTGGGAAAAGGTTATTCACTTTTAAGGAAGGGTTAATAAAGTGGGAAAGTTTATTTTTTGTATAGGTGATAAGGCAGTTAATCCGTATACGTTTACTTCGACGGGCGTAAGCGTATATACGATGGAAGAATTGTGTTACTATCTTTATCACAACATAGACACCCTTGAAGAGGATTTGTCGGACATGTCGCTTGTAACCTTTATAGGTACGGAACTGGGCATGAAGGACAGGGCTCAGTTTTTGGAACAGCTTTTATCAAGAGGTGCCGGTATTAAGGATTTGGTTGTCTCGATTTTCTGCAGTACGGACTATTATACGGAGGAAGAACTCAACAATCTTATCAGTGAAATCGACAAGCTTTACGACATGCTTCCGGCAGAACGCAGGAAACGGCATGCGGATATGCTTATGAGATTCGGCAAAATCAGGGAAGCCGGGTTTGAATATACAAATCTGATAGACGACAAGGAGTTTGAACAGCTTGGTGATGAGGATCAGGGTAACGTATATCATAATTATGCCGTGATTCTGGCTCAGGGCGGAAGGTTCTCGTCCGCCGCAAAGGCGTTTGACAGGGCTTATCAGAAAAATCATGATAAAGAGAGTCTTTGCCAATACATGTACGCTCTGAAAATGGGCGGAGATGAAGAGGCATTTAATCGGGAAATAAATGCAAATTCAGGTGATGTTGAGCTTATAAGAAGGATAGAAAATCAGTTCTACTTTATTGAAGACAACAGAGAATATAACTCGGATTACATGAGTGTGCTTAAACTGATGGAGCACAGCAGTAAGGACAGTGACGAGGATTTCTGGTGGCTTTTTGATGATACACTCAACAAAATAAAAAAGGCATACCGAAACGGACAATAGAATTTTATACAGAAAGGAAGCAGTTATGAAAGAACTTGCCAAGAATTACAATCCAAAGGAAATTGAAGACGATTTGTATGAAAAGTGGGAAACCCGTAAATATTTTCATGCAAAGGTAAATCCGGAGAAAAAACCGTTTACCATCGTTATTCCACCACCAAATATCACCGGACAGCTCCATATGGGACATGCATTGGATAATACAATGCAGGATATTCTTATAAGATACAAGAGGATGGCCGGATATGAAGCTTTATGGCTTCCGGGAACAGATCATGCATCTATTGCAACTGAGGCTAAGATTGTGGAAGCAATGAGAAAAGAAGGTGTTACAAAGGAAGAGCTTGGTCGCGAGAAATTCCTTGAAAGAGCATGGGACTGGAAAGAACAGTACGGTGGAAGAATTGTAAAGCAGCTTAGAAAACTGGGTTCATCATGTGACTGGGACCGTGAAAGATTTACAATGGATGAGGGCTGTAATAAGGCAGTTAAGGAAGTTTTCGTAAATCTTTACAATAAGGGTCTTATTTATCGTGGAGAGAGAATAATCAACTGGTGTCCTCACTGTCTTACATCAATTTCCGATGCGGAAGTTAACTACGAAGATCAGGCAGGTCATTTCTGGCATCTTCGTTATCCATATGCTGACGGCAGCGGATATATTGAAATGGCAACAACAAGACCGGAAACAATGCTTGGAGATACGGCAGTAGCTGTAAATCCTAATGATGAAAGATATAAAGACTGCATAGGAAAAATGGTAAAACTTCCGCTTGTCGGAAGACTTATTCCTGTTATTGCAGATGAATATGTAGAGATGGAATTCGGTACAGGTGTAGTTAAAATTACTCCTGCACACGACCCTAACGACTTTGAAGTCGGTCTTCGTCATAATCTTGAAGTAATTAATGTATTGACGGAAGATGCAAAAATTGTTGACGATTATCCTGAATATGCAGGCATGGACCGTTATGAAGCAAGAGAAGCAATCGTAAGGAATTTGCAGGCGTGCGGAGCATTAACGGAAATAGAGGATTACAGTCATAATGTAGGAACATGTTACAGATGCGGTTCAACGGTTGAACCAAGAGTTTCAAAGCAGTGGTTCGTAAAAATGGAACCTCTTGCAGGACCTGCAATTGATGCAGTAAAAACAGGAAAAACCAAATTTGTTCCTGAACATTTTGACAAGACATATTATCACTGGCTTGAGAATATCAGAGACTGGTGTATTTCAAGACAGCTTTGGTGGGGACACAGAATACCTGCTTTTTATTGCGATGACTGTGGTGAAATGACAGTTACAAAAGAAAATTCATGTAAGTGTCCTAAGTGCGGTAAGGAAATGCGTCAGGACCCTGATACTCTTGATACATGGTTCTCGTCTGCACTCTGGCCTTTCTCAACACTGGGATGGCCTGAAAAGACAGAAGATTTTGACTATTTCTATCCTACAAGCACTCTTGTGACAGGTTATGATATCATTTTCTTCTGGGTTATCAGAATGATGTTCTCAGGACTTGAACATACAGGTAAGGTTCCGTTTGATACGGTACTCATTCACGGTCTTGTAAGAGACTCACAGGGACGTAAGATGAGTAAGTCTCTCGGAAACGGAATTGACCCGCTTGAGGTAATTGATAAATATGGAGCGGATGCTTTAAGATTCACACTCATTACCGGAAATGCACCGGGAAATGACATGCGTTTCTATTGGGAAAGAATTGAAGCAAGCAGAAACTTTGCAAACAAAGTATGGAATGCAAGCCGTTTCATAATGATGAACATGGATCAGATGGGCGAAGACGGCAAGGTTTCAGAGGTTTCTCAGGCAAGTCTTACGGATGCCGATAAGTGGATACTAGCAGAATGTAATGATGTTGTTAAGGCAGTAACCGAAAATCTTGACAAATACGAGCTTGGCGTTGCGGCTCAGAAGATATATGACTTCATCTGGGAAGAACTTTGTGACTGGTATATTGAAATGGTTAAGCCAAGACTTTACGGAGATGATGTCGAAACAAAGAAGGCTGCCATATGGACATTAAGAAGTGTTCTTACCGATGCGCTGAAGCTCCTTCATCCATACATGCCATTCATTACTGAGGAAATTTACTGTACACTCAAAGAAGCAGAAGGAACATATGATGATAATACATCAATCATGATTTCCGACTGGCCGGTTTATACGGAAGAAAGAAATTATGCACAGGAGAAAGAGGCAACGGCTCTTATTAAAGAAGCAGTAAAAGCAGTAAGAGCATTGAGAACGGGAATGAATGTTCCTCCATCAAGAAAGGCAAAGACTTTTGTTGTTTCCGAATCAAAGCATGTTAGAGACATATTTGAAGGCGGAAAAGTTTTCTTCGCAACACTTTCATATGCTTCCGAGGTTGTGATTGCAGAAAACAAAGAGGGCATTGATCCAGATGCCGTTTCGACCGTAATTCCGGAAGCAACGGTTTATATTCCGTTTGCTGACCTTGTTGACATTTCCAAAGAAATCGAAAGACTTGGAAAAGAAAAGACAAGACTTGAAGGAGAAATAAAGCGTTCGGAAGGTATGCTTTCGAATGAAAAGTTTGTAAGCAAAGCTCCTAAGGAAAAAGTTGCAGATGAACAGGCTAAACTTGAAAAGTATCGTGCAATGCTTGCACAGGTAGAGGAAAGATTGGAACATCTTGCAAAATAATGACGAAGTTTGCGGCAGGCTTCCGCTGTTTTATGTGGCGGAGGCTTGCTTTTAACCTAGTTCAATTCTATATTGGATAAGGGAGGAAAAAATGTTTAATTTTGAAGAAGAGGTTGCCAAGTTTTCACCATCTCTTGAAATAGAACAGGCAGAAGAAGCAGTCTTGGAAAACAGAAATCTTGATATTACGGACATCCTGGATTCTCTTGTGCCCGGTGTCAGGAAGGATAAAAGTAAGTAATGATATGTCCAAAATGCGGAGCGGTAATTGCTCCAAGAAAAAATGTCTGTGACAGCTGCGGATACAGTCTTGCCATGAGAAAAAAGGCGCACAAGCTGGCATGTTATTACTATAACCGCGGGCTTGAAAGAGCTAAACTCAGAGATATAACCGGAGCCATAGATAATCTTGTCAGATGTCTGGAATTGGAAAAGGACTATATTGATGCCAGAAACCTGCTCGGTTTATGTTATTTTGAAATAGGAGAGGCAGCTCAGGGATTAAGTCAGTGGATTATCTCAAAAAACTACAGGGATCATAATCCTACGGCTGACAGACTTATAGCAACCGTACAGAATAATGCAGTCAAATTTAATCATTGCAGGGCTGCAATAAGAAAATGCAACCAGGCACTCGAAGTCCTGAAACAGGACGGTGATGATCTTGCACTTATACAGCTTAAAAAGGCGGTGCAGTATAATCCGGACTACGTTAAGGCGTGGCAGCTGCTGGCACTCATATATATCAGGAATGAGGATTATGAGAGAGCGAGAAAGTGCCTTAAAAGAAGTCTAAAGACTGATATAGCAAATCCTACTTCTCTGAGATATATGAAACTCATAAAGGATTTAAGATTTAAGAATCTTGATATTGATGTTTCCATTTCTGAAAAGAAGGAAGAGGATAAAGATGTCCGGAATATTCTCGGAGGAAGGGTAAAACAGAATATCGTTCCGGTGTCGGGAGTCAGGGACAATAATTCCGAATACAAAATATTCGTCAGTCTTATGGCAGGTGTGCTTATAGGAATGATGGCAGTTTATTTTCTGGTAGTACCGGGAATAAGACAGTCTCTTAATTATGATATGCTTGGCATGGAAAAGGAAAGTGGAGAACAGGCTGCGGAATATCTTTCGGAAATAAGTTCTCTTGAAACGGAAAATGCATCACTTCAGACAAAACTCGAACTTCAGGAACTGAATGTGGATGAATATAAGAAAAAAATAAGCGAGCTTGAGGGCGAGAAGTATTTTGATAATGTAATAAATATGATACAGTATTATGAGGAAATCACGACAGGTGACGGAGTTGTTGATGATTTTCAGCAATACATGCTCAAGCAGAAGCTTGCGGCCATTAGTGAAGCGGAACTTACTAATAAAAATGCCAAGTTTCTGTATGACCTTGTGCTGATTAAGTTTCCTGATGTCATGAACAAAACATATTCCGGAGAAGAACTTCTCTCAAAGGGTAAGGCATATATGGATGCTGGAGATAATGAAAATGCTAACTATATGTTTATTCTTTCCTATCAGGAAGCACCTGATAATGAAGAAACGTTATATCTTCTCGGACGCAGCTATCAGCTTATCGGGGACAATACCCAGGCACGGAAGTACTACGATGATTATGTCAATAAGTATGCTGACGGAACTTATGCAGCCACGGTTAAGCAGTGGATTGCATCTTTACAGTAAAAGTACCGGAGAAATCCAGTTCATATAAGATTTTACAAAAGCCGAAAATTTAAATTTTCGGCTTTATTTTTTTGCAGGGCTTTTTTTGTCATTTTTTGAGGCATTATTGAGACACAATATTGTAGCCCTGCCGGTGAATAAACCATCTGCCGTACCGGTGGTTGGAGTTAGGAGGGAGATTGTGAAAAAAGAAGGAAAACATCCGGCCGGTTATATGATAAAGGACCATACTTTATATATCTGTCCTGACGGAGATATAGATGACTGTGCGGCGTCAAAATTGAAGAAACGGGTTGATTCCCTGATGGCAGAATGCGACATAAAAAACATAGTTTTTGATTTTGAAAAGGTGGATTTTATGGACAGCTCGGGTATTGGATTCATTATGGGGAGATACAGAAAAATCGCCGGAAAAGGCGGTAAAATGAGGGCGGTGGGGGTAAAACCGGTTGTTATGAGAATATTACGGTATTCAGGATTGTACCAGATAATGGATATGGAGGAAAAAAGACCATATGGAGAGTAAGAACTTTTGTAGTGAAAATTATGTCGGAGCAGACACGGATGCGTTGAGGGAAAAGAGAAATGCTTCCGAAATCCCTGAGGAATGTGATAACGAAATCTTTATAGAGTTTTTAAGCCGCGGTGAAAATGAAGGATTCGCAAGAATGGCGGTATCAGCATTCATTGTCTGTTTAAATCCTGATATGGAGGAACTTGCAGACTTGAAAACAGCAGTGTCGGAAGCAGTTACCAATTCGGTTGTTCATGCATATGATGATGAATCCGGGAAAATCAGAATTCACCTTTCAAGGCAGGGGAATAATGTGGTTGTAGATGTGGAAGACTATGGAAAGGGAATAGAAAATGTCAAACAGGCAATGGAGCCGATGTTTACTACGGGTTCAGATTCCGAACGCTCAGGCATGGGATTTACATTTATGGAACTGTTTACCGACATATTGAGCGTCGAGAGCACGAAGGGAAAAGGAACCAGAGTACATATGGAAAAGAAAATTGGCAGAGCCTGATTAGAGAGGTAAAGCTTTGGATTCTTTGGAATTGATTAAAAGGTTAAGGGGCGGGGACATGTCTGCGAGAGATGAACTTGTCCTGAGCAATGAGGGACTTGTCTGGAGTGTGGTCAGAAGATATGCCGGCAGAGGAGTCCCGCAGGAGGATTTGTTTCAAATCGGCATAATCGGTCTGATTAAGGCAATAGATAAGTTTGATTTAAGTCTGGGGCTGCAGCTGTCGACGTATGCAATTCCGCTTATAGCCGGGGAAATAAAACGTTTTCTCCGTGATGACGGAAGTATTAAAGTCAGCCGTATGATTAAGGAAAACGCAGTAAAGATTTACAGGGAAAAGGAACGGATGGAAAATGCTCTCGGAAGGGATGTGAGAATTGATGAAATAGCCGCATCATTGGGAATTGATTCTTACGATGCGGCATTGGCAGTGGCCGCATGTTCCGAGGTAGAGTCTCTTTATAAGACGATATATGACGGTGATGGAACAGATGTATATCTGATTGACAAAACATCGGGAGGTCAGGAGTTTGAAGAACCGGTGGTAGATCATTACGCATTGAAGGAGGTTCTTGAAAAACTAAGTGAGAGAGACCGTTTTATTATAGGCAAGAGGTACTTTGAGAATCGTACGCAAAGTTGGATAGCGGAAAAACTTAACATATCTCAGGTACAGGTTTCAAGAATGGAGAAGAAGATTCTTAACAGCATGAAAAACAATTTGATTTGAGTACGTATATGGGGTAAAATAAGTCAGTGAATAATCGACCATTAACGGAGGAAAAGCGGGAGAGAAATATCTTCCTTACTAAGGATATGAAAAAGGTAAAAACTGTGGCCGTAGTGCTTATGCTGCTTTCGGGACTTATATTGACTTCATGCGGAAAAAAAGATGCGGAGTATAAGAGAAAGTCGGAAGGAAATACGGTACATGAATTAACAATAGGAAGCGAAAACAGTATATCGGTGGATAATGGGAATGTGGTCTTTGATCTTACCGATGCAGAATATCCGTTTCCGGATGAACTTGTGTGTACAGTGAAAAAAACCTTTACACTTACAAACATGAGCGCGGCAGAAAGTTATGTGCCGGTTGCAAGAACCATGATATTAAAGGTATCAAAGGTTGAGGCTGACTCGGAAAGCATAAAAGAATTTAACAGTGGCAGCAGCATTAAGGTGGACGGCAGTGACATTATGGGATTAATTTACGTTAATTCCACCGAAAAGGAGCTGATTGAAAAGTCGGTATATGACACTCTTACGGAAACAATTGAAAATCTTGATACAAAGGCCTGTTATAGTGAGGCAGCTGCTTTATATGGGATTACCGACAAAGACGAAACCGAAAACATGATACCCGGGGAAGGTGAAAAAACAGCATTGTACATTATAGATGAGGAGAATGGGGAACCGGCACTCTGTACCGTAATATACAATCTTCATTTCAAAGAAGGCGAGAGCCATGTCATAGTATATGAAGATGAGATAATTGCATCAATGGAAAGACCGACTGTGTATTCAGCATCCGGAACAACATATGAGTTCAGTTATCTTGGCGAAGGCATTAACAGTTTTTCAAATGTCGGAAGGATATCATATATATTTAACCTGCCGGAGAAAGAAGGACTTCCGCTGATAAGTGTGGATGCGGCAAAGTTTTACGATGATGGAATCTGGACGGTAGAGGTATTGGGAAAAGGCAAAAATCTATGCTTTAAAGTAGGAAAACAGCTTACGGAGAGTGAAGTGGCGGATATCAATTCAGCATTTGGGATCGGAAGAGTCTTATATAATATTGTAGAGGTTTTAACAGCCGCTTTAGTAATTGCATCGGCCGTATATTTGACATACAGCGTAAAAAAGAGAAACCAGAGCGGAATAAATAAGAAGAGGTACAGGTAGTGTACCTCTTTTTTTATATGACGGGGCTATCAGCCCCTGTGTTTTTCTAAAACGAAATCCGGACCGTTGAAGAAAGTTTTAAGAGATCCCGGGGCTTTAGTATTTACTCAGATGGGATCTTATAGGGAACAGTTTATTGTGTACTGAATATTATAGTCTAAAGCTATAACAAATGATAGAAAATACGGATAACTCTATAACTCGTAATCCTATTGACAAACTAGGGAATCGAAAGTATTATTTAGGCATATTAAATGTTGCGCGACATAAAAGATACAAATTCCCAATGAGGAAATAAAAATGTGAAGACATGGTTTTCACATATAAAATCTGGGTTTGTGTGCACGATGAAACTTCGACGGCGAAGGAAGTGCGCAGGAAAGGAGATAAAAATGAGCAATTACAGATTTGAGACTTTACAGCTTCACGTAGGACAGGAACAGCCGGATCCGACAACGGATGCAAGGGCGGTACCTATTTACCAGACAACGTCTTACGTTTTTAAGAATTCGGCACATGCCGCAGCAAGATTTGGACTTGCTGATGCAGGAAATATTTACGGCAGACTTACCAATTCAACTCAGGACGTTTTCGAAAAAAGAATTGCAGCCCTGGAAGGCGGTGTGGCTGCACTGGCAACTGCATCGGGGGCAGCGGCAATCACCTATGCAATAGAAGCACTTGCTCAGGCCGGTGACCATATTGTTGCACAGAAGACAATTTATGGCGGAAGCTATAATCTTCTTGAACACACTTTATCAAAATTCGGTATTTCAACAACATTTGTGGATGCTCACAACCTCTCAGAGTTAGAGGGAGCAATAAAGGAAAATACAAAAGCCGTCTATCTTGAAACACTTGGTAATCCAAACAGTGACATTCCTGATATAGATGCAGTTGCGGAAATAGCGCATAAGCATGGAATACCGTTGGTAATCGATAATACCTTTGGAACACCTTATCTGATCAGACCGATAGAACATGGTGCTGATATTGTGGTACATTCGGCAACTAAGTTCATCGGAGGCCATGGAACCACTCTTGGAGGCATAATTGTAGATTCCGGTAAGTTTGACTGGAAGAAATCAGGAAAGTTTCCGGGAATAGCAGCACCAAATCCGAGTTATCACGGAGTATCGTTTGCGGATGCTGCAGGTCCTGCAGCGTTTGTAACTTACATCAGGGCAATATTGCTCAGAGATACGGGAGCAACACTTTCACCATTTAACGCATTTCTGCTGCTTCAGGGAGTCGAGACACTTTCGCTCAGGCTTGACAGACATGTTGAGAATACAAAGAAGGTTATTGAATTCCTGGTGAACCATGAAAAGGTTGAAAAAGTAAATCATCCGTCGCTTCCGGAACATCCGGACCATGAACTTTATGAAAAGTATTTCCCTAACGGTGGTGCATCAATATTTACTTTTGAAATTAAGGGCGGACAGGAAGAAGCACATAAATTCATAGACAGTCTTAATATATTCTCGCTTCTTGCGAATGTTGCTGATGTTAAGAGCCTTGTAATTCATCCTGCAACGACAACACATTCGCAGCTTACTGCTGAGGAACTTGAAGACCAGAATATCAAACCAAATACAATACGTCTGTCAATAGGAACGGAACATATTGATGATATTATTGAGGACCTTGCTCAGGCATTTGATAAAGTCTGATTATCGGATAATATCTGTTCCGGACGGATATACAGGTTTGAAATGAAAAAATGAATAAATATCTTAAGTCAGGTAAAAATACCTGTAAGGAAGTCACAAGAGTCTGTTATCACAGACTCTTTCTTCTTTTATGGAGCTTTTCCGGATTATACTTTATTTCACAGAGTGAAGGAGGACATATGGATGAAGAAGGTAACGGCAGGAGAAGTAATTAATGAAAAAAATGATTTGAAGAAAAAAGAACTGTACAATAAATATGTAAGCGAAAATACACCAAAGAACAGCGTAGCTAAGAATATATTTAATGCTTTCTGGATGGGCGGTCTGATATGTCTTTGCGGCCAGGGACTGATGGAAGGTTTCTCGGCTTTGGGAGCTTCCGGAGAAGATTCAAAACTTTTTACTACAATTTCCCTTATATTGCTCTCCGTAATATTTACGGCACGGGGTATCTATGCAAAACTGGCAAAAACGGGTGGAGCAGGCACTGTTGTGCCAATAACGGGATTTGCAAATTCAGTATCTTCTACAGCGATAGAATATAAAAAAGATGAGCGTGATATAATAGGACTCAGTCGGAAAGCCACATAACAATTTCGGGTG